>JBGVCU010000069.1:0-5443 GCA_045119035.1 Bacilli bacterium | reverse complement strand
ATTGTCTATACAGACAAATATTATCCAAGTTCTCAGATCTGTTCTAAATGTGGAGAAAGACATAAAGAAATGTCAGATGTTACCAATCGTACACTAAAATGTAAATGTGGTAACATTATTGATAGAGATCATAATTCAGCTATTAATCTTTTAAAAGCTGGAGAATATTATTTTCAAAATAAGACTCTTGGAAAGGAACTTTCGGAGTATAAAGCTTTTAAGTGTTTAGATTTTCAAGATCAAAAACATTTAAACTACAATTAAATATTTAATTGTAAATAGAAGCTATTGACCTTTAGGTCAATAGCAGTTCACTTTAGTTGCTCTTCGGTAAGGATAATAAATTTAAGATTTTTTTGTTTTGCAAATTCTTTTGCACTTTTCCATTTTGCTTGATTTATAATGAAGGTTTCTACACTTTCCTTGTAGTTAAGAATAGATTTCGCAGTATACTTTTTAGGTTTGATTGGTCTGATCGTTTCACCTTTAGATTTAATTTCGACAATGAATTTACTACCATTAACAAATTCTAAGTACATATCAATAAAATATCTATGCACTTTATTATCTAAAGGTTTAACGTAAGGAATATTGAAAGGTTCAATACTAAAGTATTTAACTTTAGGATTTATATCAGCATATCTAAAAGCTATTCTTTCAAGCATTGATTTATATTGAATGTAAATATACCCGTCTTTTTGAACACAGCTTTCCATATATTCATCAATTGGTTTGATGAACTTTTCCTTATGTTGAATTTGATACCAACCTTTATGCGACTTATATTTCATTAGTACGTTTCAGTCGAATTTTTAAATTTAACATTATTAAGTCTAGGAATTACATTTCTTAGAACCTTAAAATTTAAACTTGGATATTTAACATTCAAATAAACGTTTTGTCTGAACATATCTACAGTTAAAGGTGTGTATTCATACATAGACTCATTATAATCCCTTACAACTTCACCTGTATAATAATCAACATCAGATACGTCTTCTAATGTATCAATAACATATCCCTCAGTCGTGATGTATCTTAAATCTGACTTTCCGTTTATAGGAATATATGAATCTAAAATAGTTTGAGCTTTTTCAGGTAGATCACTCCAGTCATGATGAATACCATCTTCAGATGCGCCATCACAAGTTATAAATTTTCTATCAGATGTTGTTAAATACGCAATTGGATTGCTATACGTAATATCTGAAAATGCAGTGTCATCATATACCTGACTTTCATTTGCCTTAAATGTAGATGCAACTTCTTCTAAATGCACATCGTAATACTTATTAGAACGAACACCATTTTGAGCAATAGTAAATCCTTCATAATCACCGTTTACGAATAAGTGAATTAGAATTTCTTTCTTAAATGTATTAAACAAATAGTAATAGCCACAAGTACGCTCAAACTCAATTTCTAATACGTTATTAAGATTTGAGTTTTCCATAATTGGCATATTATCTTTATCCACAACATATTGTAGATGCAGTTTAGTGTACATTCTAATTTTAGACTTATCTGTCAAGTCTCTGGTCATAATAGGTTGTAATTGTGAATTGTTATACACGACCACATCAGAGTCATTATTTTTATATAAAGTATATTTTATATTATTAAAAGACTCATCTTTCTTATTTTCAGGAGCTAAGTTAAATCCTAATTGAATTTCAACAAACTCATTTGCATTATACTTATTGATAAAATCTTGTGTTATTAAATAACGGTATTTCATCTTGATTTTGATAGGAGCAATAAACATCTTAGTGCTCAAATCAGTATAATCTTTACCGTCATTCATTGTATAATACAAGTTTTTATTCTTTTCTGTATTTGCTTTGATTACAGACCAATCGACAAACAAATCACCTGTAACTAACGAATACCTTAGAGAGTTTACATTAGAATATTTAGATATATACTGTCCATCGTAACTTGAATAAGCCGTATTTGATGTATCTGTATATGTTCCGTAAATACCTAATGGATCACGAATAATATCATACGTAAAGTTAATAAAATTCTTAGTATCAATATTTGGTAATCTTGAAGTGTCTAAAAATCCTTCATTTGTATAATATCTTTCATAAGGAACGCACAATGGAATATAAATGTCTTTATATTCTGACTTCCAATTTTCAGTACATAGAGTTTTTTCATTTAAAACTAACTGAGTTTCTAATTCTGAAGTAAAGCCACATAAATCAGATAGCAAATAGTCTAAACGTTTTACTATGTTAGTGTGGAAGTATTCAGTTTCGTAATTTTCTAAATTTAAGCTATCATCACCATAGAAACAAGCATCTAAGGCATTAAACAAACTTTCATGCACACTTTCAGTGGTTTCTTTAATATTATATTTTAATATATGAATATTATAATTAAAATTCATATATATTGGATGTCTATGATGAAACGTTAAACTAGGAACGTATTTGTTTACTAAATCACCCCAAACACCACCATATTTTCTAACGATAGTTCCATTCTCGTTGATGAATGCGTTATAAGATTTAATTTCGGTATTTAAAAGATAGTTTCTTTGATAATATTCTTGGCGCATTTGGTGCTGATAAACAGATTCACCTTCTGCATAATTATAAACTAATTCTGAGTTGTTTCTAATGTATTCAGTTTTATTTTCATCTGAGGTAAATCCTCTTTCTGAAATTTTATTTGGTAAAAAACTAAACCAAATGTGACCAGGTGCTTTTGGAAATTCATCTTCACCACCCCACACGGCGCTATCTAAAACAAACGAAGAACGATTGCATGCATATTTGTAATCTAAACAAGTTACTAAGCGATTCGCAGAATTGTAAACTTTAGGTGCATTTACAATGACAGAATTTGTTGATTCTTCGGATGTTCCTGATGTTAATAACTCACAACTTAATACCTTCGCACTTTTAAAGACATCATTAACGTAAAAATTAGAATTTTCATTACCATTTGTAATTGTAGGTAATGTAATTCCGGTAACAACATTTAACTCTTCTGTTTGCGGTATAGTATTATCTGCTACTTGTTTTTCTGCATCAGTTTGCGCTCTATCGTACATAAAATTATAATTAGGCAAACTAAATACATTCTTAGAAGATGTTAAATTTTGCATTTTTCCATCTTCACCATCAGATTGTAAAATACAGAGTTGAACTACGGAACCAAATGGGACACCTTTACCTAAACCTGCATATTTGAAGTAAATTCTAGGTGTTCCCATTTCAATATCATCAATACGGATAAATTTGTGTTTAACCATATTAGTGGTATTTGCGTCTTTCTCGAAGAAGAAGTCATCAGTTCTTGTATATGGGACTTTTTCCTGATAATTTCCATAATCATCATAATAGCTTACATAGCAATCAATACCATCATTCTCAACATTTGTATATGGAATATCAATATAATTTCTTGTGTATGTATTTCCATTGACAGTAACAGAACCAATTGTGACTTCTAATGCTGAAGGGTCAAGATTATAGTCAACAATTTCACCTTCTTTAATGGTGAATGAAATATCCCTATTTTCTTGAAATAATTTATTAACTTCTTTTAAATTATCTACATATAATCCTGTTTTTGTTTTTGCTGTTTTAATATAACCGGTATTGGTATCAAATTCAAAAGTTAATTCTTTTGGAGAATATATAACATCCTTAACTTTAAAATTACCAGTATCGATGATTATTCCATTGGCAGTGGTTGTAGAAATATCATTAACATTAGTTAAAAAAACATAGGTATGGTTTGCATTTGTAAATTTACTGTATTTAGGAATAGTAATTTTACCATAACCAATTAGATCGTAACTTAATCTGATAGTCAAACGATATTGATATGAAGTAACGTGTTGTGCTTCGTATCCTAAAACTCTTGCATCCTGCAAGACATTTTTTCTCTTAGTTGCATAAGGTAAAAGAGTTTCATTAATGTTCATTGCTGTATTTGTATTTAGTGTTGACACTAAATAACTCATCACTGCTGATAATTGGGCAGTGTTTGAACCTTCAGATACGTCAAATCCTGAATCATTAAATAATGCTTTAGACTCTTTATATAAATCGTCAAAACTATAAGGTACTGTTTCTACTGTTTTAGCCATTTTGATATTCTATGTTTTTTATATATTTATAACTACCTTATCAAATCCAATTCAACAGAACCTTGCAATCCGCTATCTTTATACTTGTAATAAATTTTAGCAGTTAAAGAGTTTACTTCATTGACAACAATTTCAACCTCTTTAAATGTAACACGATGTTCCCATTGTTTTAGAGCTTCTTCAATGATTTGCTTTAAGAGTGCGTGAGTAACCTCATCGTTTTGGTTAAATGGGATTTCCATAATTCTTGAACCAAAAGTTGGTTTACCAGGCATGCTTCCTATGCGTGTTAAAAGTATATTTTTAATTGAATTATGTATTGCTTTTTCATCAAATACAGTGGTATTTGCTTTTAAAAAGTCTTCATAAAGATTATAATAACTCGAAAATGTCATATTTTTTATTATTATTTATATAAAATCAACAAATAAAAATATGAATCTTTAGGTTCATATACAGACGTTAAGATTATATGTAAATAAAATATATTTAATATTTTAAAATTTGGTGAATTTGTTGTTTACAACAAACCTTACCAAACTCTTGAGAAGGAACTTTCAGAGTATAAAACTTTTAAGTGCTCTTAGTGTTTACACTAAAAGTACTTAAACTAGAATTAAGTATTTAATTCTAAATAGAAGCTATCGACCTTTAGGTCAATAGCAGTTCACTTAAAAAGAAAATATCATTGATTTTTTTTTTTGTTAGTATGCTTAATTCCAAAAGCTTCAAAGAATTAAGATTTAAAAACAACTCAATCTTTTTACTGTACATTTGTTGTTTGTGGTTTTACTTCAGGAACACCGTTGATTTTATAATCCAAATATGTCATTGGTTCTAAGTAAGATTGACAATGTAATCTGTAAAATCTTTGTTTATAAGGTTCAATAATGAGTTCTCTTGTTGTGTAAACTTTGTATTCATTATCCTCGAACCACCAGTATTTTGTAAGTGTACATCTATTTACGCAACCTGTTAAAGTTATAAGCATGACAAAGAAAAGTAAAAAGTGTTTCATAAGAGTTCCTCAACAAATGTTCAAAAGTATTAAAAACTATTAAAAAATATATAAATTTTTTAACATTAAAATACTTTTATTTAATAGAATGAAATTCTATATGGTCTGAACAAAAGACCTCTATCAATTATTTCCTGTAAAACAGGAAACTCATTGACTTCTTTTAAATGTAGATATTTACGTAGGATATTTAAAGCTCCATTAATATCAGCATTTAATGCTTTACCTAATGAAGATAAAAATAAACCTCGTTTTACTCTACTTCCTTTATATTCATCATGACGCTTAACTTCTTCAAAAGCTAAAGAATCACACTT
>JBGVCU010000068.1:0-22491 GCA_045119035.1 Bacilli bacterium | reverse complement strand
TCTACTATTGAAGGTAAAGTTGTTCAAGACGCTGATAGATTAGATGCAATAGGAGCAATTGGTATTGCAAGATGTTTTACATTCGGTGGTCATCATAATAGAGTAATGTATGATCCTGATATTAAACTAAATCTTATAATGAACGAAAGCGAGTATCGAAATCATGTTTCAACAACTTTAAATCATTTTTATGAAAAATTATTTAATTTAAAAGATTTAATGAATACAACAACTGCAAAAGAAATAGCAATTTCTAGAGATAACTATATGAAAGAATTTATTAATCAATTCTTAAATGAATGGAATGGTATAAAATAATAAATGTTTGATTTAAAAATCAAACATTTTTAATATATTACTGTAAACAATATTCTATTTATGATATAATTAGCTTAATCATATTTGAAAGGAAAATAAGCAATGTTTAAAAATAAAGTATGTGTAATAACAGGTGGGGATGCAGGAATTGGTAAAGCAATTGTTGAAGAATTTACTAAACAAAACGCTAGATGTTATGTTATTGATATATCCGAAGGGAATCATTTTGTAGGTGATGTAGCTGATAAAGATACATTAGAAAAGTTTGTAACTTATGTAATTGAAAAAGAAGGAAAAATTGATTATCTAATCAATAATGCTCCTCCTCTATTCAAAGGTATTAATGAATGTAGCTATGAAGATTTCAACAAAGCTTTAAGAGTAGGAATTAGTGCCCCTTTTTATTTATCAAAATTATTTATGCCATATTTTAATGAAAATGCATCCATTATTAACATTTCTTCTTCAAGAGATAGAATGAGTCAACCTCAATCAGAAAGTTATACAGCAAGTAAAGGTGGAATTCATGCATTAACACATGCACTAGCAGTATCTCTTGCCCATAAAGTTAGAGTAAATTCAATTTCACCAGGATGGATTAATAATTCTAATACTGAGTATAGTGATCCACTAGATCATCTTCAGCACCCTGCTGGAAGAATTGGTAAAACTAGTGACATTGCAAAACTTGTCTTATTCTTATGTTCTGATGACGCTTCTTTTATAACTGGAGAAAATATTTGTGTTGATGGCGGTATGACTAAACAAATGATTTACCATAATGACCATAACTGGGAATTAAAAAAATAAAATGATTAAATATATTATATGGTTTTTTGTAGCATTTGGCTGTGGTATATTATTCTTTTGTCTTGGAATCTATTCAAACAAAAGAAAAACACCAATGAATTTTTATTCAGGTAAAACAATAAAAGAATCAGAAATAAAAGACATAAGAAAATACAATAAAGCAAATTCAATTCTTTGGAAGGCATATTCTTTACCTTTCTTTATATCAGGTATAATCTATATTTGGAATGAATTAATTGCCATTATCATTCTTTCTATAACTTGTACTATCGGATTAATTCCTCTTACAATAATATATGAAAAGATATACCGCAAATGCAAAGCTAATTAGGAAAAATTTATGATTATTGAATATAATAATTGTTTAAATAAAAGTTTTTGGTTATCAAAAATTAATGAGTCTGACTGGAATGCTGGTAAATTTTTATATGAATTACTATCAAACAATAAGCTCAAAGAATATACAAGTGAAAATGTTAAAGTCTTTTTACTTACAAATGACAATAAATTATTAGGTTATTGTATATTTACTGATAAAGATGAAATAGATTTACCTTATTTAAAGCCTTGGATTGGATTTCTTTATATCTTTCCTGAATATAGAGGAAAAAGATATTCATCATTATTAATTCAACATTGTGAAAACTATGCTAGAAATATTGGTTATAATAAAATTTATATTTCAACAAATCATGAAAATTTATATGAAAAATATGGATTCACATTGTATAAAGAAAATATAATAAATATCTATGGCTCTTATTCAAAAATATATATTAAAAAACTCTAGAAATATATAAATTTATTGCATATTAATTATTTTTTGTGCGTTATTATGGTATAATTATACCATAATAAGCATATAATAAACAAGGAGGTTAATATGCAAACATTACCGAAAATTTTGCCTATAAATGAATTAAAAAACACAGCAAACATTTCGAAATTATGTAAAGAAAGTTTAACACCAATTATTATAACTAAAAATGGATATAGCGACATGGTTTTAATGAGTGTTGAGCTATACGAACAAACATTTGCAAAATTACAAACAGCAATTTTAATAAATGAAGCATTAAATGATCCAGAAAGAAATAAAAACAGAACTGAACTAGATTCTTTCATTAAAGGATTAATTAATAATGCAAAATAACTATAAAATTGTTATTGAAAAATTTGCTAAAAATGATTTAACTGAAATTTATAATTATATAGCAAACACCTTAGTTAACAAAGAAGCTGCTATAAATCTTCTGAATAGAATAAATAATAAATTTATCCTATTATCGTTATTTCCTAAAAGTTTACCGATAATTAATAATGAATACGTAAATAAAGAAAATTTAAGAAAAACAACGATTGATAATTATATTATATTTTACGAAATCAATGAAGAACATAAGGAAATTATTATTATTAGAATTATTTCTAATATGATAAATTATATCGACATCTTATAAAATAAACACCAATTAGATTATCTAATTGGTGTTAGTTTTTATTTTATATCATTTAATACAACATTTTTAATTATACAAAGTGAAGCAATACATAAAGCTCCTGAAATTAAAATATATGGAGCATTATATACTAGTGATGGCCAGAATGGTGTTTCAAATGCGATAATTCCTGATAATACAGCAAAAGCAAGTCTTCCTAGAACTACAATTGTTGATGCAATAATCATATAAACATAACTTAATGTGTTATTTGATTTAATTACTAAAGGTCTAAATAGCCCAGCTAATCCAATTACACCAAATGCAAATAAATAATCTAAGAAAATTGAGCTCCAGTGATATAATTCACCATCAAGAAGTAAGTTTAAAATACTATAAGTAACTCCTCCAATTACACCCCATTTTGTACCATTTCTAAAAGCTATTACTAATAACGGTAACATTGTAAGTGAAACTGAACCTCCTTGAGGCATATCCATAAACGGAATCATTTTAAAGATTAAATCGAGAACTATTGTTAAACTTACTAAAATACTTGTTTCAACAATATCTTTAATTAATCTTTTGTTGTTTGTTCTTGCTACTTCCTCTTTATTCATTTTTTTAGATAAGTAGTGGAACAAAACAGCAAATGCAGCAAAAATAGCTAAAATAACTAACATTGCTATAACATTTTCTTTTGTTAAAATTTTTGTTAATAACATACTTTTGTTCTCCTTAATAAAAAAAATTCTTTGGATGCCAAAGAACGTAAAAAAGATACTTTCCTACGCTAGCATTACCTAGATCAGGTTTAAGGGTCGTGAACGAATCACCTCTCAGCCTTTTACAGCTCCCCATAAATATGATACACCAATATTATAACATAATATTGGTGTATTTATTTTAAATTTGCTTTTATGATAACAATAATTCTTCAAAATCGTAAACACTTGTAACAACTTCTTTTAAAAACGATTGTTCATGGGTTACAATAATGACTGTACCTGGATAATTTTTAAGAGCTTTTACTAACCCTTCTTTTGCATTAGCATCTAAGTGGTTAGTAGGTTCATCAAATATTAAGATATTTGCTTTTTTTAGCATCATCTTACATAGTTTTAGTTTGGCTTGTTCACCACCAGATAATGTTTTAATTGGTTGAATTGCAAGTGTACCTCTTAGACCACTTCTTGCAAGATATGATCTAATTTCTTTTTCCTCCATTTTAGGGTAGAGATTAGAAATTTCTTGAAGTGGTGTTAAATTATCATCTTCCCAAGTATGTTCCTGAGAAAAATATGCTATTTGAGCATTATCAACAAATTTGAATTCCCCAGCAACTACTGGAAGTTCACCAACTAAAGTCTTCATAAGAGTTGACTTACCAATTCCATTAAAGCCTGTTACTCCTAATTTTTCACCACTTTTAATGGTAAAATTCATTTTAGGAAGTAATGAATATCCATAATAACCTATTTCTAAATCTTTAACTTCTAAAAATTTATGAGATGAAATTGGAATATAATTAAAAGATAAATTGATATAAACATCACTTGACTTTTGAATTTCAATTTTTTCAATTTTTTCTAATTTCTTTTCTCTACTTTTTGCTTGTTTAGCAGTTGCAGTTCTTACTTTGTTTTTTGCAATATATTCTTCTAATTTTCCAATTTCTTTTTGTTGTTTTAGATAAGCTTTTTCAAGCTGCTCTGCCATAATTGCTTTTTTAGCAAGATATGCTTCATAATTACCTTTATATCTTGTAATTTTTTGATATTCAATTTCTAAAATTACATTTACAACATCATTTAGAAATTCTTGATTGTGCGATACAATTAAAAATGTACCTTTGTATTCTTTTAAAAATTTTACTAACCAATCAACATGAACAGTATCTAAAAAGTTAGTAGGTTCATCTAGAATTAATAAATCTGGTTGTTCAAGTAATAATTTAGCAAGTATCACTTTTATTTTTTGTCCTCCAGATAAATGTTTTAATAATTTATCCATTCCATAATTAGTAATACCTAGACCACTTGAAATTTTCATTATTTTTGTATTAATTTGATAAAATTCATGTTTTTCAAGTTCATCTCTTAAAGAAGTAATTCTAGTTGCTAGTTTTAATTGAAGATTTTCTTCAGTTGTTTGTTTCATTCTTTCAATTAAAATATTTAGTTCTTCTTCTATTTTATATAATTTTAGAAAAGCAGTATTAAGATATTCTTTGATAGTTAAATTTTTATCTATATTCATATATTGATCTAAATAACCAACATTTATTTTATCATCAAATTTGATTTCACCTGAATCTGGAATTAGGTTTCCACATAATACATTTATTAAGGTAGTTTTTCCTACTCCATTAGATCCTACAACACCAATTTTATCACCTGGCAAAATTCTAAATGATGCATCAGAATATAGTTTTTTATTTTCAAATGAGAGATTTAAATTATTAACTGTTAGATACATTATTTTCCTCTATATTATGAATTCTTAATTTTTCTTTTTTTGCTAATTTTTCTGCTTTTCTTAATTTTCTTAAATATCTTAATTTTTCATTTGCAACATATTCTACATTAGCATATCCGAGTCTTACTAAATTATAATTAACAAGTTCATTATCAACCCAAACCCAAGCAAGAAGTCTTCTTCCTTCTGTTGTATCTCTAAGTGTAGAATGTTTATCGCTTTGTAAATAAATTTCTTTAGCATTTTCTAATATTGAGGTAAAGTATTCTTTTGCTTCTACAGAATATGGTTTTGGAGTTGGTAATAATTCTGGTGTATTAATAACAAGTAGTCTTACTGTTTCTCTTTTGCCATCTATTTTAAATACAGCTGTATCACCATCGATATTTTTAAAATAGGTTGCTTTAACAAAACCACCTTTAGATAATAAATTTTTTGAAAATGGCTTATTGTTAAACTTTAGTTTTGGTCCTTTATATTCCATATTCTTTACCTCATATTTTTTAATAATTTTATCATATTTATTGTTTTTTTGCAAACAAAAGAAGCCTTATTAAAGGCTTCTATTTTAAAGTTATCATTTCTTCAACAATTGATCCTAAAGAACGATCCCAATATTTAATTTTAACTGTATCACCAATTTTATAGTCAACAAGTGAATTAAGTTTTGCTGTTAAAGAATTCATATTATATAATTTTTCATCATTAATTTCTAAAACAATATCATCTATTTCTACATTAGATGCACCAATAGAACCTTTTTTATCAAGACCTGTAATATAAATTCCATATTTTACATCACCATAAATATCAGGAATAGATTTTAAATTATTATAAGCAATTACATAAGGATTTAAATCTTGAATTTCAATTGCAGTAACACCAAGTCGCGGACGTTTAATAGGAACATTTTTTTCAATATAATCTTCAGCAAGTGTTTTTAAAGTATTTGAAGGAATTGAAAATCCCATATTATCAATTAATTCAGAAGCAAGTTTTAATGTATTTAAACCTATTAATTCACCTTTTAGATTAAATAATCCTCCACCACTATTACCAGGATTAATTGCAACATCATGTTGAATGTAAGTAAAATTGAAATCTTTAACATTATCTCCATCAGTATCTTCAGACATACTAATTAATGGATTACTAATTACACCAAAAGTAACTGAATTGAAGAATGAAAATCCTTCAGGACACCCAACAGCAAAAGCAAAACTTCCACGCTTAACTTCATTACTATTTGCGATTTCAACAGGATCAATATAATAAACAGAATCAAACTTACATACAGCCATATCTACAAAAGAATCATAACCAATAATATCTAATTTATATTCAGGATAATCATCTCCTAAATATACATAAACACTACTTTTAGTTTCAATATCATTATTTGTTATAACATGACGATTTGTAAATAAATAATATGTATAGTTTGTAAGATTTCCATTATCATCGATATTATCAATTCGTTTATAAATTACACCAGAACCAGTAGATACTGTATTTTCAAATGTAATCCCATCAACAGTTACAAGTGCTTTAAAAGAAATACCTACACATGCTTTTTTTACTTTTTCATATGCTGTAATCGTTAAATCTTCTAAATCATTGATATTAATATCACCAACTACAGTTGTATTTTCAATAATATTATTTGTTACATTATTTTCACCTTTATTACCGGTATTATTTGTATCAGGATTTTCTGTTTGTGGTATTAAACTACAACTAGAAACAAAAATAAGCAACAATAATAAACAAATAAATTTATTAATTTTCTTCACTAAGTTCATCCTCCCTTATTCTTTTTACAATTTTATCTTTTGGTATAATAAAATAGAATTCAGATCCTTCATTATAAATTGAATTTACCCCATATTTAAATCCATGAGAATCTAATATTTGTTTAACAATTGGAAGTCCTAATCCTGAACCAACTGTAGTCTTTTTATTAATATCATAAACTTTATAATATCTTTGCCAAATATTTTCTAATTCTTCTTCTTTAATACCAATACCAAAATCTTTAACTCTAACAACTAAATCATTATTATTTTCTTCTAAGCTAATAATAATATCTTTTATATCTAAAGTATCTTTATTATAATTAACACTATTTGCAATAAAATTATATAAAACTTGTTGAATTTGTGTTTCATTTGCTGAAATAATATAATTATATATAGGTTTAAATATAAAGTTAAAATTCTTTTCTACTCCAATAACATTAAATGTTACAAGAGCCTCCTCAATTAAACTATTAATTGAAAACTCATCCCATTTATCATTTTGTTCTGTACTTTGTAATTTAGATAATGTTAAAATATCATTAACTAAATTTGATAATCTTTTTGTTTCATTAATAATAATATTAAAATTCTTTTCATTTTGTTCACTAGGAATATCTCTCATCATTTCACTATAACCATGAATTAGTGTAAGTGGAGTTCTAAGTTCATGTGATACATTAGAAATTAAGTCTTTTTGTAAATTATCTGTCTTTTTAATTTCTTTTAATGCATAATTTAATGTATCACTTAAATCAACAACTTCTTGATATCCACTACCTTTAAAACTTAGTTCATTTCTATCATGGGGTAATCTTTTAGCTGATTTAGTTAAATCTTCTAAAGGTTTACAAATTAATGAAGAAACAACAACCGCAAAGAATACTCCAAGTAAAACTAAAATGATAAAGATAATTATAAATTCATATTTTAATGTTGTTTTTGCTGCTGTTAGTGGCATTAAATATGATGATAAAATTAACATATTAGTATTACCATCAATATCAACATAAAATTGACAGTAAATTAACTCATCACCTAAATTAAATCTAATATCTTCTGGATTATGGAACTCATAGTCATCAAGTTCTCTAATATCAAAGAAGAAATCATCATATCCATCGACTATTGCTTTTGCCCAAATACTACTAATATTTGTAAAACTAGGAACAAAACCTATTCTTAAATCATTATATTTACTTTCTATTAAAGTTAATTCATTATTAAACTGTTTAACTACAAAGAAATTAACATATTCTGATTCTAAATCTATTGACTGTAAACTTTCGATATAATTTTTTATTTCATTATCATTACTTTTTTCTTGCAAAGTAATAATAGCAGTATTTGAATAATCTTGAATCTCACGAAGTTTAACTTGTCTATAGAAAGGCTCTAATAAAAGAATTTGAAACACATATAAAATTAAAATAAGTAAAACAACGAAACAAATAATAAATGAATAAATTCGCCATTTTAAACTATATCTTTTTTTATCTTGTTTCAAAACGATAACCTACCCCTCTTAATGTAATAATATTTTTTCCATAATCTCCTATTTTTTTACGTAATAGTTTCATATGAGTATCTAAAGTACGATCATCGCTAAAAAACTCATATCCCCAAATACTTGTTAATAATTGTTCACGAGTAACAGCTACATTTTGATTTTTTAATAAATATAACAATAAATTATATTCTTTTGGAGTCATATCAATTCTATTTTTGTTGATATAAACAATTCTAGCTTCTTGATCTATTACTAAATCGTTATACTTAATAACATCATTATTTTCTTTTTTACTTCTTTTAGTTCTAAGTAAAACTGCATTAATTCTCATCATTAATTCCTTAGGAGAAAATGGTTTTACAACATAATCATCTATACCAAGTTCAAAACCATGTAATTTATCATATTCTTCTCCTCTAGCAGATAAGACTATTACAGGAATATCACTAAATTTTCTAATCTCTCTAACGGCACTAAATCCGTCAAGTTCAGGCATCATAATATCCATAATAATAATGTCATATTCATTAGCTTTAGCTTTATCAATAACTTCAACACCATTGCTAGCGTCATCTACTTCGAATCCTTCATATTTTGCATATTTTTTTATAAGTTCTCTAATATTTTGTTCATCATCAGCAACTAAGATTCTATACATAACCTTCACCTCTATTTATATATTACATATTATATCACAAATTACATTAAAATAATGTGAATTAATACTGAAATTTTTAATTTTTTTCAGTTAATTATGTAAATTATATTATTTATGTGAATTAAATAATAGATTTGTTAATTTGTTTCTTTTTTTATTAAAAAATGTTATAATATTTATAGAGGTGATTTATATGAAACCACTTGCTTATACTATGAGACCAACACATTATGATGATGTAGTTGGACAAGAACATTTAGTAGGTAAAAATGGTGTATTAAGAAAAATGATTGAACAAAATCATCTATTTTCTTTTATTCTATATGGTGATCCTGGTTGTGGAAAGACGACAATTGCTGAAAGCACATGTCATATGTTAAACTGTCCATCATTTAGATTTAATGCATCAATTGATAACAAAGATAAATTAAAGAAAATCATTACTGAAGCTAAATATTATGATAATTCAATTATTGTAGTAGATGAAATTCATCGAATGAAAAAAGATATTCAAGACTATTTACTTCCAAGTGTTGAAAATGGAGAAGTTATCTTAATTGGACTTACTACAGTAAACCCATATCATTCTATTAATCCAGCTGTTAGAAGTAGATGTCATATTTATAGACTTAACCCACTTACAGAAAATGATTTAAAAAAAGTTCTTTTAAAAGCAAAAGACATTCTAGAATGCGATAAAACAATAAACGATGATGTTTATAATTTTATTATAGCAACATCTGGTAAAGAAATTAGAACAGCAATTAACTTATTTGAAACACTTGTAAAAACATCTAGTGATACAATTACTCTTGAAGATGCTTTAAGACTAAAAACTACTTCTTCTGTAGCAATTGATAAAAATGCTGATTACTATTATGATATATTAAGTGGTTTACAAAAATCAATTCGTGGTTCTGATGTTGATGCTGCACTACATTATCTTGCAGTTTTACTTGTTGCAGGAGACTTAGAAATTATAAATCGTCGTCTTAGAGCTATTGCTTATGAAGACATTGGTCTTGCAAATCCTGCAATAGGACCAAGACTTGATGCAGCAATAAATGCAGCAATGGCACTAGGAATTCCTGAAGCACGCCTTCCATATTCAGTTATTGTTATTGAAATGGCACTTTCTCCTAAATCAAATTCTGCATACATGGCACTTGATAAAGCTATAGCTGATGTAGAAAAAGGATTAGGCGGAACTTTACCACTACACTTAAAAAATACCTATTCATTCAATCCTAATCAAGAAGATTATAAATATCCACATGACTACCCAAATTCATGGGTGTATCAACAATATTTACCCGACAATTTAGTTGGTGCTAAATACTATGAACCTAAAATTTCATCAAAAGCAGAAAAACAAATTAAAGATCGTTATGATTTAATTGAATCTTGGAAAGAAATGAGTAAAAAATAAACAATGGAACATAATAGTTCCATTGTTTTTTATAACTCAATATATTTTGCATACTCAAATGAAATAATATCATTTAAATTTGTATCAAGATATGCTTTTTCATTATGCATATGATTTACAAGTTGTTTAGATGTATAGTTTTTAAAATACTCTACTACTAGTTTAATTGATTCTAATTCTATATTTTTTAATTGGTATGTACTTACAACATCTTTTATTAAACACTTAATATTATCTTCATCATCTTCTATAATATGCATATTAATATTTTTTGAATTTAAAATAGTATCTAGTTCAATTGGATATGCACCAAATGGCATATGTTTATATGCAAGTCCTGTAATAGAAGTTTTATATTTTTTATAGTGGATCATATCAATATACCAAAGTAGTTTAGCAAGTTTAGTTTTATATAGAATTACTTTATTCTCTAAAATAACTTTAATGACAGCTAAAATTTTATTAAAATTAATAAGTTGATTACCTCTTTCAACTTCTTTTATTGAAAAATGTTTTTTAATTAAATAATCCTCAAGTAAAGTATCATTGTTAAAATTACTAGGAGTAGCATTGATTATTTTTTTCTCTATTTTATATTGTTTTTTACATTCAAATTTATCTCGATTAAGTTTAAAGTAATCATATAATTTAAAAGGATCATCATTTATTTGACGTAAAATATTGTCATAATTAATATTTTGAACTTCTTTTGTCTCATATCTAGTAATAGTAACTTCACCCCAACCAAGAATTAGTGATAAATCAGCTTGAGATAGATTATATTTTTCTCTAATTGATTTAATATCTTTTGATGTAAGCAAATTATGATTTTGTCTAAAAATATCTTTAGCATTTAAAATATTTTGATTTAGTAAACTTCCACTCATAAAACGCTCATTTGTTTCTTCACACAAATAACATTTTTCATCATAAACTACTTCTTCATCATTAACTACTGTTATTTTAGATGAAGTAATAATATTCAAATCATGTTCCTTATCACAAAAAGGACAATAAATTTTAACCTTATTCATATTTCCTCCTTATACATAATATTTAATAAGATAAATGAAAAGAAAAACAAACTATTAGCCGATTGTTTTTCACTGCAAGCTTTATGTATATTAAATATCCTTTAATTATTTTCTTAAAGACATACAAATATACATAATCACTTATAGTATCAATAATGGTTTCATAGTAATCTTCAACTTTCAAGGATGCAATTTCTTTAATGACATCTCCATCATTATAATTCAGTAAACTTAGTGCTGCTAAATTTGAATATATTCCAGGTTCTAAATCATCAAGTCTTTCTTGCCATATAAAATTTCTATCTATATTAAAATTAGGACTATTTATGATATTTTTTATAGAACTCAAAAACTTTTTAACTTCGCTTTTTTGACTGTAAAACTTTTTATTCATACAACTTATTTATAATATCTCCCTATAGTTATATTATATAACAAAAACAGTCTAAAGTCAAGATAAAAACACTATCAATGATAGTGTTTTTTATTTTATTCTTTTTAAAATATTCTTTAAATCATTTTGTAATATCATCGATAAACTCATTCTTACAAGCTCTTCTTTAAATAGGTATATCCCTTCCACTTTACTCATTTGATTTAATAACTCTTGTTCAATTAAAGTCTTAGTATTAATAATATTTGTTTTAAGTATTATTTTATATGGTAATAATTGATATAACAAATCATCCATATTACATCCTGTAGATAGTTTATTAATAAAAGTAATACCAACACTATTTGCTATTTTGATAATATCTAAATATAAATCATAATAAAATTCATTATTTAATATTTCATACAAATCTTCAATTAAAATTATCATTCGATGAAAATCATTCTTTTTATATTTTTTATTATATTCTGTATAATCAGAACATCCTTTATTATTAAAATATATTAACCTTTCTTCACAAATTTCTTTTAATCTTTCTAAATATCCTAAATTATCATGAATAAATAAATTTCCATAATAATAATTATTACTTAAATAAATTATTTTAACATTTACTTTATGGATAGATTGAATAAGTAGACTAATTGATAAGAAATAATCATTTATTGGACTTGAAATAATTAACAAATGATCATCAATTTTATATCTAATTTCTTTATTAAGTGGACTAATACCTAGTACAATATCAAATGGTTTAGAAGATTTATAAGTTTTAAGAAAAGAATAGCTTGCGGGTATTTTTTTCGTTATTTCAAAATAAACAATTGTAGAATTATTATTTAATACTTCATATCTAAGTAAAAAAGGATAAATAAATTTATTTTTAAAATAATTATAAATCATATTAATATCTATTTTAGAATAACTTATAAGTTTAATAATTATTAAATGATTACTATTAATAATTTCAATATGACTATAGAAGATATTAAGATCTTTCAATTGATTTTTAAATTCTTTATATAACAAATCTGTATAATCTTCTTCTTTATTAATTATTGGTTCACTATTAAATGATGATTCGTTTAGTCTTATTAATTTATTTGTTTGCTTTAATTCATATTTAATAACCTTATTCATATTAAATATTTTCTTAAGAAAATAAACGATATAATGAACAAAATAACTACCAAAACCAATAATAGTTTTTTGAAATAAAAAACATACACCAACATATAAAAAAACAAGTGAAACTAAAATAGATCCTATTTTACCTAGTAAAAAATAAAATAAATAAAAACAAATGGCACCAATTATACCTCCACCTACTAAGGAAGCAGAATCTTTACTTAAAAAAGAATCTATATAAAATTCAATTGTTAATTTCAAATTACTTCTATTAAAACTTTCAATATAATCATGAAATGAAAAATGGGAAAAAGTAATTAAACTAAGAAAACAAAAAATAACACCTAATACTCTAATATCTTTATAACTAAAAGATTCATGAAAAATAATTATTTTAAGTCCATTAATTAAAATCATAAATAATACTAAAAAATACCAATCTCCAAATAGTAACTTACATATTAAAAATAAATAATTACCAATAAAACCGATATTAATTATTGTTATTAAACTAATAATAACTAAGCTAACACCTATTAATTCTAAATAAAAAACAGTTTCTTTTTTACTTTCAATATTAGATTTTACTTTTTCTTTCCCCATATAATTCACCTATATAGTTATACTATATTTTAAGTGAAAAAAATGTAAAAAAAAAGACTTTTTAAAAAAGTCTTATTTTTTTGATTTTTCCTTATGAAGAGTAGTTTTCTTACAACGAGGACAATATTTCTTTTGTTCTAAACGGTCAGGAGTATTACGTTTATTTTTTTCAGTTAAATAATTTTCTTCGTTACAGATAGTACATCTCATTAATACATTGATACGCATATTGCTATACCTCCTAATAATTCTTTAATATTATACTATATTTATGCAATTATTGCAAGTAAAAAACAAAATTATTTTATAAATGTATAAATTTATTTATTTTAATAAATAATACCAAATCTATTTGTTACTTCAACCCCAATATATATACGGTCATTAGAGAAAGTAAAAGTATATTTCCCATATTCAGCACGAATATAATTTGGATTAGAATTAACAGTAACTGTAAATGAATGTTTTTCCATAACCGAAACTATTTCATCAAAGGGAGAATTTATAGATAATCCATATAAATAAATATTTGGATCAGTAATTTTAATATTAACAATATGTCTAGAGTTACTTGATTCATCTGGAAAATTTCCAACTGTATATTCCACATATCCATTAAGGTATGTTGGATAATTATATTCATCATATACTGCTTCATATTTTAAATTAACATATGAATCACATCCAAAACCTGGAAAATGATAATAACTAGAAAAATCAACATTATTTACATCCTCACCAATCCAAAAGTCTAAATTGTTTTCAGGTTCTTCAAGTGGTATTGCACCACAGCTTGTCAAAGAAAAAAGAACTAATAACATTACTAAAATAAATATTTTTTTCATAAAATACTCCTTTTTTATATTATTATATCACTTATAAAATATCAAATCAAGAAATTAAATAAGATTATACATTATATATAAATCATAATATCAATTCAACAAAATAAATTTTTTAATCTTTTTATCATTTCATTCTTATTAAAACTAAACTTTATTAATTCATTATTATATTTAATTAACTCTTCATAAATAATTAAATTAAAACACTTAATATATTCTGGTAATACTAAAGATTCATCACATGTAATAGCAAAATACTTATTACTATCTACATAAATTAAATCAACAACTTCTTCTTTAGTATTATTCTTATATAAAGCATATAAATAAGTATTTCCTTTTAACTTTAATTCATTTAATAATTTATAAACAAATAAAATACACCATCTATTATATAAACATAAACTATTTTTAATAAATAAATTATTATAATGAATAATAATAAATTCATTTTTATAAATTACTTTATTAACAAATCCTTTTAATAATAACTTTCTTAAAAATAAATAAAAATACTCTATATTATTTAAATTTATTAAATAAGTAGAAATTAAACTTGTAGTATCAATAACATAATTTACATTCTTATTATTAAAAATATTTTCCATCATATCTAAGAATTTAAAAGGAGTTAAATATGCTTCTTCATATAGAAAACCTATAAACATTTCTTCTATATATTCTATCTTTTTACATATTAAATAATTATTATCTTTTAAATATATAATTTCTTCAATATAAAAACACCTCATATAAGTATATGAGGTGTTTTTATAATTATTTTATTAGTATTTTAAAAAAGTCTGGGTAAAATTAATGCTTTAAAAAATTATGGTCATTTTTACCTAGATCTTTTTACAGACCCATTTTATTTTTTAAAATTAATTGTATTCAGCGAAAGTACAACTATACCATTTATTTGTACCATCATTATACTCATGAGTCCAATTTACATTTTTAACTAAATATGATTTACCTAAAGCAAAATTTACAGCAATAGAACTATTCGTATTCCATATATCAGAACTATTTTTAATGTGCCACCATGTGTTACCTTGTTTAAAATCTATATCCAGTTTAGTAAGAGCTGTTTCAAATGTAGCAAGATAATATCCTGTTTTAGAGTCTTTCACCATCTGTACATCATTGCACCATACTTCAGTAATATTATCCCATGTCATTTCAAAATATACTTTAACAACCTTCTTTAATTCACCATATGATACACCACAAACTGTACAAACAGCTTTTTCAGTAGTTGTTGCTGTTCCTCCAGAATGAGCTACTTTTGAAGTATTATCAATTGCACCACAAGTACAAACATCATAGTGATGAGTAGCATCATGTCCAAGTTCAGAATATTGACATAAATGATCTACGATTAAAGCTTGAGCAAATACTAAATTAACACCACTGATTAATTTTGATGAATCTGTAGATTCAACATATAATTTTAAAACTAAACCATCTTTTGTATTTTCCATTGTTGCTTTTTCAAATACAACATAGTTAGAAGTTTCTTCTCCACTTAACCACATAGGAGCTACAAATTCTCTAAATTGATCTAAAACTGTAGCTGTTTTATTCACATAAACAGTACCAGATTTATCCCAACCAGTTGATTGTTTTAAATCAAATAAAGTAATAAAAGCAGTTTCCATAGATGTCCAATCTCTACCATCTTTGATTCCTTTAACTGTGTAATCAATTTTATTTACGCCTTCAACTTTTTTAAAGTGTGTTGTATATCCTTCACCAGTACCATAACCTGAGTTAATTGTACCAGCTGCATTAGTCATCCATAATTCTCCACCATTATAGTAAGTTGTTCTTTCTAATTCGTTAGCATTTGCATGAAAATATGCTTTTACTTCTGTAGATGTTGAATCTTTTACATTTATAACAGTTTGTTTAGTATAAACACCATTGTTATAATATGAAGTTAATAATTCTTGAGCACCTTTGTCCGCATCACCAGCTGCTGCTTCAACTAATACTAGTGACATTACAGCAACAAATGCAAACATGAATACTGAGAATAAAATTTTTTTCATTTTCATATTTTTATAATTTCCTTTCATTTTTTTGTAAACGTTTTTATAGTCTTAATAATTATATCTTATTTTGTTGTTTTTGTCAATGAAAACGTATTTAAAGTGATAGTAGTGTGAAAAAGAAGTGAATTATTTCACTTCTTTTTGATTATTTGTGTTATTTTGTTTCTTTTGTTTATTGTTTTTATTAAATGATTTTTTCCTATGTATTGGATTTTCTTTAGGAGTTTCTTTTAATAATTCTCCTATAGAAACAAGCACAACAGGACGTTTTTTAGTGAATCTAAAGATTAATTTTGATACTTCTTCTGAAATACCTGTTTTAAGTGATTCAATACTAATTATTGGCTTTAAAAAATGACCTGTAGTAATTTTTGTAGCAAGTTCTATAATAGATGAATGTAATAGATCAAAGTCTTTATTTACGAAACCTTTTGAGTATACTTCAGGATTTAATTTAATTTCTTTTTTGTTTAAATCAACACATAAATTAATTAAGATAATTCCTTCTGTTGCAATATTTTCTCTTTCTTTAATAACAGAGATATTAATATTTTTGAAGTTACCATCAATTATAACATCTTGTGTTTCGATAATTTCTACTTCTTCTATTTTCTTATTGTTGATGTGTAAAAATTCTCCATTTTCTAAAATTTTAATATTTTCACTGTTAAATCCTGCAGATAATGCTATTTCATAATGTTTATGTAAATGTCTATATTCTCCTTTTATAGGGATAATATATTTAGGTTTTAACATATGATATAAAAGTTTTAGATCATCTTCTCTAGCATGGGAACTTCTTAGAGTTGTTTTATCATACATGGTAACATCGATATCTCTTTCATATAAAGAGTTAAGTACTTCTGTTGCGTGTTTTATTGTACCTGGTACAGGAGGAGTCATTATTACAACTATATCATCTTGTTTTATAGATAAATTTCTTTCTAACCCTTGTGCCATTCTTGTAATATGAGAGAAAGGTTGGGATTTGTCACCTGTTACTATAATTACTAAATCTTTATTTGGATCTTCATCTTTAATATCTTCAGCATTAACTAATTTTTCTTTAGGAATATGTAAATAGTTAGAATTGATTGCAATATTAATAATATTTTGAGCACGTCTACCAATAATTGCTACTCTTCTGTTATTAGCAATACTAAGATCAATTACTTTTTGAATTCTAGCTAAGTCAGATGAAAATGCTGTAATTATTACACGATTTTCTCTACGTAAAGTTCTTTTTAAATTATGTTCTAATAATGTATCATCAGATGTTTTTCCAATACTATTTGTACCAACACTTTCAGGAAGTGCTACAAGCACACCATTTTTTCCAATTTCAGTAATTTTATCAAATGACGTTTTAAATTTAAATGCATTAGAAACAACAAATGAAAAGTCAGTTACATATACAATAGAACCATCAGGTGTATTAAGTGAAATACCAACTGCTTCTGGAATTGAATGGGAAATATTAAAGAAAGATACTGTAGAATTAACAAATGTTAATACTTTATTTTCATTTATACGATATAAACGATATTTTCTAATGTTCATATCTCTTTCAGTTAATAAATCTTCAATCAAACAAATAGTAAAGTGAGTTCCAAATACAGGAACATTAATTTTTTCAAGTAAATAAGGTAAAGCACCAATGTGATCATCATGACCATGTGAAATAAAAATACCTTCAATTCTATTTACATTTTCTAGTAAATAAGACATATCAGGAACAACTGCATCAACTCCATACATATCTATTTCAGGATATTTTAAACCACAATCTAAAATAAATATTCTAGAGTCAACCTCTACAATTGTCATATTTTTTCCATTTTCACCAAGACCACCTAAAGCACCTATTTTAATATTTGCCATAGAATACCTCTTAAATGTATATTTTAAATAAATTTATTGCTATTTTATATTTTACCTTATTTTAAATATTTTTTCAAGTAAAGTATTAACTAACTTTTAACTTTAAATATTAAACTACAAATAAAACCTGCTAATACTGCTACACTTATTCCACCTGCGGTAGTTTCAAATACATTTGTAAATACACCAATTATTCCATTATTTATTCCACCAATATATGCTGCATGAGCTAACGAATGACCAAATGATGAAATAGGTACTAAAAATCCAGCATTTCCAAATTTAAGTAGTTTATCATAGATCTCAAATAACTCTAATGTTGCGCCTAACATAACAAATATAACTGTAATATGGAGTGGCAATAATTTAAATTTATCTAATAATACTTGTCCTATTAGACAAATAAAACCACCACATAGGAAAGCTAATAAAAAATTCATTTCCTTACCCCCTCTAAAACAAACAAATGACTAATTGAAGGAATTGATAGTTTTTGAGAACACATTACAGGGTTAAGTAAGGCACCTGTTGCAACAACCATTACTTTATGATATGTACCATCAAGTATTTTAGGAATTATGTATGCATTAACCATTCCTGCAATACATCCTGATCCACTTCCTCCGCTATATACTTCTTGACTATTAATATCAAATATTTTCTCTCCGCAATCAAAATGTTTATTATAAATATCAATTCCATGTTTATACAACATTTCTTTTAACAAACTACTTCCATATAAAGATAAATCACCTGTAACAACTAAATCATAATTTTCAATTGGTTCATTAAAATTTGTTAAATGTTCAATAATAGTATTAACACAAGAAGGAACCATTGCACGTGGTAAATTATTTGGATCACATTCATTAAAATCGATTACTTTTCCAACAGTTGCTTTGGTAACTCTTAACATTCCATCATTAGATAAAACACAAGTACCACCTGAAGTTGCTGTAAAAGTAAAATAATCAGGTTTTTTTCCACCATATTCATTAGGATTTCTAAATTGACGTTCACTTGTTGAATTATGAGAAACACTTCCACATAAACAATTTGTTTTTAAACTATTATCAACTATAATTGAACCTAAAATAATACTTTCAGCAAATGTTGCACAAGCAGAATATATTCCAAATTGAGAAATGTTATAATCTTTCATTGTATAATTAGAAATTGCAATTTGATTATTTAAATCACCTAATATAGCAAAATCAATATTTTCTTTAGTATTTTCTATACAATGATCAATACAAGTTTTTAACATTTTTATTTCAGCTTGTTCAAATGATTTTTGTCCAAAATAATTATCTTCAAAATGCTCATTAAAATAACTACCATAAGGACCATCATATTCTAATTTTCCGCATATAGCATATTTTGTTTTTATATAAACATTACCAAATTCAAAACTATTTCGAAACTTTCTCATAACAAACTCACCAAATATTTAATCATTCCAATAATAATTCCTGATACAACACCACTTGCTATAACACTACCTGCAAGTTTAAATACATTCATAAATATACCACAAAATAAACCTTCTGGCTTTGCTTCTATAGAACTTGAAGTAATTGAATTTGCAAATCCAGTAATAGGTATAATGCTACCAGCACCAGCAATTTTGCCTATTTTATCGTAATAACCAAATCCTGTTATAAAACTCGCTGAAATAATTAAATTACTATACATAATAAATTTAGAAATATCTTCACTAAATTTAAATACCTTATAACATAATGTAAAAACTATTTCCCCTATTAAACAAATGGATCCACCTATTAAAAACGCAAATATCAAATTTTTTACTATATTATTTTTTTGTTTATTATTATCAAGTACATCTTGAACTATTTTTCTATTCAAAAAAATCACCCAATATTATTTTGGATGATTTTGGATGAATTATACTCTAATTCAAATAATTAACAATACTATTTATAATATATGGTATAGCAAACGTTCTAAAAGTTAAATTACAAAACAAATCATAATGTGTTGCAGCTTTAATTAAACCACGATATCCCATTTTATATAAAACATCTTCATTATTTTTTGTTTTAAAATGATTAACTACTATCATTATTAAGTCTAAATTATTGTTAATTATATAATCCATCAGTACCTCTGTATTGTTTAATAAATTCTAATTTTGTTCCTTTATTTAATTCACTAGTGATAACCATCTTATCTGTAAATACTTCCATAATTGTAAAACCTAATCCTGCACGTTCTTCTTCTTGTTTAGTTGAATATAATGGTTCTTTTGCCTTTTCTATATCTTCAATACCACAACCATTATCTTCAATTATTAAATAAATATTTTCGTCATCATAACTAATTTCTAAATAAACTTCTTTTGAATCATCTTCTTTATATCCATGAATAATTGCATTTGTAACTCCTTCAGATACAACAGTTTTTAATTCATTAACAAAATTTACATCTAAATTTAAATCAAGCAAAAACCCAACTAATACACTTCTTGAAAACACCACATTTTCTAATCTAGAACTCATCTTTAAACTAACTTTATTCATTAAATAACACCCACCATTTCATATGCTTCTTTTTCATTTTTTACTACTGAACAAATCTTTTGTAAACCTGATATATTAAAGATTCTTTTAATAATATTATTCATCGAACAGATTATGACTTTTCCCCCATTTTTCTTAACATCATAATATCTTCCTATCATAAAACCTATTCCAGTACTATCCATAAAAGATAAATTTTCAAAATTAATTATTAAATGTTTTATTTGATATTTAACCATAACCTCACTTACTCTTGTTTTAATTTTATTACTTCCGAATTGATCTAATTCGCCTTTTAATCTAATTAATAAAATATTTTTTCTAACACTCATTTGTATATTTAAACTCAAATCCTTCACCCTATAATATTATACATTATTAATAGTAAAATAAATGTAGAATCTTGAAAGTGTAAAATAAAAGACTAGCTAAAAATGAAGTGAACCCCAAAAATTGGACACTTAAAAAGAATTAAACAAAACTAATGGATTGAGTTCTGTATTCAACAGGACTCAGTCCTTTTAATTTTACCTTAATTCTAAAATTATTGTAGTAATAAATATAATCATGTATAGCTTCTTTTAATTCTTCTATTGATTCATATTTTAGACCATAGAACATTTCTGATTTCATTCTTCCAAAGAAGTTTTCAATTACAGAGTTATCCAAACAATTTCCTTTTCTAGACATACTTTGCGTGATATTATGTTCTTCAAGAGACTTTTGAAATGATTTTTGTTGATATTGCCATCCCTGGTCACTATGGAATATTAACTTATCACCTTTGTTTAATCGACCATAAGCTTGTTTCATCATATTAGTAATTTGAAGCATATTAGGATGTTCGGATAAATCATAAGAAATTATTTCATCATTGTATAAGTCGATTATTGGAGATAGATATAATTTTAAATCATTAAATTTAAATTCCGTAACATCTGTACACCAAACCTCATTCATTTTTGATACTACAAAATTTCTTTCATAAAAAGTTTTATGATTTTCTTCATTAACTGCTTTATTTAGTAGTAAATTCTTAACAGTTTTACCAACTTGACCTTTATATGAATTATATTTAGAAACATTACTAGTTTTGCATTTTAAGCCTAATAATCTCATTAATTTCAAGACTTTCTTGTGATTAATGGGATTATTTTTGTATTCTGGCATTTTATTTAAAGCTATAGTTATACGTCTATAACCATATCTCCCTTTGTTTAATTCAAATACTTTTTTAATATTTTCTATGTCAAAAGAATAATCCTTTTCAGATTGCTTTTGAAAATAATAGTATGTACTTCTAGGTATACCTGATAATTTTAGTAGTTCGGTTAATGGAAATTTTGCACTTAGTTCTCGAACTACTAGAGCTATTTCTTTTCTTTTTGCTCTCTTGCAGATACTAAGGCACTCAATTTTTTTAAGTATTATAAATGTTAAAATAAAAGTACCCAATTGTGTTCATGTAAGAATCCCCAATTCTTAATAACACAAGTGAGTACTTTTTTTGTTATAATGATTATTGAAAGGAAGTAATTATTATGACAGGAATTATTTTAGAAAATATA
>JBGVCU010000067.1:0-8282 GCA_045119035.1 Bacilli bacterium | reverse complement strand
TTATATTTTCTAAAATAATTCCTGTCATAATAATTACTTCCTTTCAATAATCATTATAACAAAAAAAGTACTCACTTGTGTTATTAAGAATTGGGGATTCTTACATGAACACAATTGGGTACTTTTATTTTAACATTTATATAGCACAAATTTCGCATTTTTTCAATACATTCACCTACCGTATAACGAAAAAAACTTGGTAATATCTATCGTTCCGTTGATAGGCATTTCGTTCCGTAGTTATTATATATAAGGAAAAAGAGCCTTGCAAAAGTGCGGTTAAACACTCCTACAAGGCTCTAATGTTTACTTACAGAAAGGAACTAACTCCCTATATGCAAAGAAAAAAAGGTTCAATACTTTTGTATCAAACCTTTGCTTTTCTTATGGTACACCTTTAGGGACTCGAACCCTAGACCCACTGATTAAGAGTCAGTTGCTCTACCAACTGAGCTAAAGGTGCATAAATTACTAATATATTATACTAAAGTAAGTCATTTTTTTCAAATTAAATGCATTATTCAAAGTGTAATACTTATGATTTGAAAAAAATGTAATTTAATGTTATAATAATAAAAAATATTGTAATGGAGTTAGTATGAATAGATTTAAAAAACTTTTATATATTTTATTTTTATTATGTAGTATTTTTATTGTTGGATGTAATACTCCACAAGATGATCCTAATAGACCTCTTACTAAAGAAGAAATTGAAGAACTTGTTAAAGAAGGGTTTAATAGTTTAGATAGTCATTTATATAATTTTTCTAAAGATGAAGGAACAGATACTGATGTAACAAAGATTACTTTACTTTCTGTTAATGATTTCCATGGTGCTTTAGAAGAAACAGATGGAGAATATGG
This sequence comes from Bacilli bacterium, assembly GCA_045119035.1. GTDB lineage: Bacteria > Bacillota_I > Bacilli_A > ML615J-28 > CAG-313 > CAYVQA01. The sequence continues at coordinate 7,418 of JBGVCU010000067.1, read as the reverse complement.
TGCATCAAGAGTTGGAGGATATTTAATACAAAGATGGAATGAACATCCAAATGGAACAATTATGTTATCTGCTGGTGATATGTTCCAAGGTACTGGTATTTCTAACTATCGTTATGGACGTGACACTCTTACTTGGATGAATGGTGTTGGTTTTGAAGCGATGACTCTTGGTAATCATGAATTTGACTGGAGTCTTGATAAAATGTTAATATATCAAGATGATAATCTAACTAACGGAGAAGCAAATTTTCCATTTTTAGGATGTAATATTATTGATAAACGTACAAATACATTACCTAATAATATTTTACCATATACTGTAATTGATAGAAATAATGTTCGTATTGGTATTGTAGGATATATTGGATATGGTATTGAAAGTGATATTGCTACAGGAATGATTAAAGATTATAAATTTATAAGTCCTGTAGAAGAAGTAGCAAAATACGCTAAAATTTTAAGAACTACAGAAAATTGCGATTTAGTTATTGCAGTTGGACATGATGATAGTAGCGTTACTAATAAAGGTATTGCTGACTTAACTGGTGATTCAAAAGTTGATGGTATTTTTAATGGACATGCTCATTTACAAAAAAGTCAATTTTTAATTGCAAATGATGGAAGAAGAGTTCCTGTTGTTCAAGGAGGATCTTCTGGTGAAGCTGTAAGTGAAATTACTTTTGTTTTAAATGAAGGTGTATGGGAAGCTACAACTGCATATTATCATAAAATGAAAAACGCTGAAAAAAATGAAGAAGTAGATAATTATGTTAAAAGTTTAGTAGAAGTTACTTCACCTATTTTTAAACGAGTTTTAACTTATGCTGGAAGTGATTTTAATAAATACTCTGGTATTGACTGGGCAGTTGATGCATTAAAGAGTCATATGAATGTTGATGTAGCATTTATTAATGATGGTGGAATTAGAGCTGATGCTTTCCCTATTAATAAAGGACAAGAAGTAAAAGTTGAAAATGTTTATCGTATTATGCCTTTTGATAATGCTATTAAAACAGTTAAATTAACTGGTGATCAAATTTTATCACTTACAACAGTAAATGGCTTCTCATATAGCTCAAGTTTACGTCAAGAGGGTTCTACTTGGTATATTAACGGAAATGTTTTAGATAAAAATACAAGTTATACTGTTGCCGCAGTTGATTATATTTTTGATAAAGATGGATCAATTTTCCAAAAAGGTACAGATATTGTATCTACTGGAGTTTTATTTAGAGATATTTTAATCGAAAATTTAGAATCAATTGGTCTTAACGGTAAATGGACAAATTAAAAAATTAATTAAGGTAATCATTAATTTGATTACCTTAAAATTTAGGAGTTTATATGAAAAAACCTGAATTATTAGCTCCAGCGGGAAACTTAGAAGTATTAAAATATGCTATTAGCGCAGGTGCAGATGCAATATATTGCGCTGGAAAAAGTTTTGGTGCTAGAAAATATGCTGGAAATTTCTCAAATGAAGAAATAATAGAAGCTGCAAATTATGTGCATCTTCGATTTAAAAAAATCTATATTACAGTAAATACTTTAGTATTTGATGATGAATTTGCTGAATTAAAAGAATATATTGATTTTCTATATAAATATGTTGATGGTGTAATTGTTCAAGATTTAGGTGTTTTTCATTATATAAGAAAAACATATCCTGATTTTCCTGTTCATATTTCAACACAATTAAATATGCATAATGTTAATGAAGCAAAAATATTTAAACAACTAGGTTCACCTCGAGTAGTACTTGCAAGGGAAACTCCATTTGAAGTTGTTAAATCTATTGTATCAACAGGTATTGAAGTTGAAATCTTTGTTCATGGTGCTTTATGCTTTGCTTACAGCGGAAATTGTTATATGAGTTATTATAACGGAAAAAGAAGTGGTAACAGAGGAAGTTGTGCTCAACCATGTAGAAAAAATTATACTTTAAAAGAAGATGGTAATGTTATTAAAACTGGGTCACTTCTTTCTATGAAAGATTTAATGACGCTTGATAGAATTCATGAATTATGTGATATTGGTGTTGCATCATTTAAAATCGAAGGAAGAATGAAGAGTAAAGAATATGTTGTAAGTGTAGTAAAAGCATATCGCAAAGCAATTGATGATTGGTATAATAAGAAAAATTATTCAGAAGATAAAGTGCTTAAGAAAAACATGTTAGTTACATTTAATCGAGATTTTACAACTGGTTACTTATTTAATGCAAAAAATAATACTGTAACAACATTAAAAGGTGTAAATCACCAAGGGATTATTATTGGAAAAGTAATTAATTCTACATCTAAACAAGCAGATATTTTATTAAATGATTCTTTATCAATTAATGATGGTATTAGAATTGGAAATGAAGGTTTTATTGTAACAAGAATATTTAATAATAAAAATATGGTAAAATCGGCTAATAATACTGTTGTAACAATTGATGTTAAACATAAAGTTAATAAAGGTGAGCTTGTTTTAAAAACATTAGATTCAACGCTTAGTAAAGAAATTACTAAAGAAATAAACAATAAAACATATTATCCTAAAGTAAATGGTGAGTTTGTTATTACTAAGAATTTATTAAAATTTAAAATCTATAATAATTTAATTAATGTTTCATCAACTTTAGATGTATCATTAGATGAAGCTATTAAAGAAGTTGATTATAATAGAATTAAAGAACAAATGAAAAAAACTGGATCGTTACCTCTTGAATATGATAATTTAAGTATCATCTTTGATAAAGATTACTTTATTCCAATTAATATATTGAATGAATTAAGAAATAAAACTTTATTATTATGGGAAAATAAATGTTATTCTTTAATAGAAAGAATTAATAATCCATATAATTTAAAAGATTTATCTATTAAGGAAAATAATAATAATAATTTTCATATTGTTTGTAGAAATGAATTGCATAGAGAATTTTCAATAAATAATAATTTACTATATTATAATATTGATGAACACAATAATCGTATTAATTATTTAAATAATAAAGCTAAGTTAGCTAATCATTTATATGAAATAACAAATGATAGTGATGTTTCTTGTTTTATGAATATTTGTAATATTGAAGGAATTAATTTTATTCGTAATTTTACAAATGGTATTATATATTTAAGTTTAGAAGTGGAAAACAATAATCTTAATATATTAAAAGAATATGATTCTAATTTAGGTATTGTTGTTTATTCAAAAGTTCCTTTAATGATAAGTAATCACTGTGTAGTATCATGTGCACGTGGTTATTCATCAAAAGGATGTAATGAATGTTTAAAACATAAATATACATTAGTTGATGATTATAACAAAGAAATGTCTTTATATTTTAAAGATTGTATAATGTATATTTTAGGTAATGAAATTAATCTATTAGATAAAATAAAAAAAGACCCAATATATGGATCTTTTAGTTATTTAATTGATTTATATAATGAAGAAGAATTAGATTTAAAAGATATTAAATCATTAATTAATTCTTAATCATCAACATCTAAGGCTGCAAAGCCTTTTTTAATTTGCACATTTTTTCTGTTTTCTTTAAATAAATTAAATACAACAAGAGCAATACAAACTAGTACAAATGAATATACATATAGAACTCTTAAACCAGTTCCATTTAGTGACATAATAATACCAATTAAAATAGGTGTTACAGATTGTGCAACCATTCCAAATGTGTAATATAAACCTGTGTAACGACCAACATTGTCTTTATTTGACATTTCAACAAGCATTGGATAAGAGTTTGCATTAATTAATGCCCAACCAACACCAGCAAATATTACAGCAATATAAATTGGAATAATTGAAATTGTAGCAGTAGAACTATCATAATTTGCACTAAATACACCATTTAATAATAGATGAGTTAAAATAATTACAAATCCAAGTCCTAAACCAGCTAAACCTAAAGTAACGCATTTTTTACGACCAATTTTAGCAGGTAAGTTCATAGAGGCTAAGAATGTAATAATAGATGATACAGTCATAACGATAACTACTGTTCCACCAGCACCTTCATTATTTAAAACATCTTTACAGAATAAGCTATTGAATGTTTCAATTGCATTAAATGCCATAAACCATAAAAAGATAGAAATTAATAAAACAATAATATTTTTTCTATCAGCTTTACTTAGTTTATCTGTTTTACTTACATCTTCGTGAGTTTCACTTAATTGTTCTCCTAGTTCTAAAGCTTCTTTATTTTCTTCAACTAGTTTATTTTCTTTAATTTTTAAACATAATAATACTAAAGCAATTAGCATAAATGCACTTGCGATACAGAAAGCAATAATTGCATTTGTATATCCGCTTTGAGTTGGTGCCCAGTTACCTTTAGTATTTCCAGAAATTTTAAGTACCATTGCTAAAGCACCAGCAATAATTGCTCCAAGATATCCAACAAAGTTAATAATTCCATTTGCTTGAGAACGTAATGGTTTTGGAGTAACGTCTGGCATTAAAGCTACAGCTGGGTTACGATACATATTCATAATTAATAAAATTAATCCCATTACAATAATTAAAGCAACAATATTGTTTTTCATAAAGAAAATCGGGATTAGTGGGAAAACTAAAGCAGAAAGGATCATACCAACAATAATATATGGCATTCTACGACCAAATTTAGTATGTGTTTTATCTGATAAAGTTCCGAATAATGGTAACATAAATACAGCAAATAAATTATCTGCAGCCATTATAATACCGATAATATATAATCTTTCATTACCATCTAAATTAAGTGATGTATGTTCTCTTAATAAATAGTCTAAAAATAATGGACAGTAGTGATTATACACTTGCCATAACATTAAAATAGAGAAAAAAGCACACCCAATAAATAAGGTATTTTTATAATTCAGTTTTAAATTTTTTTCTTCCATAACTTTTACCTTCCTTCAATTGTAAATATTTTACTATATTTTGGTAATTATTTCAAATATTTAATCTTTTATTGAGATAATTTTATCTTATAAGTAAAAAAATTGAAAAAAAGTGAAGAAAAAGATATAATATATAAGCTATCAGAGGTTAAAAATATGAAAAATAAACAACAATATATATTGTATGATAAAAATATTGCTAGAGGATTACTTATTCTTTCAATACCAGTTATATTAAGTAATATCCTTAAATCTATTCATGATTTAGTTGATATGTATTTTGTTGCAAAAATTAATATGCCTATGGAAATGGTTGATGCTCAAACGGGAGCTATTTCTGTAACATCAACAATTATTATGCTTTTCCAAGCGCTAGCTATGGGGTTGATGATTGCAGGTGGAGCCTTAATGAGCCAATATATTGGGCAAAAAAGATATGATAAGGCTAAAAGAATTAGTGGTCAGCTTTTATTAGGATGTATTATTGCTGGAGTATTATGTAACATTTTATTGTTTTGTTTTGCACCACTTATAATGCGATTAATGAATGCAGAAGGATTAATTTTTGATTATTCAGTTTTATATTTAAGATATCGTTCTTTTGAACTTATTGGTTTATTTGTATTTTATGCTTATCAAGCAACAAGACAAGCAAAAGGAGATACTTTAAGTCCAGTTATTTTAAATAGTATTGCTATTATTTTAAATATTATTTTAACAGCTGTATTTATTAAAATTTTAGGAATGGATATTAGAGGTGCAGCTATTGGTACAATTATTGCAAATATGATAATTGTAGTACCATGTGTATATAAATTATTTAGAAGCGAAGAAAAAGAATTAGATCTAGAACTTTCAGATTTAAAATTTGATTGGCATAACATGAAAAAACTTATTGTTATAGGACTTCCAGCTGCTTTATCACAAGCACTTACTTCTGTAGGATTTATGATTGTAAATTCATTTAGTATGCGTTTTGATAACTATATCATAACTGGAATTGGCGCAAGTCATAGAATTAATTCGTTATTATTCTATCCTACAATGAGTATAGGAGGAGTACTTGCAACATATGTAGGACAAAACATTGGTGCAAATAATATTGAAAGAGCAAGAAGAAGTGTAAAAAGTGCAATAATTATTACTTTAGTTATGTCAGTAATTGGTATGGGAATTTTAATTCCTTTAAGAGAAAATATTTTAGTTTTATTATTGAATGATACATCGCTTTCAATTGAAATTGGTGCTGAGTATTTATTATACTTAATACTTAATTTACCATTTATGGGCGTTTATCAAATATTACTTAATACATTCCAAGGTGCTGGTAAAACAAACTATTCATTAGTTGTTTCATCTTTAAGACTTTGGGCTTTAAGAATTCCATTCATTGTTTTATATTTAGATGTATTAAATTTAAGTTATTTAAGTATTGCATATTCCATGGTTATAAGTAATATTGGAGCATGTATTTTATGTTATTTTTATTATTTAAAAGTTGATTTTAAACCGCAAGTAAATAAATTATTAAAGAAAGTAAAAGAAATAGGTTAATTGTATGGCAAAAAATAATATTGTTTTATATCAACCAGAAATTCCTCAAAATTCAGGGAATATTATGAGAACATGTGCAGGAACAGATACGGCACTTCATTTTATAAAACCCCTTGGATTTAGCTTAGATGAAAGTAAACTAAGAAGATCTGCAGTAAATTATTTTGAACACGTTGAATACTATGTGTATGAAAATTGGGAAGATTTTCTATCAAAAAATGAAGGAACAATGTATTTTTTAACAAGATATGGAATGCATACACCTCATGAATTAAAGCTAAGTGATCCTAATAAAAAATATTATTTTGTAATTGGTAAAGAATCTACTGGTGTTCCAAAAGAAATTTTAAGAGATTATTTAGAACAAACAATTAGAATTCCTACAAATGATAAAATTAGATCTTTAAATGTAAGTAATGTTGCAGCAATTTGTATTTTTGAAGCATTACGTCAACAAGATTTTAATGATTTGGATCGTTTTGAACCGGATTCTTTAAAAGGAAAAGATTGGTTGTTAAAATAGTAATAAAATAATCTTATTTGATAATAATAATATTGTCAAACGGAGGTTTTTTATGAATAGACAAAAACAAACTAAAAATACTTTGAGTACTGTTACTGATCATGAATTAAACAGAGATTATCAGGATACTGAATTTGGAAAAATGCACGGTCAATCAGATACTCAAAAAACTGAAGATTGTTGTTATGATAGAAAACAATCTAGCGAAGATTGTAAAAAATCTACACATAAAACAAATCGTTAGACATTTATTAAACTCTAAAATTTATTAATTTTAGAGTTTTTAATTTATAGATATTATCTGTTGATTTGTCAATGATGTGAGACCAAAATTTAAAAAATAAAAAATCTATATGTTATAATTTATATAACCTAAATTTATAAGTTCATTACGTTTTTCAATAGGACTTTTCCAATTAAGAACCGAAGTTAATATTCTATTG
>JBGVCU010000066.1:0-60556 GCA_045119035.1 Bacilli bacterium | reverse complement strand
TGCATTAGCAATAATTTGTAATTCATTAGCATAATCAACACCACTTAAGTCAATACCAGTAGTATCTAATCCAACTAATTCAACAGCGAATAAGATAAAGTCTGCGATACTTCCTTTAATGATATTTAATTCTGCAATTCTAGGAATAGCGTAAGAAACTGTATCGATAATACCATGGATATTTAAGTCCATAATATTTCCGCTTGTTACACATGTATAAACATGGTTAACACCTAATTCATTAACAGCAGTTTCAACGATATCAAGTACTACATTGATATCAGCGATACATTGATCAGGAGTAATATCAGTGTGTACAAGTGGTAATAATTTACCTTCGAATAATCCTTCTAAGAATCCTTCGGCAAGTGGAAGTCCAATTCTATAACCAACTCTAGCAAGAGTAGTTTCAAAAATTGGTCTTAAGATTCCATCAACACCGTTAACTAAATCTAATGCAACTGTATTATCTTTAACAACGATATCGATAATTTGATTTACTAAGTCACTTGGAAGTGCTTTGAAGCTTGATGCATAAGGAAGAACTGGTTCAACTAATGTAGCAAGTGCATATGTAATTAAATCAGCAAATTCATTTCCATCGCTAGCAATATTTAGATAGAATTTAAAATCTTCTAAAGAAAGATCTTTAATTAATCCCATAGTATCTAAAGTATTATAGATAACACCTTCAAAGTCTCTTAAGTAATTAATAGCAAATAAAGTAGTAATTAATGCATGAATTGTTTCATGATCATAATCAATTTTTTGAACAGATGTTCCATCCATAAAATCAACAATCATTTGTGTTGTGTTGAAATCAGGAGTAGCAAAAATATCGCGTACAGCAGTAAATAATGATTGAACATCATCAATTAATGCTTTAGCATTTAAGTAATTAGTTAATTTAGCGAAATCACCAAATCCACCTAACATACCAGTAACTAAGCTTTCGAAGTTATTAGTATATAGAGGAATAATAATTTCTTCTAAAGTACGTAGATCTAATAATCTAACGATAGCTTCAACTGCACCAACTACAGTATCATCACTGAAGTTGAAGTTTACGAAGTAGTTGATTACATCGTTTAGAGTTGTTCTAACATGAGATTGATCTTGTGGAAGAACAGATTGTACTCTTTCGATTGCTTCAACAATAATATTCATTTCATCTACATAATCAACTTCATTTAACTTAATACCTTGAGTACTGAAGTTAACAAGTTCAATTGCAAATAAAATTAAATCATCAATAGATTTTTCAATGATATTTAATTCATTGATTCTTGATAATACATATTGAACTGTATCAATAATACCATGAACTGTTAAATCCATAATAGCATTATTAGTTACAGATGTATAAATATGATTTACATGAATGTTATTAATAGCTTCTTCAAGAATATCAATAACAAGGTTAATGTCAGCAACACATTCTGCAATAGTAAGATCAGTATGAACGATTCCTACTAATTTTCCTTCAAATAATGTTTCTAACATACCTTCTAACATTGGAAGACCGATTTGGTATCCAATTCTAGCGATTGAAGTTTCGAATAATGGTCTGATTAATCCATCATTACTATTAACAATTGCAAGTGCAACAGAATCATCAGCTGTAGCAATATTAATAATTTGTTGTACTAAATCGCTAGGAAGTGCTTTAAAGCTTGATGCATATGGAAGAACTGGTTCAACAAGTGTTCCTAAAGCATAAGTAATTAAATCAGCAATTGCTTTTCCGTCTTCAGAAAGGCTTAATTGTGACATGAATTCTTCTTTAGTTAAGTTTCCAGAGAATCCCATGCTATGTAATACATCATAAATTGCACCTTCAAAATCTCTTAAATAATCAATTTCGAATAATGTTGTAATTATTTTATGAATAGTTTCGTGATCATAATCAATTTCTTCAACAGAAGTATTTCTTAAGAAGTCAACAATGATTTGTGCAGTATTGAAATCTTGAGTTGCAATTACATCACGTACAGCATATAAAATTGATTGTACATCGCCAATTAATCTATACGCAGTTGTATTTTCGCTTAATTCAACGAATCCACCAAATACACCTAATGCAGAACTAATTGAAGATTCAAAGTTGTTTGCATATAGAGGCATTAAAATAGTGTGTAATGTTTGTAAATTTAATAATTCAGCAAATGCTTCTACAACAATTACTAATGATTCATCAGTAAATTCATAGTTCATTGCCCAATCAATTGTTTGTTGAATAGATTCAACAGAAGCAGGAATTGCAGTACCAAGTTTAGAAATTACACCAGAAATGATATTTAATTCATTTTCATAATTTACATTACTTAAATCAATTCCTTCAACATTAAACATAACGTCTAATGCAGTAGTAATTGCATCACCTAATGGTAATTCAATTAATTCAAGATCATCAATTCTAGTTACTAAGTAAGCAACAGTATCGATAATACCGTGGATATTTAATCCCATAATATTATTTGTTGATACACATTCATAGATATGATTTACACCCATATTAGATACTGCAACAACAACGATATCAAATACTACTAAAATATCATGAATTAATGCGTCTTTATCAAAGTCCATGTTAAGGATTGGAGCAAATTGTTGTGGAATCATTCCTTCTAATAAGTCATGAACAAATGGTAATACACCAGCAATTGCAAAATCAATAACAGTAGTTTCTAGTAAGTCTCTAATTAATCCATTTTCATCGATTAATCCAAGAACAAAACTATTGTCTTTAGTGATAACACTTAAGATTTCACCAACGATATCAGCAGGCATTGATGCGATGCTTGAACCATATGGTAATACTTCAGAAACTGCATTTGCTAATACATAGCTAATTAAGTTAGCAAGTACAGGAGCATCACTAGCAAGGTCTAATCTACCTTTTTCAAATTCGATACCAGCTGGTAAAGGTAAACTATTTACTACATCAACAATAACACCTTCGAATGATGCGAAGTATTGTAAGCTGAAAATAGTTACAAATAAGTTGTTGATTGCAGCATTATTATAATCAATTGGAGTAGATTCTGTTCCGTTTAGGAAGTCAGCAGCAATACCAATTACATCTACTTCTTGAGTTAATAATTGAAGTGCTCCTACAATTGATTTGATTTCTTCAATGATCATATTTCCTGCAGTAATTGCATCTGTAGAATAATGATCTAAGTTAGCAAGTTCAGCGAATCCACCTAACATTGATGTAATCATAGCTTTAAAGTTATTATTATAAAGTGGAACTAACATATGATCTAGTAATTCTAAATCTAATAAAATGTTAATTGCTTCAAGTGCTAAATGTAAGTTTTCATGTTCGAATACAGTAATATCAAATGGTTGCACTTTACTTAGTAATGCACCTAATGTTAATGTATCAGGAGTAGTTAATGTTTCTAAGTAAACAACTACTTGTCTTAATGCATCTCCAATTGTTGCGAATTCATCTTCAAAATCAATGTCAGATAAATCAATACCAGTTGAGTTTAATCCAGCCATTTCAAGAACTAAGAAGATTAAATCGTCTAATCCACCTTCAATAATATGAAGTCTAGGAATTCTGTATAGTAATTCATTTACAAGCTCTACAGCAACTTCGATTTCAAGATTATTAACATCAATTGAAATATTTCCATTTGCATCGAATAATACTGAAGAAATGAATTCTACACCATATACTTGCACAATGTAATCTAAGATATCGATAATTGTATTGAAGTCATCAGAAACGTAATCGATGCTTAAGTTAGTTTGTACAATATTGTATTGAGTATCAGTTAATCCAGAGATTAAATCATATGCAAAATTAGCTCCAATATTGAACGCAACTTTCATGATAGTTGTGTCAGATAATTCTCTTAAGCTATAAATAATGCTGTCGATGATTTCATCTTGAACAACATAATTAGCAAAATCATTAATATCAAGATTTACTAATTCATCTGTGTATTTATAGATAAAGTCACTTCTTGTGAAGATTGCTCTATAAACACCATCAACTAAAGCCGCAATGTCATCTGCATCAGCGAAGATATCTAGGTGGTAAGCGATATCGTAATCACCAGCAAATTTTTCAATCATATCTTGTGGTAATACACCAAGAATTGCTGCTTCTTTAGCTTGTAAAATATTTAAAGATAAGATTGTATCAATAAATACTTTAGCAATGTCATTATCGTAGTTAATTTCTACGTGTTCTTTATTTAAGTATCCAATTACATAAGTAATTAAATCTTGGTCAATAGCATTTTGAACTGCATCTAAAATACTATTAACGTCTGCTACGATTAATTCACTAGATAAGTTATCAGTAGCGAATAAATCAGCCATTGCACCAGTTGCATCTTTACCAACAAATGTATAGATTGCAGAAAGGATAACATCTTGAACTAATTGAGTATCAAGGAAATCTTTAACTAATTGAATAGCAGCTGTAGCTGTTCCATTGAAGTTAAGTTCAGAGTTAATATTTCCGTTAACCATATATTCTTGGTTATTTACAAATGATAAGATTTGATCAACATTAGCTCTTAATCCAAATAATTCTTCAACAATATCAAAAATATCAGATACGATTGCTGTTAAGTGATCGTCTTCTGCTGCAAATGTGAATCCTGCGTAAACATCTTCATCAACAAATTGCATATTAACAAATGTTTCTAATAGATGTTTAATTAATCCTTCAGAATTAGCATTTAAGATATTTAAGCTTAGTAATTGTTTAAAGATATCTTTAACAAGTGCTTCGTTGTAAGATAATGTAGGGTCAAGGTGTAATGTAGGACCATTAGTTACTTCTACGTTTTGAGCAAATACGTATAAGTTGCATCCTTTATATGCTTCAACTGCTCCAAGTAATACTACTTCTTTAACGATATTAATTAAAGCATGTAAGTCTTCAACTACATAGCTTCCTCTTACAACATCATATGATAAGTATTGTTCAAGCCCAATAACACCAAAGATGTCAGTAATCATTTGAGGAAGACCTAAGTCATTAATCATTCCTGTAGCGCCTTCAAGTCCAGCACCAAGAAGTGATAAGTCTAATAATTGTTCAATTGCATTTACTAAATGCATTGCATTTTCAGATGTAATTACATCTTCAAATGTATCAAGGCTTAAATCGATTGTGAATAGATCAACAATTGATTTAACAGGGAATGAAGGATTTGCAAGTACATAAGATAAATGAGTATAGAATTCTGTTAATGCTTGTGCATCATTTAGTAAATTAATGTCTTTGTGATCAATAACAACATTCATTGATGCTAACATTTCATTAACTTTAGCAAATACAGCTTCTTTATTTACTTCAATAAATCTTAATCCAAGTAAATTTGTAAATACAGATTGAATTAAATCAACTCTATTAAATTGAATTTCTTCACTAAATACAAATTCTACTAAATCCATAATTGCTTGGAAAATACTATCAATATCATCATTGAATGCTTCTTCAGCAATTAGAACTTTTTCTTCAGGTTTTAACTTAGAATCAGCTAAATCCTCATATTTTTCCATTGATAAATTTAATCCAGCAAGAGTTTCTTCTAAGAACGCTACTGCAAATGGATATGCAATTTCGTCTATAACTGGAGTAGATTGTAGAGTTTCGAAAATAGCAATAATAGCTTCGAATGCTGCAGTACGACCAAGAATTGCAGGATCAAAGTGATTTACGATATTTTCAATGTCTTCCATTGATTTAATTTCTAATTCATCAGAAATAATTCCAACGTTAGTAACAATGCTACGTAAGATTTCACAAATGTTTTCAATTGTTAACACTTCGAAATCAATTAAATCAGTATTAATTTTGTCAAATACAGTCAATGCTTCCTCAGGTGTATCTTCAGGAGATACTAACATTTCTGTTAATACATATTTAACTGCACTTGGAACGCTATGTAATACATTTAATTCTTCAATAGTTGAAATGATTTCATTTAATCCATCAAAGAAATATGGAGGAAGATAGAATTCTGTAGTTTCTTCAATGATACCAATGATATCAAGACCAGGGTATTCCCAACCATCTTCAATTAATACTTCAACGATGTATAGGATTGAATATAAATCATCTAATAATTGATCTTCAGATAATTCACCAAGATTTAATGAATTGATAATTGGGTTGTTCATATTAGTTACCATATCAAGTCCCATATATGCACCAATTAAAGCAATACCATTAATTGTAGGAATATCTAATAAATCATAAATTAAATCTAATAAATATGAAGCCACACCATCAGATAATGCGAAATCAATTAGATTATTCATAAATTGAGGATCAGAAAGTGAAGATACACTCTTAATTGGGAAATCAGCTTCAGCATCTGCGAAGATTTCTTGATAACGATAGTATAAATCAACAATTGCTTGACCATCAACTTCAAAATTCATTTCATCTAAACCATAATCACTAGCGTCAATACCTAACATTTCGCATACAGCAGTGATAATAGTTTCAGAGTTTCTTACACCATTTTCATCAACATGATTTAAGTAATTTAAACCAAAGATTGCATGAAGTAAGTCACCAATTGCAGGACTAGCAAAATCAATTTCAGCACCATCAAAAATAATTTCAATAACACCAAGTTCTGCTACTGCATAGAATAAGTTTGCAAATGACATAATATCTTCTGCAAGTAATGAACCATCGCCACCATATAAGTGAGCTAAATCAGCTAATGTACCAATTGGTCCATCCATAGCAAGTAAGCTACTTACAGCAGGAACTACGATAGTTTCAATAATAGTAAGTTCTGATAAGTTTTCAAAAATTTGACCTAATTGACTTACTAAGCGTGATGATAACATTTCTAATGAAATATTTTCTAATGCATCATTAACTGTTGCAAATTGTAATTCATCACTAATTGTTTTTAAAATTGTGAAGATATCTAATAATTCATCTTTATCATTTTCTTGATCGATATTAGAGAAGTCAACACCTTCTGAATCGATTGCAAGTAAATCAAATGCATAATGGATAAATTCACCTAGGTTATCACCTAATAAATTTAATTCGAAGATAGTTTCAATTAAGTTTTCAAGGATAGAAATTAATTCAACATCTAAGTGTCCAATTCCATCACCATTTAATACTTTATTGATGTCTTCAACAATATCATCGTGAGTTAATACAGATTGTAAAATACCAACGATAGCTTCTAAATCACTTACGATTTGTTCTTTAGTTAAGTTTTGTAAATGATCTAATTCATAATCTGCAAACATGTCTTTAGTGAATGTTGCAATAATTTCTGGTAAGATGTTATTTAATAATTCAATTGAAACAAATTGATCAAGTGTATTATCTAATAACGCAAATGTTTCTTCATTGATTAAGCTTGTGAAATCACTAAATGCTAATACATCTGTAATAGTATTTAATCCATTAACTTCAAGAATATCAATTAAGTTAGAAACAACTTGTGCAAGTACAGCAAAATCTTCTTCAAATGAATATTCTGTAACTTCTGTGAATGCTTCGATTCCAAGCATTGGAGCAATCATGTTATAAATAGCATTTACAAATCCAACACTATCATTATTTAGTAAATTTAATGATCCAAGTTTTTCGAAAATTGCAATAATTGCATCTTTATTTTCAACAACATTGAAATCATATAATGCTTCTTCTTCGTAAAGACTTACAATACCTGTTTCTACTAATCCTTTAACGATTGAAACAATAGCATTTAAATCTTCTGCGAATTCTTCTTTTGATAAATCTAAGAACGCAAAGTCTTCATTAGTTTGCGCTACAATTTGTAGAGCAAGTGGTAAAACTGTGTGTAAAGTATCAAAATTTACTAATTTATCTAACATATCAACGATTAATTGAGCGTTAGATTCAGTAATAAGTGCCATAACATCTAAGTTAGCAATTACTGATGAAATACTATCAAATTCATCAATACCAACGATTTCTAATAATGTAAATACGTCGCTAATTAATGAAACTAATAATTCTTTGTCTTTTTGCCAATCTGCATTATATTCAAAGTTAGTTAAATCTAAACCTAAATCAAATGTAGTATTAGCAAATTCAACGATAAATTGTAACCATTCATTACCTAAACCATCAAAGATAGATAATGCATTTAATTTATCGAATAATACAGCAAATTGATCTTGATCAATTACTGATAATTTCTTTTCGCTTAATACAGATAAAATATTTAAATCAATAACTGTATTTAATAAATCAGCAATTCTTACTAATTCATCTTTACTTACTTTACCTTCTAAGAATGATAAGTCAAATGAATCAGCTAATTTTTCAATAGCAAAATCAACTGCACCTGGTAAGAATGCTTGAACGATTTGTGCATTTCCAAGGTCTTCAAAAATACCTACAATAATATGTAATGTATCATTATCAAGACGTACTAATAAATCATCCATCATTGTTGGAGAATTAATAAACGCCATAATGTCTTGGAATGTATAAAGTTCTAATTCTTCTAAAACGATAAAGATTCTATCTAAAATACTGCTAGATACAATGTTTCCATTTTCATCATATACAGTATCAGCTGTGAAATGATTAATGAAATCTTTAAATGATTCTTTAGTAATTTCATCATGTTCGATTTCAAATCCCATATCAGCAAGTAATTGGTCAATCATCTTACTGAATGAATCTTGACGTTTTGCCATACGTACTTCAGGAGTTTCTTCTTCTAAGTTGAATCCTAAAATATGTAATTCAGCTAATGTATTTAAAATATTCTTTAAGTATTCTTTTGTATATACATCTTCACCAATAAGTTCAAGATCTCCATTCATGAAATCTCCACCATTGTATAATCCAACAATACCCATTTCAACAGCTTGTTCTAAAACATAGATAAGTTTGCTGATGTCATTTAAAATGTGGATACCAGTGAATTCACCATCAGGATTTATTGTTGAATGACGGAAGTCTAATAAATCTTGATATGATGCAGGTAACATTGGTTGTAAGAATGTATAGTAAATTGAAGGGAACATTTGACTTAATAATGTTAATGCAGGTACATTATTTTCTGAATGATTATAATCATAAACACCAAAAATAGTTTGTAATGCGTCTAAGATTAAATGAATCTTATCATTATCTAAAATGTCACCAACGATTGTAGAAGCATCAATTGATAAATGACCTTCTGCATCAAATAATAAATCATGTAAAATACCTTCTTCAACAGAAGCACCAGATAGGCTAACACCAGCTGGTCTAATGCTATCAAGTAATGTATCTACTAGATCTTTAAGGTGAGCTAAGTCTCCTTCATAGTCAACTAATCCACCGATTCTTGTACTATCTAAGTCATGTAATCCAATTTCCATATCAGTTGCGATTCTGATGATAATTCTGATTACACGTCCACGATAATCTTCAGGTTCAGGGCGGCTTTCAGTAGCTTCAAATTTTAATAATTTTGAGTTAATGATACGATCTAAAATGTCGTATAAAGCGTAAACTGTTTCAGTTGTTTCAACTTCGTTACCTTCAGCATCAACTGATTTATGAACACGGTTTACTTCTGCCCAGAATTCAGGAGTGTCACTTGTAATTTTAAGTTTTGCAATTGAACTTAAAGCATCAAGTAAGTTTCTAAATTCATTCTTTAATTCTTCTTTTGAAAGGTTATCGAAGATTGGTAAATGTTCTCCTTCACCTTCTGCTTCGTCTAACATTGGAATAATATATTTATTTGCAACATTAGGGATAGCAAGTAAGAATAAGTTAGATTCAGGATCATCTAGGAATACTTCAAAAATGCTGATAGCTAAATCAACAAATGGAATTCCATTTTCTCCATCTCTTTGCCAAGAAAGTAATAAGTTTGCATCAAATGCGAAGTTTTGTAAATCAATAGGATTTTTAACATCACTTGCACTAATACCGCTAGTTGGATCTTTTGCTTTTTCAGCTAAATCTAATTCGATTTCTTCACCTAAAGCAACGATTTCTTCTAAGATATCGATAATTTTTAGTAAATTATCTCTTTCATCTAGCCATACTACTTCTTCCCAAGGAGTACCTTCATCTAAGAATTCAAATTTTTCAATAGCAGCTTTAATTAAAGCACTCTTAACATCTTGCATTAAACCTTGGTATAAAACATTACCACTTAAAAGTTTAATATCAAAAATACCACTAATGATATCTTTGAATGTAGCAAAATCTGTTAAGTTCATTTGAGCAGGATCCATTGATAATGCATTTAGTTTAACTGCACTTTGTGCTAATAAAACTAAAGTTTTTAAATCATGATACCATAATTCTTTTGCACTTTCGTTTGGATATTGCGCAAATGTAAGTGAAATAATTCCACTAAACATTTCTAAAGAATTAACTTTTAATTGTTGATCAAGAACTGCATCTGCAATTGGTAATAAAATGTTTGCAAATAGATTTACATCTAATTCAACAACACTTTCACCATCTTCTTGAACACCTACTAAATAAGCTAAAATTTCTAAAACAGCTTCAGTTTTAGCTTGATCAGAAAGGATATCTTCAACTAATGCTAAAGCATCTAAATTATCTAGGCTTTCAATACCTAGTTTTCTAAATGCACCATAGATATCAGCAAAGTTTCCAAGTTCTTTAGACCAATCCATACCATCAACATTGATTTCAATGTCTTTGTTACCGATTAAATCTTTAACCATATCTAAACTTAAAGCAATGTTAATAACAACAGGCATTACTTCTTTTAAGAAGTGTGCAGAACCTAATGTTGATAAAACATTCTTTAGAGATTCAGCTTCTAAAGTTAAGAAATTAAAATCTGCTTCAGTGAAGTTACCTAAATCAAGTGCATAATGAAGTGCATCAATAATTGTTTCCCAATCATGACGCCAATCAACATCTGCTAAAGCTTTAATAACTTCTTCATCATTTAGTCCAGCTTCGTTTAATAAGTCTTGAACTTCTGGTAAAGTACCCGCAAATTCGATACCAACAGGGATAATTTCAACTAAAAGTTTAGCGCTCTTTAAAAGCTCAAAAGCATACGCTACTTCTTCTGGATGAGATTCTGCATATGCCCAAATATCGAATGTACCATCCTGATAAGCTGGAGCTAATGCATTAAGTACATTTATGTATGTAATAATTTCTTCTGGAAGACAAATTTCATCATTACCTTTAATTGTAAGTAAGTTTTCAAATGTCATGTTACTTAAATCATCTTCAAAGAAATATTCTGAAGAATTCATAAGTTTTCCAATGAAACTATTTTCGTAAGCATCAACATATTCAAACACTTGGTCGATTAATGAATTTGTTTGATCAACCTTTTGACTAGATTGATTTGGATTCATTAAACCGTTAATTGTTTTAATTGAATCTGATGATACACTAGAAGCAATAGAAATGATACCTGAAATAGGTACGAAAATTAATGTTAAGAATAACATCGCTTTTGCAGCACCAAGTCCAGCACCCCATAAACGCTTCTTAGATTTTTTCTTAGGTTTCGCTTCAACTTTACTAACTTCAACTGTAACGTTATTGATTCTTGAATCGATGTCGCTTGTAACAAGGATTCTGTCGTCAACAGGTGCAGGAGTAGGTAGTGGTTTTGCAACCTTTTCTTTTTTCTTGATTCTAAAGATTACTCTAATTAATCCTATGAAACCTTTAATTAGTAAAACAATTAACTTGATTACAAGTTTAATTATCATAACAACTAATCTGATTACAGGAATAAGAACTAGTACACCAATTGTACCAGCAATTAATAGTAATGCTCTAAGAACACAAGATACAACACCATAAACAGTTCCATACGTATGAGTTCCTTCTTCTAGAAGTCCTTCAAGCGCAGGGACAAAGCCTTCAATTGCATCCATAATCCAACCAGCAAGTGTAGTTGCATTAGAATCAATTTGAACTGTGCCATTCAGTGTTGAGATTATTGATCCTGGTAATTCTGTCATTAAAACTGCATCAATATTTCCAAATGCAATCCAAATAATACCAAGTAAAACCAATAAAACTGCAGTCCAACCAAGTTCCTTTTTAAACCCTACGGCGAACCCAATTAGAGCTGCTAATACAATGATTAGGGTCACGGCTAACCCTAAAACAAGCATTATTTGTTCTGGTCCCATCTTTTTCCACCTCTTTTCTGATGAGCTTTACTCTCTTATTTTACCAAAAAGTCCAAAAAAAGGCAAGTGAAAAATCTTTTAGAAGCCGATATTACTCAAAAAAATAATATTTTTTTGAAAACGCTTAAATTTTTTTTTGAAACTTTTGAAATAAATTAGGAAATTTTCGAAAAATTATTTTATAGTAATTATATGTATTAGGCAATAAAAAAATAACCACTAAAAAGTGGTTATTTTAATTATAATATTTAAATAAATTAATTGAAAAAATCTGAAATAAATACACTACTTTGTGCTAATTCTTGTAGTAATGTTTGATTAGGATTTTCTTTATAATATTCATCGAAGAATGCTTCAACTTTAGTAAGTTCAGCTTCCCATGTTAAGCTTGAATCTTGTTCCATCATTTGAATATATTTTAATGTTGAAGCTTCAACTTCTTCTTTAGAATAATTTGGATCTAAATCATATAATGCAGAATCCATATATTCAACCATAACTTCATAGAAGTTTTCAGTAACAAGTGATGATTGACTAACAATATCAAAGAAACGACCAAAATCAGTATGAGTAATATGTGATTCATCATATTCTGTATCTGGATTATCTACTTGAAGTAAAGCACGTAATGCACCAGTTTCATTATTGAATAATAAATCTCCTTCAGACGCCCAGTCAACATTTTCAGGAATTGAGAAAATATTTGTTTCGATTTCTAATTCTTGTTTTAATAATCCATTTAATACTGTTTCAACATCAATAATTTTAACATCATCAATATCATCTAATAGATTTTTAAAGAATTCAAAATTAGAGTTTTCAAAACAATCAAAATCAATGCTTCCATCAGTTGCACCCATCATTACAGTTGATAATACTTCAGATAAGATGTCAACTTGTGATTGCCATTCTTCAGCAACAAAGTTTTCTTGTTGAGCTAGTAACCAACTAGATGCATATTCTTCAATTTCTGCTTCTTCTAATACTTTGATGATTAAGTTAGGAATTGATTTTCTTACGATTTGTAAATTAACAACTGCAGTTAGTAAAGTATGTAGATCTTCTTTATCTTCTTCAGTAAAGTTAGCATTTTCTAAATCATCAAATCCTTCAAATAAATCCATATTAGTAGCAATTACACTAATTAATTGAGCAAGATAATGATTTTCTTTTGTCCAGTCAACATTTTCTAAATCAATTACAAGACCAATTTCTTCCATAGGTTCTTTTAATTCAAACATTGTAATTAATGTTTCAATCATTTCCTCAGGAGTCATAACTTGTAATGTTGTAGCATTGTTTAATAATGCTTCAATTTTTTCTGGATCACTTAAATTTGAAATATCAAATTCTTCTTCTAATACACCCATATTAACTACATCTTGAACAATTTCAAATAAATTATCTAAATCTTGTTCAACGGCAGTTTTAAAATCAATTCCTACTAAAATAGTAATAACTTGATTTTCAGGATCTTCTTCAGCAATTTTTTCTAATTCTTGTTTAACGATATCAAAAGCATATTCTTGAATAACTTCTAATTGAGCAGCGGCTTGAACAACAGCTGTAGCAACTTCAGGGAATCTTTCATCTTTTAATAATGCTTCTAAATCCATATCGTTTTCATATAAAACTTCATAAACAGGAGCAATAGTATCGATGAACTCATCAAGTTTTTCAGCCTCAACATCCCATGCAATTTCATGAACTTTTTCAAAAGTTAAATCTGTTTCATAATCATCTAATACACCAGTAACTACAGCAACTTCAACAGCAACAGGAAGTAAAATATCTGTGAAATCTGATTCTTTTAAATAGTTAGTTACAAGTTGCACATCTTCTGGTTTAAGATTTGATAAATCTAGGTTACCATCTTCATCAGTTGAATTCATTAATGTAGAAACAACTGGTAGTAAAGGTTTAATTTTATAAGCTTCATCAATTAAATGAATTGTTGCAGTTTCTGTTTTAATTACATAGATATTATCTAAATAAGCAACACAGAAATTTTTAGAATCATTTGAATTGATAATGTTTAATAAGAAAGATTTTTCTGTTAGTTCGCCTAAAGAAACACTTTCTTCTTCTGCTTGATTTTGACGTGGACCGTTTGTATCAAAAGCAGTAATTTCTTTTTCAAATGTAGTTGCAATTGAAAGTATACCATATACTGGAGCAAATACAACAATAAAGTTTATAATAAAAATAAATAATCCAAATACAGCACCGAAAATTCTAATTTTTCTATTGATGACTAAATTATTAATTTTACGTTTAACACCAAAGATCCATAAGAATAAACTAACAAGTGGATAAATAATTAAGTTAACTAAAATAATCGCTGCTAAAATAATTACAATTCTAGCTGTAGAAACAACAGCACTATATGCTAAATTATAGATATAACTTTGAGCCATTTGTTCTTCTGTCATACCAATAGCATCTGCAAGTTGCATCATTAAGAAATTATCAAGTCTTCCAATTTCTCCACCAAAATTAATAGTTAAAATTTTTCCGGCAATCATTCCAGAAAATAAAATTAAGATTAAAATTAAGATCCATTTTAATCCAGTACTTAATAGGAATTTATAAATTCCTTGTCTAAGTCCTTTTAAGATCATTAATACTAATGAAATTATTACAATAATGTCTACTGCTAAAAAGACATATTTTATAAGATTAAGTGTTGATTCATTCATTAAAAACACTTCTCTCACCTCCATTACAAGTAAATTATACCATATTTAGCTTTTTTTGTTTTGAAAAAGGCTTATATAATTTCAATTTTTAATCCTATTTTTTTAAAATTACAAAATACATCATAATATCCTCTTAATAGATTATCAATGTTATATATAATGGTATTTTCTTTTATTTTCCCAGATGCAACTATTAAACTAAAGTTACCTCGTAAATCAATTCCATTTAAGCTATTATTTTTTAATACAGATGGTTTAATATGTATTTTATTATTTATAAAATTTATATCCGCATTTAGTTTTTTTAGTTCACTTATATGAGAAACTCTATTTGGATAAACTAAATCTGTAATTACTGAATTTGTATTAAGAAGTGAGCTACATATAATTTGTTGTAAATCTGTTGGAAAATTTGGATATGTATCACAAGTTAAATTTATCCCCTTAATACAGTTTGGTGATTCAAAAATCATATAATCATTTTTAAAAGAAAATTTTCCACCTGCTAATTCAAATGTTTCAATTACATTTTTTAAATATTCATATGGTTTATATTTCATTTTTATCACAGAATTCGGATAATTTAAAGTCATTAAAATATAACTTCCTGCTTCAATTCTATCCTGCATAATTTCATAATTTATCTCTTTTAATTTCTTAACACCTATTATTAAAAGATGTGTTTTTTTAATAAATATTTTAGTACCAGCATTATTTAAAAAATTAATTAAATCAAGTATCTCTGGTTCTTTTGAATAGTTATATATTTTTACAATTTTATTTGATTTTACACTTAATAATATAGCATTAACTGTTACTCCAAATGACTTTTTTTCAAGATGAATATTTAGATATTTTTTTGTTTTAAATATCTTTTTAAATTCAATAATATTATTATTAATAGTAACATTAAAACCAAATTTTCTAAATAATTTAAAATGTAAGTCAAGTGGTCTTTCTTGAAAATTACATCCACCAGGAATAAATGATTTTAAACTGTTTTTACTTGATAGTATACATGGCCATAAATAATATGAAGCTCTTATTTTAGCTACACTATCAAATAGCAAATTATTCTTTATATTCTCTTCTTTTATATATGTATATTTGTCATTTTCTTTTACAATTCTAATATTTAATAATTCAAGTATTTTATGTAATTCTTCTATATCAATTATATTTGAAACATTACTCAAAGTAATTTTTTTATTAAATAACAAACATGATGAAATAATAGGAAGGGCCGCATTTTTTGATCCATGTATAATTATTTCTCCATTTAATTTTTCTGTGTAACCAACTAATATATTCATATATACCTCCTATATTAATGTATATTTTGAAATCGAAATTATAATGCTTGAAAAAATTTAAATTTTATTGTAAAATAATATAAAATTAAAAGAAGGTGATTATATGAATATTTTTGATGACTACGGAAATTTTATTGAAGAACATGAAGAACTAATAAACAAACTAAAAGATTCTTCTTCTGTTATTTTGACAGTAATTAATGATGTTATGAAGGTTTTAGATTATGTTTATGAACAATATCTTGCTGGGGATAAGATTGAAGAAGATTTAATTGACATTTTTGATATCGGATTTGGATATTTTTCTAACGTTATGTTAGATGTTAATGTTTATTATAAAGATTATTTTAATTCAAATCTTGATATCTTAAATTATTATGGTTCACTTATAACATATTCAAAACATTTAGAAGACTTCAAATATTATTTAGAAAGTGAAGAATTACTAAGTGATGAAAGAAAAGAAACTATTGAAAAAGTACTTGATAAGATTGAACTTATATTAAAAGAAAAAATGTCATATTCAAAAGATGATATTGATAATTTTGAAGATGATATTAAAGAAATCATGCCATATCATGATTCATTTAAACCAGTATATTCTGTATTTTTAATGATTACTGAAGAATTAAACATATTTTAAAATTACGCCTCATATTTATATATGAGGTGTTTTTTTGAATAAAGTATTATATCAATCAACAACAAAAGAAGAAAATCAAAATATTAACATTAATAATAGAACATACATGGAACTTAGTGGAATTAAAAAAATAGAAAGTATGAATGAATATGAGTTTTATGTAATTTCAACTCTAGGTAATATCTTACTAAAAGGAGAAAAATTAGAAATGTTAGAATTAGACATTAATAAAGGAATACTTAAAATAAAAGGCAAATTATATTCTTTAGAATATACTAATGATGTTAAGAAAAAAGAAAAATCTTTATTTGGAAAGATATTTAAATGATTAATTTAGAAATTAAAATAATAGTAAATATTATTGCGTTTAGTATTTTATTTTTTTCTACTTGGGATTTATATATATTAATTAAAAGCAAATTTATTAAGAAAAGTTTTTTAAATATATTTTTTGATTTATTATTTATCTTAATTACTATCTATATAACATATACATATACTTATTTATTAGCAAGCGGATATATACCGCAATTATTTATAGTATTTTTAATTTTAGGATATTTAGTATATTATTTATTTTTAAGGAAAAAATATTTATTAGCTATTGATAAAATTCTTTCTTTTTTAAGTTATTTATTAAATTATATTAGAAAATTTTTAAGACCGCTATTCTATTCAAAAAAGCTGTTATTTTATTTAAAAATGCAGGTAAATAAAATATTTATAAAAAAGAATATAAAAAATGAGTAAATAACTTGCTAAATATCATAAATTATTATATAATATATAGGCAATTAGGTATTGCATTTTGTTACCTGGAGGGGTAGCGAAGTGGCTAAACGCGGCGGACTGTAAATCCGCTCTCTCCGAGTTCGATGGTTCGAATCCGTCCCCCTCCACCATTTTTTTAATTGTTGGGATATAGCCAAGCGGTAAGGCAACGGACTTTGACTCCGTCATTCGAAGGTTCAAATCCTTCTATCCCAGCCATTTTTTATTTTTTCTTAATTTTTTGTTTGACACTTAAATTTATTTTAAGTGATTTTTTTTTATTTATAAAAGAAATATGTTATAATATATAAAAAGGTAGGTATTAAATATGAGTGATTATTTAGTAAGAGGTATCGCTTTTAATGATCAAGTAAGAATATTTGCTTGTAGAACTGAAGATACCCTAAACCATATAGGTAAAAAATTAAACTATTTCCCAAGTGCACTTGATGCTGTTGGACGTGTTTTAAATGTTGGTGTTATGATGGGGTCAATGTTAAAACTAGAGGAAACAGTTACTATTAAAGTAGATGGAAATGGACCAATCGGAAAAATCATTGTTGATGCTGATGCTCATGGACACGTAAGAGCTTACGCAGATAACCCAAGATGTCATTTTGAATATAATGATTTAAGACTTAACGCAAAAGCAACAGTAGGTACTGAAGGATTCATTAATGTTATTAAAGATTTAAAACTAAAAGATCCATTTATTGGTTCAACACCAATTGTAAGTGGTGAAATCGGTGAAGACTTTGCTTATTACTTTACAGTAAGTGAACAAGTTCCAACTGCTGTATCTGTTGGAGTATTAGTAAACACTGATAATGAGGCTGTTGTTTCAGGTGGATTTATTATTCAACTTCTACCAAATACAACTGAAGAAGTAATTAGTGCTCTTGAAAAGAAATTATCAATTTTACCATCTATGACAGAACTTTTATCAAGCGGATATACACTTGAAGATATTTGCAAAAATCTCGCAGATGATTTTAAATTATTAGCTAAACAAGATGTAGAATTTAGATGTAATTGCAGCAAAGAAAAATTCGAAAGAGGATTAATTTCTTTAGGTAAACAAGAAATTGAAGATATCTTATCTACAGATGGAGAGGCTGATACAGTATGCCATTTCTGTAATGAACACTACTTCTTCTCTAAAGAAGATTTAGAAGATATTTTAAATAAAGCAAAGTAGGTACTATATATGAAAGATTTTCAATTTAATATAAAATTAATGGAAGAAATTTTTAATATACCAAGCCCATCTGGATATACATTCAAAATTATTAATTACTTAGATGAATACGTTTCTAAAATGGGATACCAAACTTCTAGAAATCAAAAAGGTAATTTAATTGTAGATGTTAAAGGAACTACTGATTATACAGTAGGACTTAGCGCTCACGTAGATACACTTGGTCTTATGGTAAGATCAGTAAGAGGCGATGGTCATTTATCATTTACAACAGTAGGAGGAATCTTACTTCCTACAGTTGATGGTGAATATTGTACAGTACATACACGTGATGGTAAAGAATATTCAGGTACAGTACTTTCAACATCTCCTTCTGTTCATGTATATAAAGATTCAAGAAGCAAAGCTCGCGATATGGATAATATGTATATTAGACTTGATGAAGTCGTTAAATCAAAAGCAGATACAACTAAACTTGGAATTGAAACTGGTGACTTTGTTACAATTGATCCAAAATTCTGTTATACATCTACAAAATACATTAAAACTAGATTCTTAGATGATAAAGCTAGTGTATTTATTTTAGTTGAACTTTTAAGATACTTAAAAGAAAATAATATTACTCCAAATTATAATTTAAAATTAATCTTCTCAACATATGAAGAAGTTGGACATGGAGCAGCAAACATTCCAAATATGGACGAAATGTTAGTAGTTGATATGGGATGTATTGGACTTGATTTAAATTGTAATGAACATCAAGTATCAATTTGTGCAAAAGATTCTTCAGGTCCATATGATTATGGAATGATTACAAAGCTTGTAAACTTAGCAAAAGAAAATAAAATTGATTATGCACTAGATGTATATCCAATGTATGGATCAGATGCATCTGCTGCACTATCTGCTGGTAATGATATTAAAGCAGCTTTAATTGGTTCTGGAATTCATGCATCACATGGAATGGAAAGAACTCATTATGATGGTTTACTTAATACTATTAAATTAATTTTATTATATATAACTAAATAAAAAATAATGGATTAAACAATTAAGTTTAATCCATTTTATTATTTCTTATATTCGTGGGGTTGTTCTTTGTAATCTTTTATATTATAATTTCCGATTGTTTCGTATTTTGATGAATTATTATTTTCTTTATAAATTTCATTTATATCCTCATGTAATATCGTATCAAAAAATATTCTATCTAGATATTCAAATTTCGAATAAATTCCAATAGAAGCCATTACAAAAGAGTTTCTAACATACGATGAATTTTGTTTTAAAATATTATGATCTACTGTAAATCCTAAATGTCTCGCTAAAAGGATAGAGAAAGCCACAACTGTTCTAGTGTTTCCTTCTCGAAAAGGATGAATTTTCCAAATTGCAGCAATAATTCTTATTAGTTTAAATACAATTTCTTTTTTGTTATTTGCTGTAACTTTTAATTTATTAATTTCTTTCATAACACTATTCAATTCTTTTTTAATATCTTTAGGATGGGTATAATCAACAGAAAGTCCCCCTAAAACTGGTTCGTATTTTACAATCTGAATTATTCTAAACTCACCAGCCCAATCATATATAAATCCAAAAATAGTTTTATGAATATCACATAATGTCTCAACATCAAATTTAAGATACTTAATATTATAAACGTAACACATTGTAATATCAGTAATATCGGCCTCTGCTTTTTGAAGTAATTTTTCATCCTTAATGTTCGCTAAATTTCTTAAAACATTAATATCTTTATATAAATATGGATCTCGCATTACTCATCACCTAAAAATCCATATTGAGAAAGTGTTTCTTCAACTATAGTTAAAAAAGATTTTTCGTTCTTTTCCCAACATTTAAGTTTACTAGTTAATTCTTCACTTGGTAAAACTCCTTCAATAGAATTTAATACATTTGCAAACTCTAAACTTTCTTGCTTTGCATTTGAATCTATGTGATCCATTTTTAAACTCAATTTATAAATTTGCAATTTTAAATATAATACTTTGTCTAAGAGTAAAGCTGCCTTTTCTAATTGTATTATTCTTTCGCTAATTTTTTTAACTTCATTAATATATGCTTTTCTATCATTAATTTTATTATAATAATCTTCAATTTCGTCTTTTTTTATATATTTACTAACTATCTTATTATCAACTCTTTTTTGTAAATAATATTGAACTCTACCTTTAATAACTTTTCTAGAGATATAACCTGATGGTAAATTGTATAGCTTTTGTTCTATAAATAAATGTTTTCTTAACAAATCAATGTATTCATTAATTATCTCGTTAAACATTATTTTTCACATCCTTTTTCATTTAATATTATATCACAAAAAACCTACTTGTCAATATATTTTTTCGAAATGTAGGTTATCTATTAAATTGATTTTAAACTGATGATTAATATGAATATATATTAATTGATTTTTATATTAATATTGTATTATAATATTACAAAAGGAAGTAATATCATGAAAAAAACACTTGGACTTATTTTAATTATTTTAGGATTATTAATTTATATATCTTTATATGCGCTTGTAGCTATTAGTAAAAGTGATAATAAATATATATTAATATTTACTCTTGGGTATGTTTGTTTATCTATTATACCACTAGGTATATACTTAAGAAAGAAGAAATAAAGGATTAAACTAGAATTCTAGTTTAACCCTTTTTCATACATTTCTTTTTTTATATCAGCTAAGTTATAGTCATTATTTAATATACCAACTAAACTATCAGAAAGATATTCTTCTTTCTGATATGGAGTAAGTTTGGCAGTTATTATATTATTATCAATAATTAAAACTTCATTTCCTTCTTCAACATATTGTATATATTTATCAAAATTTTTTATTAATTCATTAGTGTTAACCTTTATCATATTAATACCCCTTTTAATTAAAGACAGTAGAATATTCTACTGTCTAATATTTTTTAATTTATAATAATTCCTTCAATTACTTTTTCCCTAAATGTTCTAATAGTACGTCTTAAGATTGTTTCCATTTCAAATAGAGAAAGTAAGATAATTGGTTTATATGCATGTGATTTTAGATATGTTCTTTCTACTGCTTCTGATACAGTTGTAGCTGTTCCATATACATAAAGCGCTACTTGTTGAACAACTTCTAGGATTTGATCTTGATAAACATTATCAGAATAGTTATCTATTTCTGGTAAATTAATTGCGTTATTTACATATTCAAATGAACTACTTAAGAATAATAAATTGTTTGCAATTTTTGAAAGGTTTGTTGCAAGAATTTCTAAATTGCTGCTTAAGTAATATAATGCTTCAATATCTTGGAAAGTATCTGTAGAATCTTTTGCAAGTACAAAATCTTCACCAGTGTATTTACCTATATAGAAAACCCATTTTTTATAGAATTTAATAAGTTGTGGATCTTCAGTGTTAAATATTTCTTTATCGAAATGAACTGGAAGTAATCCATCAATTGATTCATCAATCTTTTTATATGATCTTTGAACATTAGCAGCCATTGCTTTAAATTCTTCACTAACCTTAGCACCTTTTTCTTGTGCTTCTTTAGCTTTATCTAAGAAAGCATTATATAATTTTTTTAGTTCTGTTAATAATTTTTTTGTAAGTCTAATAGAAGCGATTTTTCCGCATACAGGAATAACTGCTTGAGTTTTTTGATTCATACTTACATCATTTTTTGGATGAATATATGAATAATCTCCTCTCTGATACCCTTTCATTTCATTTGCACGATTTGCAATTACTTCATTAGCATTCATATGCATACCAGCACCTGAACCACCTTGAATTAAATCCGTAATAAATTGTCCATGAAGTCTACCGTTAAATATTTCATCGCACGCTAACATAATGACTTTTGCTTTATCAGTCTCTAATAATCCAGCATCAAGATTTGCTTTTGCAGCTGCTTTTTTTACTACCGCAAGACCCTTTATCATTTGACGACTAATACTCTTTTTAAATATTTGTACATTCTCATGATCACGATATGTAGATATACCATAATAGACGTCTTGTGGTAATTCGACCTCACCGAATGAATCAATCTCTTTTCTAACTCTCATAAACTATACCCCCTTATGGTATTTTTTTAAATATTTTCTATTAATATTAGTATATCACATTTTTAATTAAAATAAAAGTAAAATAAATAACTTTTCTTTTTTTGCAAAAAAAATGAATTTTTATTAATATTATGTTATAATAGAAAAGATGTAAATTTTTATATAAAAGAGGTATTAAAATGGAACAAGATTTATTACTTACTGAACAAGAACTTGTTCGTCGTAAAAAAATGAATGACCTTAAGGAAAAAGGTATTGATCCTTTTGGTAAAAAATTCATTAGAACTGCAAATTCAAAATCTATTAAAGATCAATATAGTTCTTATGAAAAAGAAGAATTAGAAGAAATGAATATTTCTGCAAGTATTGCTGGACGAATCATGACTAAACGTGTTAAAGGTAAAGTTGGATTCATGCATATCCAAGATAGAGAAGGACAAATTCAAATTTATGTTCGCTTCGATATTTTAGGTGAAGATATGTATTCAGTATTCAAAACTGCTGATATTGGTGATATCGTAGGTATTACTGGTCAAGTTATGAAAACTCAAACAGGTGAACTTAGTGTTAAAGCATTAGAATATGTTCATTTATCAAAAGCATTACGTCCACTTCCTGAAAAATTCCATGGTCTTCAAGATAAAGAAGAAGCTAGACGTCGTAGATATGTTGATTTAATTATGAATAGTGATTCAAAAGAAGTTTTCATGAAACGTTCTAAAATTATTCGTGGAATTCAACATTATTTAGATTCACGTGGATATATTGAAGTTGAAACTCCAGTACTTAATCCAATTCTTGGTGGAGCTGCTGCACGTCCTTTCGTTACACATCATAACGCACTTGATATGGATTTCTATTTAAGAATTGCAACTGAACTTCCACTTAAACGTTGTATTGTTGGTGGACTTGAAGCTGTATATGAAATTGGTAGATTATTCAGAAATGAAGGAATGGATGCAACTCATAATCCTGAATTTACTACAGTTGAAGCATATTTAGCATATGGTGATGTTACTGATATGATGGAACTTGCTGAAGGTTTATTTAATTATTTAGCACTTGAAGTTTGTGGAACTGATACAGTTACATATCAAGGACATGAAATTTCACTTAAAGCACCATTTAGAAGACTTCATATGGTTGATGGTATTAAAGAAGTAACTGGTATTGATTTCTTTAATGTTACAAGTGATGAAGAAGCTTTAGCTTTAGCAAAAGAACACCATATTGATGTTCCTGCTCACCAAAGAACATATGGACATATTATTAATTTATTCTTTGAAAAATATGTTGAAGAAACTATTATTCAACCTACAATCGTATATGGACATCCAGTTGAAATTAGTCCACTTGCTAAGAAAAATGATAATGATCCTAGATTTACTGATCGTTTTGAATTATTCATTTTAGGTAAAGAATACGGAAATGCTTTTTCTGAGCTTAATGACCCAATTGACCAAAGACAAAGATTTGAATCTCAACTTAAAGAAAAAGAACTTGGTAATGATGAAGCTAACGAAATGGATGTTGATTTCGTAGAAGCATTAGAATACGGTATGCCTCCTACTGGTGGTATTGGTATCGGAATTGATAGACTTGTAATGTTACTTACTGGTTGCGATTCAATTCGTGATGTATTATTATTCCCTCATATGAAACATAGATAAAATAAAAGACTCATTTTAATGAGTCTTTTTTATTTTATTTACTTATTACTTTAATAAATTTTGCTACATAATGATAGTTATCATTAAAGTTATTTAATACAATTGAATCTGATTCTACACAATACCAACCAATAAATTGATAAGTATAATGAATATTTTCTAATGTTACTTCTTTAATAGCTTCTATTGTAATGTCAGTTGGTAATGAATCTTTGTAGGTTAAATTAACTAAATAATTATTTTCAACTTCTATACCATTTACTAATATTTTCTCATCTTCATTTTCAACACTAAATGTAGCTTGTTTTATCATTGGATATTCTTTATAAATCGCATATAAATTTATTACTTCATTATATTCAATAATAGAATCGTTATTTAAAATATTTTCTTTATCTAAACTCCATCCAGTAAAAACATAGAAATAATTATCATTTTTATAACTACATAAAATGTCTTCTATTTCATTTGTTAAAGGATTTAAATATTTTACTGTAATGTTATTTAAAATATTATAATTATTTAATAAATCAAAGGTAATTTCCTCTTGATTATTTAAATTAATATGATATGCACTTTCATAATTATTTATATTAGTATTTATAGCATTATTATATATAACTGTTGTAGTGTATTGATTATTCTTATACAGTGGAACAATTGTATATTTATTATCTGTATATGAAATTATATATCTTTCAAAAATATAATCATCATTAAGTGAAATTGGAATATATGTATCTTTTTGTAAATTGCTAATACTTGATAAGACTTTTCTTATATCATTATATGATAAATCATCACCTAATATTTTAGTTTCATTGTTACTAAACATTCCTGAAATTTCTTTTTTATAATTTATACCACCATCTATATAAGAATCAAATCCATTTGAAAGAATTTCAATACTATATAGTCTTTCAACTTCTTTGAATCTTGCAGTAAAGGTTGTATCACGAGTTACTTCATATGTTGATAAATCAACTTTTGTATTACCATAATACCATCCATCAAACTGATATTCATATTGTTCTGTCTTTTCTTTATACGGAATAATATTTTCTAAAATCTCACTATCAATTTTTGAACCTTTATTTACTATTAGGCCATTTTTTTCAATGTATTCATAATAAGTATTAAAGTGAGCTCCACTTAAGTTAAACATAATTTTTTGAGTAATATTTGTTATTTCAAATAACGGGTACAGTTCAATATTCGAATTAATAAATTTCAATTTTTCAGAATTAGTCCAAGCTTTTAGAGTTGCTTGTTTATTTGATGAAATAGAAACTGGATATTTATAATTTGCAATCTCTTTATGAGATAAAAGGATATATAAATTTTCTCCAAGATATGCATTTGTTTCATATAGAATATTTCCATAATAATCATAGAATTTAATACTATAATCTTTTTCTCTAATTAAGTTTGCTTTAATTAAAGTATTCTTATAAAGTGGTTCATTATTATAATCATCAAAGATTAGTTTAAATCCTGATAAAGATTTATAGTTAAATTCAGGGATTGTACCAAATGGTATATTTACTGTAATTAATTGTTTATCAAGCAGTACTATACCATTAACGATTACTTCACTTATTTCTAAAATAACATCTAGGTTTTGTTTATTATATGTTGCTTTAAAGACTTGATTTTCTTTATAATTAATTATTTCATCATGATGTTCCCACTTAATAAATGAACATTTATCAGTGATATTTTCATTGAAATATACTAGTTTATTTGTTAAATCTTTAACTTTATCTACACCGCACAGAGCTACAACTCTTTCTTGAATTGTCTTAAGAGTTGATCCATCTAAGATTTCATATTCATATGTAACATTTATCTTTTTATAGACAATTGTTGCTTTAAAAATAGTATCTTTTGTAAGTGGAGTATTTAAGACTTCTAAAGTATTCCAATAGATATATTCATAATTAGGGTGTGATTTATAATAATCACTAGATACTACAATATTTTGATAATGATTAGAATTATATGGCACTAATTCTTCATAATATATTTCATCTTCAATCATATATGTAACTTTTACTTTATTTTCTGTTTCAGTATTGTCAGAATAATAATTGTCGTGTTCATAATGAATTTCAATTAATAAATCAATATATTTACTATTATTATATACGTTACCCACATATCTAATAATTAAAGATCCATGAATATCATTATCTTTAAACGCATCTTTAATACTTAATATTCCACTTTCTTTATCATAATTAAAGTATGATGAAGTAATAATATCAAATGTATTTCTATCTTCTGTGATATTTTCTAATTTACCTGTTTTTAAATTCAATTCTTCTAGTGTAAATAAATTATAATCATTTAAATTTGCTTGTCCATTAATTAATTCAATTGATTTAATTTCTTTTGTCTTATTTACAAAATCAAATACCATATACTCATTTCCACTAGTTGTGTGTAATGTATTTATAGTATTATTTTTTTCATTAAATGTATTTAGTGTTGGATTATTAAAGTAAACATTATCATTATATTTTTCAATAATTTCAAAATAGTATCCACTGCTTGAATTAATGTTATTTCCAAAAGATTCTAAAGTGCTTGATCCATAAATATCAAAATTATAACCATTATAAATATTTGCTCCAAAGTTTCCAAAGTTTTCAAATCCAATAAATGAAACATCAAATCCAAAATTAATTCCCTTTTCAAGATTAAAATGTCCATTATAACTTGCTTCAAAAGATTGTGTACTACCGTTATCAAATGTATATGATTCTAAAACATTATTATTTGTTTTTAGTCCATAGATTTTACTGCTGTTAAGTGTGAATTTTGAAAATAATGGACTATTAATTCCTAAATCGATTTGAATATTAATTGGTATTTTAACTTTAATAAATTCATTAATATTTGTATCTATATTAACTAAATTCAAGTTAAGTAAATTTAATTTACCTGTATTATAATTTAAGTATTCATTGTATTTTTCATAAAATTCATTTTTATTTAGATTTGATATTAATGAATTAAGATCATCTTTTACATTAATAACTTCTTCTTTATTATGAAATATTACATCCATTTCAATGTTTGTTTTTGTATCAATTTGTGTATAAATATCAAAGTTAATTAATTCATTATCTATATTTAAATTAGAAAATAAGTTTGTTGATATTTCTTCATTAATTAATATTTTTATTTCAAAATATA
This sequence comes from Bacilli bacterium, assembly GCA_045119035.1. Taxonomy (GTDB): domain Bacteria; phylum Bacillota_I; class Bacilli_A; order ML615J-28; family CAG-313; genus CAYVQA01. Next base: position 32,838 of record JBGVCU010000066.1, on the reverse strand, counting down.
TATTACTATTTAAAACTACATTAAAACTAGAGTTAATTTCAAATCCTTTGTTAGTAAGATAAACATTTATTTTTGTTTTTGAGTGGTCAATTGATACCTCACTTATTTCGTTTAATGAAAGATTATAGTCTTTCGATTTATTTTCTAAATATTTTTTAACGGTATCAACATACATATTTTGTAATACATTATATTCTTTTGATTTAGTAAACTCTTCTTTTACTTCTGAAATTGTATTTTTATTTAAGTAATTATTTAGATTTAATTCTTTAGTTTGAGCAATTTGTAAATTTTCAAAAATATCTGTAAATAATACACTATCAAGGATTGCTACACATACATTTTTTGAATTAACATTACTATTAATTGTTCTTACTTCAATATTTTTTATTTTAGCATATTTTACCGATTGATTATTTACTATTTTAACAATTGTATTATTATTTATTTCATTATTAAAGACATAGTCTTCTTTTAAGAATAATTCATTATCTGAAAAATAGTAATAATCATTATTTGTTAATTCTAAGACATTATTTTTAATAATTTGTACTGATTTATTAGGATTTGTTGTAGAAATAAATAAGCTATTATAGATAGTACTTATATTACTATTATCTTCTTTAACAAGGAAATATACTTTATCATTTAATGAATTAAATATATAGTTTGCTCCTTCATTAAGTTCATTTAAAATAGTTAATTTATATTTTTTATTCTCTGTTTTTTCAATATCATAATTAAATGTTGTGTCTACATTAAATGAAGAAAAATTAACATATGAATTAATATTATCATTTGTAAGTTCTATATCAGAATATATATTAATATTAAAATTAGTATCTTGATTTATTAGTACTTTACTACTACTTGAGTGATTAATTTTAGAATTATCAATAATTGATGTATATTTTGCAAATAAACTTGTATCAGTATTAAATTTATAAACTCCAGCGTTATATCTAACAGATAAATCGCTATCTAAATACCAATCTTCAAAAATAGATCCTTGTTTTTCTGGAAGTGGTAAATCACTATAGTCTAAAGTTGAACCTTGATCAATATTAAGAGATGTAACTGTTTGATTATTGTTTGTTTCTAAGGTAACATTAATTATTTTTACCCATTCAGCGATTATATTAACATCATTATTAGGAACAATAAAACTAGAATATTCGTTATAAAGTTTACCGTTTATGTTCCATCCTTTAAAACGATATCCTTCTTTTTTGTAAGGATTAACAATTAAATGGATTTCATCATTTGAGTTATATACTAAGTTAATTGAATCGTTCTTTTCATCACTTGAAGAATAACTGATAGTATAAGTTTTATTACTTTGATATAATAAAATAAATGATAATATGAATGTTGTTAACATTAAAAATAATAAAATTAATAAGCCTATTATTCTTTTCATTAATTGTTATCTCCTTTCTTTATAAAGTAATTATTAATATAATCTAAAATATTAATATTTGTATTACTTGCGCTATATTGAGTATTATTAAGTAACATTTTTACAATGTCAATATATCTATTAATTTTTTGATTAATAGTAAAGTACATATTTGTTTCTAGTTTTAAGTAATTTAAAAATATTCCACTAAGTGCTACTTCAAGTTCATAGTATTCTTTTACATCATAATTTAATAAATTTAAATTACGATAAAATAATTCTGCAATATATTCATTTAATAATTTTCTTGTATTATCTAATGAATATATGTTAATAAATAAATCATTTAAGATTTCATCCTTATTTGCATTATATAAAATATTAATAGATAGATTCAAATAATCATTAATATTATTAATATTTAGTAAATTATTTGTTAGAATAATATTTATGATTTCTTTTAAAATAGATTCTTTATCTTTAAATGATCTAAATAAAGCTCCTTCTGTAATATTACAATTTAAGGCTATTTGTTTTGTTGTTGTTTTAGTGTAGCCTTGTTTTATAAAAAGTAGAGCTGTATTATATATGATATGGTTTTTTAAATGTATTTTATCCATCATATATACCTCCTTTGAAGCGTACTTCGGTGTATACTTTATTATATCATATTTTATAAAAAAAGGAAAGAAAAAAGACCTCTAAAAAGAGGTCTATTTAACACTATTTAATTTCAAAATTTCCCATTGATTTGCTAACTACTTTATTGTCTTGGAATACAACAGTAATAGTTAAAACATCTTTACCAGCATTAACTTTATCTAAAGCTTCTTGATAAGAATCAGCACCTTTAAACCAATAGCAAGTAACAAAACCTTCATCAGTAGTAGAAGCAGTGAAGTCGTCTAAAATTTCGATAACACCAGCTTTTGTCATACCATTTTCGATTTTATTAAAATTCTTTTCTTTTACTTTATTACATCCAGTAAGTGTTAAAAAACATAAAACTGCTAATAACACAACAGATAAACTTTTAAATACTTTATTCATAATTACCCTCCTAAGGTAGTTTAATTTACATCTTTTATATTATATCAAATATTTTGATTTTTATCAAGTAATATAATTTATTTTAATCTAAACGATTATAATTTCTTAATATTAGTAAATTATCAATAGCAAGTTTACTAATTTCTTTAATCTCAGCAATCTCTTGATTTGCAGCATTACTTCCCCAATCATATTGGTGATTCCATAATCCAACTTTTAATCTATTTTCAATTAATGAATCAATTACATTATCATCTAATTTAACTAAATTATTGTTAATAACAGTTTTATCATAATCATTAAAATTATTAATGTCATTTTTGAATTTTTCGATATATAAAGAAATATCTTTTTTGTCTTTTAAAATATGTAATAAATATGACATAGAAAGTAATTCATGTTTAGATAATTCACTATTATCAAATTCTTTTTTTAAATAGTCGTTTAATAATTGACTAAGTCTAATATCAATGATTTTATGATATGGATGATTTTCTTTAAGTAATACAATTAATGATCCATATATATATCCATTAGGAACAAGATTACTTTCAACTGAACCAGCCTTTAAAAAACTTGATCCAGGGAATTTATTATTTTTCTTATCAGTTAGTGGGAATGTATTTAATTTATTATTTTGTAAATATCTAAATGTTTTATTAAACACAAGTTGAAAAATTTCATTTTCACAACTACTATTAAAACCAGCTTCAACCATTGTTTTTAAAGCAATTCCAGTTGCATAATATGTTGATGATTGGTTCATTGAGTCATTGATTAAACCTAATCCAAATCCTCCATCTTTATTTTGATAAATGGATAAAGTATGAAGAACCATCATTTTATCTTCATTTAAAAAATGATAGTTATATCTTGCAATATCTAAATCTCTTCCACTAGCAAATACCCAATCGATTATTTTCGTTTGTTCTTGTTTTGATAAATTCATATATATCACCTATTTAAAACATTTATTTTCGTAATCATAATTTGGATCAATTTCACCAAAAAATCTTCTTCCTGTACGAGATACATTCATATCAACATCCATAAAATATTCAAAATATTTACTAGAATGTGATACTGTACTATTACTATAAGCTTCTTCAACTACTTCTAAGTTATATAAAACTCCATCTAGCCATACCCAACCTAAGTATCTACCATAGCTTTCAGTACGAGCTCCTTCTGCTTCAAGGACAATTTGACTAGCTTCTCTTAATCTTTTTGCAGTATAGTTTGAGGCTGTTTTTCCCCATGGATCTTGTTGTCCATATGTTTCTGGAGTATCTATTCCTAAAAATCTAAGTCTAAATACTTCACCAGTTACAACATCTCTAAATCTTGCTGTATCACCATCAGTTGCAGAGACAAGTTCAACTATTCCTACACCATCTTCAATGAAACTTTTTCCAACATATTCAAAATCCATTTCAATTGTGTTCGATATTTTATATGTAAGTTCAAGCGGAGAAGTATATATTCTAATAAAACTACCTTCTTCTACCATTGATCCAGCAGAAAGTCCATTCCCATATCTTATAAATAGATTTTTATCATCATAATATTTTGAATTATCGAAGTAGAAAATATATTCTAAATTATATTCTTTTAATTTTTCAGATATTTCTTCTCTTGTTAAACCTTCCAAATTAGGAAGTTTTATTTTATTAGTTTGTTCTGTAGTACATGATGTTAATAAAATCGTTAAAAAAAGTATAATTATAGATAAATATTTTTTCATCATTTACTCCTTTAATTAATATTTTGATATTTTTCTTCATTTAGTATTTGTTCTAATAAATAAATTATATATTCTTCTTTAGTAAAAATCCAATTACCATTTGGATTTCCTATTAATTTACATATATCACTTATTGAGTATTTGTTAATAATGTTTAATAATTTTGTATTCATTGATAAATATTTATCAATGATATTTTTTATTGAATCTATTTTTAAATTACCTAAATAATAATTTGACTCTAAATTAATGAGCTTATGGTATACATTTTTTTTACCATCGATAATAAAAGTAGGATTAATTTTATCAATATTAATAAATGAATTATCTTTAATTAATTCACTATAAATTTCTTGTTCAGTTTTACCAATATTAATATTTAGAAAACTTATTTTAGATAAATCTTGTTTTGTTAGACGTGTAAAGATTTTTTTATATCCTAGATTAGTTGGTATATTTTGTTTAATTGAAAAACTAATTTTATCTTTTTTAAATAGATCAAATGTTCTTTTTAATTCATCAATATTTTGTTTATTTACAATATAATTAATATTTACTTTAATATCTTTTTCTATTAATTTAATTGTTGCTTCATACAAGTTTTCAAAATCTTTATTTACACCAACATATCTATTATGAGTATTTTTATTTCCATATATATTAAATTCAACTTCATCAATATTTAAATTATTTATAAAACTTTCATATTTAGAATCACTAACATATCTATTATAATTAATTGTATGATATCTTTTTTGATTAACTACGTCTGATAGTTTCTTTTCAATTGAATAAAGTTCCTTATAGTTAGGTAATATATCTATTTGTTTATAATAACTAGATATAGTAATTGATTTTGAAAAAGAAGAAAATAGTTCATATATTAAATGTAAATCATCAAGTAACATTATACTTTTAGATGATATAAAATTATGACATAAAGGGCATTTTTTATTACATCCACCCATATCTAAAAGCAGTGTTACATGATTAAACATTTTCTTTCTCCTTTATTTACTAATATCTACTTTATCGATTTTATCTAAATCTTCTTCTGAAATATCAAAATTAATATCTAAGTTAGCAATAATTCTATCTTCATTAACTGATTTTGGAAGTGGAAGTGTATTTCTTTGTAGACACCATCTAAGTGCAAGTTGAGCAACACTTACATTGTATTTTGCAGCAATTTCTTTAAGTTCAGTTGATTTGAAAATTCTACCTGTTGCAAAAGGAGAATATGCTTCAATTAAGATATTGTATTTTTGGCAATATTCTTCTAAATCAAATCTACGTGAACCAGGACAGCAATATACTTGATTTACCATTGGAACAATTTTTGAATTATTAATAATATTATCTAAATCATAACAATTAAAGTTAGAAACACCAATTGATCTAATTTTACCTTCATTATATAGTTCTTCCATAGCACACCATGAAGCAAGGTTTTCTTTTTCATATCTATATTGTCCACCCCACATTTCACTCCAAGGAAGTGGTGCATGTATTAAATATAAATCTAAATATTCAATACCTAAATTAGTAATAGTAGTATTAAATGCATTTTTTGCTTCTTCATAGCCTTTTATTTCAGCAGGTAGTTTAGAAGTGATAAAAATTTCTTCTCTTTTTACATTTAAATCTTTTAATGCTTTTCCAATTTCTTTTTCATTACCATATGCTAAAGCTGTATCAATATGAATATATCCTGCTTTAATTGCATATACTGTAGAATTATATGCATCTTCACCTTGAATTTGCCATGTACCAAAAGCTACTTTTGGTATATTTACTCCGTTACTTAATGTATAAAATTCTTTATGTATTTGTTTCATAATAACTCTCCTTTAATTTTTATTTTATAATAATTTATATTTATGATCTTCAGTACTCCATATTGATGATTGCACTTCACCTATATGCATTTTTTCTAAAAAGAATAAACATAATCTAGATTGACCAATACCACCACCAATTGTAAAAGGTAGTTCATCATTTAAAATAGCTTTACAATACGGATTATTAAGTTTTTCTACTTCATTCTTTAATTCTAATTGTTCTTTTAGACTATTTTTATCAACTCTAATACCCATACTTGAAAGTTCTAAAGCAATATCTAACATTTCGTTATAAACTAAAATATCACCATTTAACATCCAATCATCATAATCAGCAGCTCTTGTATCATGTGGTTCATTATTAGATAGTGTATTTCCTATTTGATAAATGAATACAGCTTTATGATTTTTTGTAATCAAATATTCTCGTTCTTTAGCTGATTTATCTGGATACATGTTAAGTAAGTCTTGACTAGATATAATATATATTTCTTCTGGTAGTTTATCATGAAAACAAGGGTATTTTGTATTAACTAAATTTTGTGTTTGTAAAAGAACACAATATATATCTTTAACTACTTTAAATAAATAGTTTAAATTTCTTTCTTCTTCGTCAATTACTTTTTCCCAATCCCATTGGTCAACATATATTGAATGAATACTATCTACTTCTTCGTCTTTTCTAATAGCATTCATATCTGTATATAAACCCATATTATGTCTAATATGATATTTATTTAAAGCAAATCTTTTCCATTTTGCAAGTGAATGAACAATTTCAACTTGTTTATTAAGCGATTTTATATCAAAAGAAATTGCTTTTTCTTTTCCACTTAAATTATCATTAAGCCCAGAATTTGTTTCTACAAAAAGTGGAGCAGAAACTCTTATTAAATTTAATTTATTTGCAAGAAGTTTTTCGAAGTTGTCTTTTACATATTTAATAGCTACTTCAGTTTCAAGTAAGTTTAATTTAGGTTGATACATATTGCACCTCATCATGATGTATTTATATATATATTTTATCTTATTTTCATTAATTAGTCAATTCAGGTGATTTTATTAAAAAAGCAATTTCTTTACAAATTTTCCAATTTAGAGTATAATTATAAAAAAGGAGTGGTAATATATGAAAATTAAACAATATGTAGCTGAAGGAATTGGTACATTTTTACTTATGTTTATAGGCTTAGGTGCAATGGTATATTTATCTGATCCACTGTCTATTGCTATTTCATTTGGACTAGTTTATTTTATTTTATTCTATTCCTTAGGAAATATTTCAGGATGTCATTTTAATCCAATTATTTCATTTAGCTATTTAATAAATAAAAAAATTTCAATTGGTGAATTTTTTGGATATTTATTCGGACAAATAGCTGGTGGAATTTTAGGTGGACTTTTAATTAGAATAATTATTCCAGCAAATACCGCTTATTTTAATACATATTCAACACTTGCATGTTGTAATGGTGATGTTATTGCTGCTATTTTTGTTGAAGTAATATTATCATATCTATTTACAATAACATTTATTGGAGCAAATAGTAAAAGCAGAAATAAAAATATTCGTGGTTTAATTATTTGTGGTGGAGTAATTATTGTTGCTTTATTTAGTAACATTTTAAATTATAGTATTGTTAATCCTGTTAAAGCTTTAGTATCTTCAATATTTTGTAATGAATATAAACATATTGTTATATTCTTAGTTGCTCCATTTATTGGAAGTGTTATTGGAACAATTAATTTTAATTGGTTTCATAAAAAAGATGATGAAGTAAATGATTAGTTTTATTAATAAATAATAAAAACCTCACTAATTTAATTAGTGAGGTTAATTTTTTATAAATAAATTTTATACTATATATTTTTAAATAACTTATTTGCTTTTTCAGTTGCAATTAATAAGATTGTAACTAGCATAAGTAAAAATATTGGGTATAATGAAATATTAATGTGTTGAGCAATAAAGCCAAATATTGGTGGAATAAATGTACTGCCAATATAAGCTGATGCCATTTGTATTCCTACTAAAGATTGAGAATTTTCTTTTCCAAAGTTATCTGGTGTTGAATGTATAATAGAAGGATAAATAGGTGCACATCCTAAGCCTATTATTACAAGTCCAATAAGTGAAAATATACTAATTTTTATAGGCAATAATATTAAAAGTGTTCCAAATAACATAATGATAGAGCCAATTCTTATCATCTTCTTATCACCTAATCTATTTGCAATAAATCCGTTAATTATTCTTCCAACTGTAAGACCTAAGTAAAATAATGAACAGAATTTTGCAGCAAGCGTATGATCTACTTCTTTATATTCAACTAAATAACTTGTTGCCCAAAGTCCTGCTGTTGCTTCAAATGCACAATATAAGAAAAATGATAGAAATATAGCTTTTGCTCCTTTTAATTTAAGGGCTTGATTTATTGATAAAACATTTGTTGTATCTTCTTTTTCATTTATATCAATATTGTGTTTTTTCCAAACAGGTAGTGTAATAAATAAAAATAATACAAAAATAGATTGAATTAAACCAACAGTTAGATACCCGCTTTGCCATCCATAATTTCTTGATAAGCAAAAACTCATTATATATGGACTAATTGTAACACCTATTCCCCAAAATGCATGAAGCCAGCTCATATGTTTTGAAGAATAATGAAGAGCTACATAGTTATTTAAAGCAGCATCAACTGCACCAGCGCCAAGTCCATAAGGAATTGCAAGGATAATTAATACCCAAAATTTCGGAGCAAGGCTAAATCCTATTAATCCGAAAGCTGTAAGCATTACACTTAATAAAGTAGTTAAACCTGTACCAAATTTTTTAATTATTCTATCTGTAAATAAACTAGATATAATAGTACAAGCAGATATTGTCATTGTAATTATTCCAGCATAAGATAGTGGAACATTAAATTCTTCTTTTATAATAGGCCAACTAGATCCAAGAAGTGAATCAGGTAATCCTAAACTAATGAATACTACATATATAATAGCTAAAAGTAATGAAAACATATATTAAATGCTAAATCTTTCTTTTAAGTATTTTACTAATCTTGCAATTGGTAGACCCATCACATTATAGTAATCACCATTTATTGCTTTAATATATAATGCAGCTTCACCTTGAATTGCATAAGCACCTGCTTTATCATATATACTAGAAAGTTTTATATAGTTATTAATTTCTTCATCAGTCATTTCATAGAAAGTTACATCTGTAATTTCATGAAACATAAATGGATTATTATTATAGATTATAGAAACTGCAGTAATAACTTGATGTGTTTTCCCACTTAATAACTTTATCATTCTTTTTGCATCTTGTTCATCTTTAGGTTTACCTAAAATTGTATTATCTACAACTACAACTGTATCTGCACCAATTACAATTTTATCTGGATAATTTGTTGCAACGGCATTTGCTTTTTTGTATGCTATTTGTTCAATTTGTTTTGTAATGGGAAGTTTGTTATCTAATACTTCATCTGTATCTTTTGTTATTATATCAAATTTGATATTAGCAAGTTCTAATAATTCTTTTCTTCTTGGAGAGTTTGATGCTAAGATTATTTTCATATTTATATCCTCTTTAGAAAAGCACTTCTATATAGAAGTGCTAATTTTTACTCTTTTGAAACTTCAGATACAAGTTCATACATTAAACTTGCATCACTTTTTTTTGTTGAATCAATAATTGAAGTAACTTTAACAGTTAATTCTTTTTTACCAAAACTAATTGTAATTAAATCGTTGATTTTAATTTCCTTAGATGGTTTTGCTACTTGACCGTTAACTAATATTCTTTCATTATTACTAGCTTCTTTGGCCATAGTTCTACGTTTAATAAGACGAGATATTTTTAAATATTTATCTAGACGCATTATTCGTTAGTTTGTTCTGTAGGTTGTTCTTCTTTTACTTCTTCAACAGTTTCTACTTTTTCAGCTTGTTCAGCTTTTACTAATTCTTCTGCTTCTTTTAAAGCATTTTCTGCTTCAATTCTTGCAGCTTCCATTTTAGCTTTTTTTCTTTCCCACCAGTCAAGACGTCCAGCATTAACTAATTCATCGATATCTTCTTTAGTTAATGTTTCAATTTCAACTAAGTGTTTAGCAATTAAATCAAGTAAAGAACGATTTTCTTTTAAAGTATCTTCACCTAATTTATAACATTCATTGATAATTTTTCTTACAGCTTCATCAATTTCTAATGCAACTTGGTCAGAGAAATTCTTATCAGACATATAATCACGTCCTAAGAATACTGATCCAGTTGGTCTTTCATATTGAATTGGTCCTAAATCACTCATACCATATTCAGTTACCATGGCTCTTGCAATTGCAGTTGCTCTTTGGAAGTCATTATGAGCTCCAGTTGACATCTCATTAAATACTAATGTTTCAGCAATACGTCCAGCAAGAAGACCAGTGATTTGAGCAGTAAGTGTATTTTTTGTTTCTAAGAATGTTTCTTCTGTTGGAGTCATTAAGTTATATCCACCAGCTTGTCCACGAGGTACGATTGTAACTTTTTGAACAACTGATGCATGTTTTAATTTAATTCCAATCACAGCATGACCTGCTTCATGATAAGCAACTAATGCTTTTTCACGTTCATTATATTTTTTAGATTTTTTAGCTGGTCCCATCATAACTCTATCAATTGCTTCATCAACATGATAGATTTTAATTTCTTTACAGTTTTCTCTAGCTGCAAGAAGTGCTGCTTCATTAAGTAAGTTTTCAAGGTCTGCTCCACTAAATCCAGGAGTACGACGAGCAACATCTGCTAAGTTAATACGTTTTGATAAACGTTTATTACGGCAGTGTACTTTTAAGATTTCTTCACGGGCAAGTAAGTCTGGGTTGTTAATAGTAATTTGTCTATCGAAACGCCCAGGACGAAGAAGTGCTGGGTCAAGTACGTCAGCTCTATTTGTTGCAGCCATTACGATAATTCCAGAATTTCCACTGAATCCATCCATTTCAACAAGTAATTGGTTAAGTGTTTGTTCTCTTTCATCATGTCCACCACCAAGACCTGCTCCTCTTTGACGCCCTACAGCATCAATTTCATCGATAAACACGATACATGGTGCACTTTGTTTTGCTGTTTTAAACATATCACGAACACGGCTAGCACCAACACCTACGAACATTTCAACAAAGTCAGATCCTGAAATAGTGTAGAATGGAACGTTTGCTTCACCTGCAACAGCTCTTGCAAGTAAAGTTTTACCTGTACCTGGTGCACCAACAAGTAAAACACCTTTTGGAATTCTTGCACCCATTTCAACATATTTTTTAGGATTCTTTAAGAAGTCAACAAGTTCAACCATTTCTTCTTTTTCTTCTTCAAGTCCAGCAACATCTTTAAATGTAACACCAGATTTACGGGCAAGACGTGCTTTAGATTTACCAAAATCAAATGCTTGTTTATTTGAATTACTATTTGCTGATTTAAATAAGAAAACAAGTCCTACTACTAAAATTAAAACAGGTAAAAGTAATCCTGCAATACTCCAGAAACTTACATTTGAAACAGTTTCTAAAGGTTTAACTTCAATAATATGTGTTGCACCTGGTGCAGCATTTCTCATTTCAATTTCATCAATTAATGTTTCATATTGTCCCCAAGTCATTGTAGAATAATATGTTTTAGCAGAATTATATTCTTCAGTGAATTTACCAGCAACATAAACAAGTTCTGTATTCCCTTCACCTTTAATTCCTTGACCATCGATAGTTTCAATATATTGGAATTTTTCTTTAATTTGAAGATAACTTAATTCTTCAGTTGTGTTTGATCCACGGCGAACTCCAATAAAAATTCCAACTACAACAATAACTAGTAGTAGAATAATAAATAAATCGCCAAAACCAAACTTCTTAGGTTTTTTAGTTTGTGTCATTAAATATCCTCCTCATCATTTTGATAGATTAATACATTAATAACTTCATTGTTATATAAAACAATTAAAGTATGATTTCTTTCTAAGTAAGAGACTTTATTGTTTGTTAATATATCACTTACTTTACTTGTTCCGCTTTTTGTTTTAATTTTGTCTCCTTGTTTTTTTGTTCTAATTGTAACAGGAAGATTAGAAACAAATAATGTATCGATATTATAACATACTTTATTATTATTTATATCGTTTTGACTAATAATTTTTTCGATCTTAAGTTCCAAATTATTTGGTAACAAATAAGTACCTACCTCATTTATTTCAACTTCAAAATCATAATTGATAAGCTTACCAATAATTATTTGTAAGTTATTATATTCTTTTATGATTGTTAAATCTTCATAAATTGAATTAATATACTTATTTTTATTACTAATTTGGATAAGTAATTCTTCTACAGTCTTTTTAGAAAGAGAGTATTGTTTTGTTAATTTAAATAAGATTTGTTCTTTTAAATAATTTGTTAAATCATTAAATTCAAAATAATCAATGTTATAAATCATTATTCCGTTGCTATTAATTAATTTTATATGTTTATTTTCAAATAATTGAATTTGATTTTCTATAATATTATTTGCATTGATTAATGTTTTATGATAATTATTTATAGCATTTATTAAATTTGGATTTTCTTCTTTCAAAAATGGAATTACTCGATGTCTAATTCTATTTCTTTGATAATCATAAAGATCATTTGTTGCATCATTAAAATACTTAATTTTATGTTTTTTTGCATAACTTAAAATAAAATCTTTACTAATTTCAAGTAGTGGGCGATATACTTTTAAATTTTTGTAAGTAGTTTCTTTTTCCATCCCTGCATAACCTTTTAGAGAAGATGATTTTAAAAATCTCATGACAATTGTTTCTAAATTATCTTCTGCATGATGCGCAGTTAAAAGGTATTCATAATTATATTTAATACTAATGTCACAAAAGAAATCATATCTTACGCTTCTTGCATAACTTTGGAAGTTTTCATCATTATTTTGCACTAAATGATGTACATAAAAAGCTAGATTGTGTTTTAAACAATAACTTCTTAAATATTCTTCTTCTGTATCTGATTCAATTCTTTTTTTGTGATTTACGTGTACAATTCCAATATTATTTTTATCTAAATATTTAATAGCTAGATTTAATAAAACCATTGAATCGACTCCTGTTGATACTGCTATTAATACTTTTTTATCTAATAATGGAATAAAATTGTTTTTTAGTTCGTTTAAGTATTTCTCCATATTTCCCACCATTATATTATATTATACATAAAACACCTCAAAAAGTAAAGTCTTACGCTAAAATATCACGTTTTGTTCATTTGTGATTTATATTAATTAAACATATATAACTTCTTATATTATTTTTAGTAATTTAAAAAGACTGAAATAATTTTCAGTCTTTCTTATTATTATTTCTGAAATCGCAAGAAATATTAAAATGCTCGCTATTAATTGATTGTCAAAACATAAAGATCTATATGTTAATTAATATAATTATCAAAACTATATCTATTAACTAAATCAATAAAATAATCCTTATATTTTTCATCAATTTCATAATCTAAATTATTCCAAGTATCTTGAATATATATAGAATCTGTATGTACCACTAAATTAAAGGAAATACATTCAAGGTATGGATAATCATAAAAATCAAAGCAAATTTCAAAAATATGGTTATAAAATTTTTCAGATTTAGAACTTATACCAAATGTTATCATTTTACTTAATGTCCTATTCTCTTTTGCATCAAAAGATATTTCTTCATATTGATAAAAGAGTTGTTTTTTAGGATCAGTTGATGAATAATTATTCCAAATACTTCTATTAAATTGAACTGGATTAACTTCAATTCTTGTAATAACTAAATCATCAATTTCAGGGATTTCAAAACCAATCTTAACATAATTATTAAAGTCATAATCCCATAAAAAATTTTTTTCTAAATCTAAAGCATTATAATACACACCTATTTTAGTTTTTCTCTTTTTCCCCATTGCCCCCCAATAATATCCAACATTTATTTCATCATCCTCTTTAAGCCGAAAAATTGTATCATATGAAGAAATTGTTGAGTACATTTCGATTTTTTTGTATTTATTATTATCAACTATAAGTAATCCATTTTCATCATGAGATAAAAGTGGACCTAAATCTTTCTCAATACAACTTGATATTAAAATCGCCGAAAGAAGTATTGTTATTAATAAAACTAATTTTTTCATTTTACCCTCCTTAATTTTGAATAACTGGAACGTATACTCTTATATGTTTTCTTATTTTTTGTTTTTCTTCTATATTATTCAAAAAAGCAATTGGAACAAATTCCTCAGAATTAACAATAAATTTTTGAACAGTTGGGTTGGTGTTATAACCTTTAAGTATTCCTCCATATTTCCCACCAATATATTATATTATACATAAAACATCTCCAAAAGTACAGTCTTACGCTAAAATATCACTTTTATTCATTTGTGATTTATATTAATTAAACATATATTACTTCTGAAATTGAGATAAGATATAAAATATTTAGCTAACCATAAATCGCAAGAAATATTAAAATGTTCACTATTAATTGATGTTCATACCCCCCTTAATATGAATTTTGTTTTATAAAAAAAGTAGGTATTGCTACCTACATTAGTTATTTAAACTTTGTAATTGTTTTTTTATTTAAGATATTAAAGTGATTTTCTTCTTTAAATATTTCTTTATTTTTTTCAATTATTGCTTGTTTTATTAATTGATCAATTAATTTAGTAAAACTGATATTATTATATTTGAATAAATAATAACTTAGTGAACCAGGTATATTATTTATTTCATTTACGTATAATTTGTTATTATGTTTTATATAATCAATTCTTACTACTCCTTTTAGATCAAATATTTGATATATGTATTTTGTTAGTTCTTTAATTTCTTCTGTTTCTTCTTTAGATATTAAAGCTGGTAATGTTTTTTTAATATCTTTATTTTGATATTTATCTTCATATGTATAAATTGGATTGATATTATTTATTTCTTCAACTGATGATATTATAAACTCATTTTGATACTTATAGATAGCACAATTGAATTCTTTGAAGTTTTCAAGTAATGGTTCAATAATTAGTTTATTTTCGAAATTTAGGCTCATTTTAAGCCCATTTTCAAAAGATTCAACATCTCGTGCGATATTTATGCCTACACTTGAACCAAGCTGAGCAGGCTTAATGATTACAGGATAAGTAAGTTGTGCTTTTATATTGTTAATATTTTTTAAATTGTATCCATTTATTACTTTATAGTCTAATGTATTTATATTATAGTGATTTAAAAATAATTTTGTATAATGTTTATCTTGAACAATTGCTGATGCTTTATTATCTGAACATGTATAAGCTAGATTATTAAATGATAATAGGCTACTAATAATACCATCTTCGACATGTAAACCATGACAACATACAACCATACATTCAATTAGTAAACCTTTCTTTTTAGGTTTATTTATTGATTTATAATATGTTTTATTATTTTCTTGATAAAAGAAAATTTCCTCCATGTTCTTGAATTTATTTAATTTATAAATATCAATATCATGTAGGTTTGATGCTATAATTATTTTATTTTCTTTAGTTATATAAAATAATTCTACATTATATTTTTCTTTATCAATATTATTAAATACCATCAAAGCAGTTATTATAGAAACTTCATGTTCATAGCTTTTTCCACCATATATAATTCCTATATTTTGTTTTATAAAAATCACCTTTCTTTATATATATCCATTACATCATTTTCAATTAATAAACTAATCAATTCACCTAAATTATTGTTTAGTAAATGATTATACGCATCAATAAATTTATCAAATAAATAATACTTAATATTTAATTTTTTAAATACATTAATATAATAAATAGTTACTTCACTACTTACTAAATATATTTCATCAAATACTTTACTAACTTTATAGGCAATTTCTTCATTAATGATTTTTTCGCATTTACCAAGTTCAACAATTCCTGGTGTGATTATTGCTTTTTTATTATTTGCATGTGATAATAATTCTATTGCATTAATAAAACCAATTCTATTTGAATTATATGAATCATTATATATATCAATATTATTTACTTTTTGATATTCTAATCTATTCTTTACGCATTTCATTTGTTCTAAATTATATAATAATTCTTCCTTTTTAAAAACAAAACCAAGTTTTTCTAAACAATTTATTACCTCAAATGAAATTAAAATATTAGTAATTTGATGAATTCCTAATAAGGAAGATTTATATATAGTATTATTATAAATAAATTCTAGATTTGGTAACATTTTATTTATTTGAACACAAGAACTTGTAATTCCTATATATTTAGTATTAATAAATTTATTTTTTAAATAAAGATTATCCATATTATAAATAAAAAAATTATTATTATTTATATATTTTATTAATTCACATTTTGTATCTATTATATTTTCAATAGTTTTAAAAGATTCCAAATGTTGTTCTGTTATTTCTGTGATTACTCCGATATTTGGTTTAATAAGTTCACATATTTCATCTATATCTCCTTTTTGACATGCTCCTGCTTCAATTATTAAGATATCTACATTATTATTAAATTCTTCATTGATAAATTTTAAAATCCCAGGAAGTGTATTATAAGATTTAGGTGTTTTTAAAACATAGTAATTTTCTTTTATTAAATTATATATAATATTTTTTACAGTTGTTTTACCACAAGATCCTGTAATAAGAATCTTTTTACAATCTTTATTTTGACTTAATTTATTTAAAGCTATATTATAGTATTTTTTCATTATGCATTTTTCAATAGGAATAAGTAATATTACAGAAAGTATTATATTTATAGGAAGTAATATATGTAATATTATGTTTACATAAATGTTTTTAAATATTATTTGTGGAATTATATATAGTAAAAGATAAACAAATAATATTCTATTAATTCTTTTAGTAAATTTTAGTTTAATAATTACTTTTTTTAAATGTATTAATTTATATAATACATGTAATATTAAAAAGGTGAAAAATAAATATATGTCTATATATAATAAGAAGATTAATAAAAACAAAAATATATTATTTTTATAATAATAAAATATATGTTTTTTAAACCTATTTAAATAATAATGTTCTTCTTGAAGATATAAAAATAAATAATATGAATTATATATAAATAAAATTGAAAAAAGAATATATATTAGACTAATCATCTAAATCACTTATAAATCTATCTATTACTTCATTTACCTCATTTGCTTTTTCTTTATGAATAAAATGTGTTCCATTAAATAAATAAAGTGTAGAATTTTTGATCTTTTTCTTAAATGTAAATGCATCTTTTATTGGAACTTCTGTATCATATTTACCCCATATAAGAAGAGTCTTACTTTTTATATCTTTTAAGTAGTTCTTTAAATTAATTTTTATAACATTATTCATAACTTTTTTCATTTTATCCGTTAACATTAAGTAATCACTACTTCCGCTATTTTTAATAAGTAAATTATATTTTAAATAGTTTTTAGTAATCTTATAGTATTTTTTCTTTAATTTATATTTTATTATTTTAAAAGTTTTCTTAAATTTATAATGTTTAATACCTGCACTTGCTATAAATATACATGCTTTTACTTTATTCCTACTAGCATATTTAATTAATACTCTTCCTCCAAAAGAATGTGCAATAATTATTGGATCATTAATTTTTAAATCAGTTATAAAATTATTTAATAATGATACATAATCATCTAATATAAAATCTTCCTCTGCTTCACTTGATAAACCAAATCCTGGAAAATCTATTAAGTATAATTTATATAAATTTTTAAAACATTCTACTTGTTTATTAAATGATGTTAAATTACTTCCCCATCCGTGTAAAAAGATAATATTGTTTTTACAATTTTTTGAACCTATAATTTCATAATATATATCATAATCACCAAATTCATAATACAACTAAATCTCTCCTCAAATATAATATATGAATATCTATTTTATTTATGAACTTCTAATTAATTAAAACTATTCATATATTAATTTAGGAGGGATTTTTATATATATTAATTCACATTATCCATTTGAAAGAATTAATCTCGATTATTTACCAAATGAATTGAGTCCTGAAATAAGTGAAAAAACTTTATTTAATCATTATAATGACTATTATTTAAAATATTTAAATAATTTAAATAACGAATTATCTAATTTAACTAATTTACAAAATCTAAGTTTAGATGAACTTCTATTTAATCAAAACATACTACCCGATGAATCAATAAAAGATATTGTATTTAACGCTGGTGGTGTATATAACCATCAAATATATTTTGAATCAATGGGAAAAGAAAAACAAGAATTACAAAATTCAACTTTAAAACAAAAATTAATTGAAACATATGGTTCAATTAATAACTTTTTAAATCATTTTAAACAAACATCAAAAAAATTTAAAGGATCAGGTTATATATTCTTAGTATGTAATGAGCATAATGAATTATCACTATTTCCAGTAAATAATCAGGATACTACAGTTCCATTTAACCTATGTCCACTTATGTGTATAGATCTATGGGAACATGCGTATATTTATGATTATGGAAATAATAAAGATAGCTATATTGATAACTTTTGTAATATTATAAATTGGAATATTATTAATAAAAAATACGAAGAGTGTTTAAAGTATTTAAATTAAATAAAAAGCAGCAAATGCTGCTTTTTTGTTTAGAATATATCTAATTCAATTATTTTTTTAATTGATTTTATTACTTCATTATACTCAATCTTCTCATATAACATAAGGGTTGTTAATTCGTTATAATCTTTTTTAAAATAATTTGAAGTTACAATATTTAATAATAATTCATTAATACTATAATTATCTAATAATGAATAGCACATTTTGGATGATTTTCTTTCATTTTTTACCAATTGTATTAAATGAATAAAGTCTTCATTAATATCTACAACCTTGAGTAACATATGAATATCGTAAATATGTCTAGATAATCTTCTTTTTTTATTAGATAAATAACTATCACATAATATATATACTTTATCAATTAATGTTCTTTCAAGAGATTGTGTTTCTATTTCAAAAGGGAACAGTTCATATTTTTCAATTATATCTAATTGATTATTACTTATTAAATAATCACTAATTATTGATGATACATTCTTTTTTTGTGTTGGAAAGCTTTTTAATATAAATGAAGTTTCAAGTAATATTGTATTACTTAAGAAATTTAAAGTGTTATTATCACTATATTCTATTTTATAACAATTAAAAGATTTTCTACTTTGTATTTCATCTAAATTGTTAATTTTTAAACTCTGTTTATCACATATTTCTATAATTTGTTTTTTTAATTGTCTTTTATGACTTTGTGAAAAAAATTTCCCATTTAATGTGATATCAATATCTTCAGAAAATCTATTGATTAGTTTATAACACTTTGATAAAGAAGTACCACCTTTAAAAATAATATTTTCATTCATTTCAATAAGATTTTTTAATATTAAAACAACAAAATAGTCCTTTTCTATGAAAATACTATTTACATTATAATATTTAGAACATTTGTGAATTAATTCATTAAATAACATTAAATTTTTATGTAGTTTCATTTAACACACCGCTATTCATTAAATTTCTTAAAGTTCTATCTGGAAAATGTTTTGATAATTCTATTAAGTCATTCTTATGTACATTGGTGTTTTTCATATATTCTAATATATGTTGCTTTAATTTTTCATCCATTTCTTCTTCGATACCAGCTTCAGTAAATAGTTGTAATACTACATATGTATAAAAATTTTCTTTGGTTATTTTACATCTTGATTTTTTTAAAATAAAGTCTCTTCCGTGATATTTTACTTTTCTGCATCGTGTTGTTTCATTATTTGTTACAATCTCTTTTGTATGTGGAACTTGTGTAATAACATGAAAGTAGTTTAATAAAGTTAATCCACTATAAATTCCATAAAAATCACTATCGGTTCTCATATACTTCTTCACCATAACATCATCTACAGTAATTGTTGATAACCCGATTTCAGTCAGATATGGAATATAATATACCCCTAGATCAAATTTAATTATTTCTTTATTTTCTACTGCATTTTCAATTAATCTAAAGACATAGGCTCTAGAATAGTTACTAAATAGTTCTAAGATTTCTTTTGTGAATATTGGTTCGTTTAGTTTAAAGTTTTCTTTTAATTTTTCAATAAACATTTCATTCACCTCTTTCATTAATAGTATACTGTTTTCTACAGAAGATGTCAAAATTAATACATTTTTATTAATATCTATTATTCTTTTAATATTTAAAGGCTCATACATTTTTAATTATAAATAAAAACAGTAATATAAGACTATATTACTGCTTGTTTTTTATTTTTTAGCAAACCTATTTAACATTTTAGGATTTACATATAATTGAAATGCATTTGGAATATATTTTACTTCAATATTGTTTTTAGGGCCTTCTTCACCATCTAAGCACCATAAAATATTATCATGAGATACTACTTTAAATTCAGTATCTTTAATGCAATGAGCAACAGGTGAAAGCTTAAGTCCTAGAAAACCTCTTAAATAAAATCTTATTACATTAATTGCACCTGAGATTTTATTCTTTGAATTTTTGATTACATATATATTAAATTTACCGCTATTGATTTTTGCTCTTTTATTTACAGGAAAACCTCCAACACTTCTTGAATTAATAATTAATAAAAGCGGAGTGTTAATCTTTACAATTCTTCCATTATGAACATATTCAATTGTTTTAATAGTAGGTCTAAAGAATTCTAATATACCAGAAATATAGTAAGCAAATTTACCAAATTTTGCTTTTAATTTGCTTGATGTTTGATAACTTGTTGAAACGAATGTTCCAGTTGAACATGTATATACGAAATATTTACCATTTGATATACCTACATCATATGTAATGATATCTCCATCAAGCATTATATCAAGAGCTTTTTTTATTTTTTTAGAACTTCCAATATTTCGCCCAATATCACAAACAGTCCCAGCAGGAATATATCCTAGAGGTGGTCTTTTTTCTTTTTGCATTACACCTTGTATGATGTTATTAAATGCTCCATCTCCACCACTAAAGAAGATAGCATCATAGATATCACAGCTTGCTGCAGCAGTATCTATTAGATCTTGTTGAGATTTAGTTTCATATATTCTTACTTCTTTAAAACGAGTTCTTAATCTATTTTCTATATAATCAATATTCTTTTTTATTTGTTGTTTACCGCTATTTGGGTTATATATAAAAATACATTTCATATGTTTCTCCTAAATATAGGACTATCCGATTGAACCTTTCATTTCAAGTTTAATTAATTGATTAAGTTCAACAGCATATTCCATAGGTAATTCTTTTGCAAATGGTTCAATAAATCCCATTACTATCATTTCTGTTGCTTGTTCTTCTGTTAAACCTCTACTCATTAAATAGAATAGTTGTTCTTCATTTACTTTAGATACAGTTGCTTCATGTTCGATGAATGATGAATCATTTGCAATAATATTTGTTGGAATTGTATCACTTGTAGATATATCATCTAAAATGATTGTGTCACATTCAATATGTGATTTTGCATTAATTGCTTTACTTGAGTGTCTTACAAGCCCACGGTAATTAGTTTTTCCTCCACCTCTACAAATAGATTTAGAGATAATCGTACTAGATGTATTAGGGGCTAAGTGTATCATTTTAGCTCCAGTATCTTGGATTTGACCAGCACCTGCAAATGCAATTGAAACAGTTGTTCCTTTTGCATAAGGTCCTGCTAAAATACAGGCAGGATATTTCATATTGATACTTGAACCAATATTTCCATCAATCCATTCCATATGTCCACCTTCTTCGACATATGTTCTTTTTGTTACTAAGTTAATAATATTGTTAGACCAGTTTTGTACTGTTGAATATCTACAATATCCATTCTTTTTAACATATATTTCAACAACAGCAGCATGAAGTGAATACTCAGAATATTGAGGGGCTGTACATCCTTCAACATAATGAACACTTGCGCCTTCATCTACAATAATAAGTGTTCTTTCAAATTGTCCCATGTTTCTTGAGTTAATTCTAAAGTATGATTGTAGAGGTTTTTCTATTTTTACCCCTTTTGGTACATATATAAATGATCCTCCACTCCATACAGCAGTATTTAAACTAGCAAACATGTTATCTGTAGATGGTACTACTTTTGCAAAATATTCTTTTACAATTTCAGGATAAAGTCTAACAGCTGTATCTGTATCACAGAATAATACTCCAAGTTTTTCTAATTCCTCAATTGTATTATGATATACAACTTCAGATTCAAATTGAGTAGAAACACCAGCTAAGTATTTTTGTTCTGCTTCCATAATACCTAATTTATCAAACGTATCTTTAATAGCCTCAGGTACTTTTTCCCAATCGTTTTCTGTTTTTTTACTTGATTTAATATAATATTTGTATTCATCAAAGTTTACACTTGATAAATCTGGACCAAATGATGGCCATTTCATTTTAGCAAAGTGATTGTATGCATTTAATCGATGTTCTAACATCCAATCAGGTTCATTTTTTATTTTAGAAATTGTTCTAACAACTTCTTCATTTATTCCATAACCTGTATCAAAGACATTATCAACATCAGTAGTAAATCCATACTTATAATCACCAACTATGTTGTTAATTTCTTTGTTATTATTCATCTATTTGTTCTCCTTGATCTCCAACAATAACTGCACCTACTGCTTTCCAAGCAAGAGTAGCACATTTGACGCGAGCAGGAAATTTAGCAACTCCACTATATACAATAGCTTCATCTAATGCTTCTTCATCTAAAACATCTTCACCTTTAATTAAACGATAAAAATCTTCAATTACAAGGTTTGCTTCTTCTTTTGATTTATTTTTTAACACTTCACTCATAACAGAAGCTGACGAACAACAAATTGAACATCCTGTTCCATTATGTCTGATATCTACAAGTTTATCATTTTCAAATTTTACTTGCACTTTAATATCGTCTCCACATGAAGGATTTTTTAGATGTAATACTTTATATGAATCATCTTCAACTAATCCTTTATTACGAGGATTCTTATGGTGCTCCATAATAACTTGACGATATAAGTTATCTATATTATTATTCACTATACCCACTCCTTAAAATATTCAGCAGCTTGTTTTGTAACTTCAATAAATTTATCAATATCTTGATAGTCATTATATATATATAATGTTGCTCTTAATGTACCTAAACATCCTAACCATTTTGTAATTAACTGTGCACAGTGATGTCCAGCTCTTAAGGCAATATTATTTTCATCATAGATTGTTGCAACATCATGTGGATGAATTCCTCTAACGTTATATGAAATAATTCCTGTTTCAGTTGTTGGGTTATATATATCAAGCCCATCAATTTCAAGTAACTTTTTCATTGCATAATCTAATAATAATTTTTCATGTCTTTGAATATTTTCATATCCAATTGATTCAATATATTTAATTGCTTCTTTAAAAGCAATTGCTTCTGCAATAGATGGCGTTCCTGTTTCGAATTTATATGGAGCGTCTTTATATGTTACATCAAACAACTCAACATTATCATTCATATCTCCACCAAATTCAATTGGATTCATATTTTTAAGATGTTTGTACTTACCATATAAAATACCAAATCCAGTAGGCCCCATCATTTTATGAGCAGAAAATGCTAAAAAATCGCAATCTAAATCTTTAACATCTATTTTCATATGAGGTATTGCTTGAGCTGCATCTACAACAACAATAGCACCAACCTCATGAGCAAGTTTTATAATTTCTTTTATTGGAGTAATATATCCCATTACATTAGATACATATGTAAGTGCAACAACTTTTGTTTTATTTGTTAAAACTTTTTTAAAGTTATCAACTGTAATTCTACCTTCTAAATCAAGTTCAACATATTTAAGCGTTGCGTTTTTTATTTTTGCAACATTTTGCCATGGAAGTCCATTTGAATGATGTTCTAATTCACTAATAATAATTTCATCACCTTCAACGATATTATCCATACCATAGCTTTGAGCAACTAAATTAAGTCCATTACTTGCTCCACGAGTAAACACTACTTCATTTTCTTTAGAGTTAATGAATTTTGCAGTAAGACGTCTTGTTTCTTCATATTCAGCTGTTGCTTTATAACTTAATTCATATACACCACGATTAACATTAACACCATATTGGTTATAGTATTCATTAAGTTTATCAATAACACATTTAGGTTTAAGTGATGTTGCCCCTGTATCTAGATATATTAAGTTGGGATTATTTTCTAAAACAGGAAAATCTTTTTTTACATTTAATAATTTGTTTTCCATGTTTTAATCAACTCCTTTTATTTTAAATTTTCTTTAAAGTTATTTCTTATAATATTTGTAATTTCTTCATTATCAATTGCAACTAGGATTGGTTCAATAAATCCCATTATAACAATTTGACTTGCTTCTTCTTTTGTTAATCCTCTACTCATTAAATAGAATAAATCATCCATATTAAGTGAACCCATGGCTACACCGTGTGAAGCCATAACATCATATTCATCAATAAATAGATTTGGATTTACTAGAATTCTTCCTTTTTTAGAAAGGCTTAATCCTTTTGCACCTTGATATGCTTTGCTTTGATAAGAATTTTTCTTAATGTATGCATTATTATCTAAATTAATTTTAGCTTCATCTTTAATAACTGCATATACTTTTAAATCACTATTAGTATGATTTGTATTGTGATATACCTTAATATCACTATTAATTACACTTTCTTTTAGACCAAGTAAAACTACGATTGTATTAAATGTAGCCCCTGTTTCATTTAAATAAATAGTTTCATTAATATTTGTATTATCCATATTTTGAACTACTTGATACAAATTAACTGTAGCATCTTTTTCAATAGTAATATTAATATCTAATGAATCTATTTTATTATATGTTAATAAATTTGTTGAAACTCCACTTTTAACTAAGATATTTTTTGTTTTATTAGAAATCAAATAATTATCATCTGTTGAAATTGTGAAGTTTTCAATATCTAATAATTGATATGTTTTCATCTATTATTTACCTAATCCAGTTTTTACTGCACAAGTACCTAAAGAAACTACTTTAACTTCTTCAGTTTCAACTTCAATACCTAATTCTTCTTTGATCCAATCATATCCATATTGATCTATTTTTGTAATTAATTCTTTTGTTCCTGATGTAACTACTTTACCATTAATAAATACATGAACATAATCAGTATCTAAATAATCAAGTAATCTTTCATAGTGTGTAATAATTAATGCACCAAAATCAGCTGATTTCATTTGGTTAACATTTTCCCCTACTATTCTTAAAGCATCAACATCAAGTCCTGAGTCAATTTCGTCAAGCATTGCAAATTTTGGTTTAAGTAATTTCATTTGTAAAATTTCATTACGTTTCTTTTCTCCACCAGAGAAACCTTCATTTACATATCTATGAGGTAAATCTTCTCTCATTTTAAGTTCTGTAACTGCTTTATCTAAAGATTTAATGAATTTAAATAAAGAAATATGTTCTCCTTCATTAAGTCTTGCTTGCATTGCTGTTTTAATAAAATCAGCATTAGTTACACCGCTTATTTCGCTTGGATATTGCATAGCAAGGAATAATCCTTTTCTACTTCTTTCATCAACACTCATAGAAAGAACATCTTCACCATCAAGTAAAATTTGTCCTTTAGTAACATTATATTTATAATGTCCCATAATTGTTGAAACAAGAGTAGATTTTCCAGTACCATTAGGTCCCATAATTACATGGAACTCTCCTGTATTCATTTCTAAATTTACACCTTTTAAAATTTCTTTTCCTTCAACTTCAACGTGTAAATCAATTATTTGTAATTTACTCATATAAAACCTCTAACTAAAAATAAAAGTAAAATCATCTGTACCTTTTTCAGGTTTAAAATCTAATCCTTTAGTAAGGTATACTTTTTTATCTGTTGTAACGAAAATAGCACTATATCCTTCTATTTCATTTATTTTATTAATTCCTTCTTCTAGACCTAATCCATATATACCAGTTGCAATAGCATCACAATACATTGAAGATGGGCCAATAATTGTAACAGAATATATTTCATTATCAAACGGATATCCTGTTTTTGGATTTAATAAGTGATGATAAATTACATCGTCTTTTTCAACATATCTTTCATATGTACCAGATGTAACAATAGATACATCTCTAATATCAGCACTCATTAATTGATATGGTTGTGTAGTATCATTATTATAGAATGGATTTCTAATACCAATTGATTGAGATGTTGTTGGACTATCTCCATAAGTATATATATTCCCACCTAAATCTATTAAAACAACTTCAATTGGAAGTGTCTTCATATATTCTAAAACACAATCTGCAGCATATCCTTTTGCGATTGCTCCAAAATCAATTTCCATTCCTTCTAAAGGAAGAGCAACTTGTAAGTTAGTTTCATCAATTAAGATATATTTGTAATTAACTAGTTCTAGTTTTTCATTAATTTGTTCATTTGTTGGAATTTTAACAAACATTGGATCATATCCAACTTGTTCAGATATATTCCATAGTTTTGTAAGTGGACCAATAGTTACATCAAAAGATCCATTAAGTAGTTCTGATACTTCAATAGAAGTCTTTAACATATTTAAAAAACGTTGATTAACTTTTGTATAGATTTGATTATTATTTTCATCTAATCTACCACTTGTATCATTTAATTTCATTAATAATGATGGTTCATCCATAAAGATTGTCTTCTTCATTGAAAAATCTTTTTCAATATTAAGTAAGATTTGATCAACATTATTCATTTTTCTTTTCATATCTTCTTCAGATATAACATTTTTATCAAATTGAACTGTTACACTACTGTTTGTATTTAAATATCCATAGTATGCATATTTTTTAATAACATAGTCTGGCTCAACTTCATCTGTTCTACACCCTACTAGGCAAATTAACAAACATGGTAGAATTATTAAAATTAATTGTTTAATAAATTTTAAACGCATAGAAATTCCTTTCTATTATAGATTAGCTCCTACATTAATCCATAATGATTTCAATTCTTTATTTTCAAATACTACTATTACATTTTCCATTACTTGAACATTAGTAGTATTTTTTACTAATTTTTTGTTTCCAATACAAAGCCAACCTGATTTTGTATCATAAAATGAAGATTCATCTTTTAAAGCTTTCATAATTGTATAATTAGCTATATCTTGATGATTTACATATATATAACCTTTATTTGCTTCAGGAATAGTTAATTTTCTTCTATACCAAATTGATTTTGGTAATAATCCAGATACATTAATAACTTTTTTGGTTTTAGGATTTACAAGTAAACCTGAAAAATTTACACCAATTGTTATTAATGTCCCAGTTAAAGAACCATTGCTTAATAAGCATTTTTCACTATCATATGTAACTTTTTCCAATACAGTATCATCATCAAATACAATATCAAAATCAAGTTTATTTTCTTCATTAATTTCAATCATCTTAAAACCCTTTAGTCTTTTAGCGAAATTAACTAACATTTCTGTTTCATCTTGATAATCATGTATTTTTTGTTGATTTTTAATTCTTCCAAAATAATTTGTATACCAACTACTAATTGGCATTAGTAATAAAATAAGCAAGCCAAAAATAAAGAAACCAATTTGAATATCTTGTTTAACAAATAAAATAATTAAACCTACTAATAATCCTATTGAAAATAAAGTGCTAAGAATAGGAAACACAATATTTGGTCTATTATGTCTTAAACTATGATCTAAGAATTCTTGTTCAGTCATATTTTTCTTCATAAACTGACCTCCTTCATTTATATTTTTGATATACACATCAATTATTTATTATAACATATTTTATAAAAAATATCAAATAAATAAGTAATCGTATATTTTATATTAAAGAATTGAAAAAATCTCCCTACAAAAGTAGGGAGAAATTATTTTAATACTTAATTCCTTTTAAATAGAAATCGTATTTTTTACTTGCGAATTATTTCCGCCATCATCACAAATTTGACGTTTGTTAAATCGATTATACCAACTACGTTATTTAATAATCCTTGTGATATAAATATAATTTTTAATTCTTACTTTTTTTATTCGTCTAGTAAATTGTCTAAATATTTATTGACACCTTCTTCTGTTGATTTTGTGCAATCTTCGCTTCTTACACCATCGTATAATTTACCACACGGAATAGCTTTAATAACTGTTTTTTCTTCACCGCATTCAGAACAAGTACATACAAATTCAACCCTAACCATTAATGATGACTCAGCACGATCATTGCTATTTGCCCAATAATGAGAAAGTTCACGCCATTTAATTTCTCCATCTTTTGTATATTTACGACCACAACAACATGTAACAAGAGCTAAATCCATAATTC
This sequence comes from Bacilli bacterium, assembly GCA_045119035.1. Classification (GTDB taxonomy): domain Bacteria; phylum Bacillota_I; class Bacilli_A; order ML615J-28; family CAG-313; genus CAYVQA01. Next base: position 4,287 of record JBGVCU010000066.1, on the reverse strand, counting down.
TTGATTTAATTTTTATCATCATTATAACAAAATATATAATTGCAGCAAAAGAAACCATCGCTAATAATGTAAATAATACACTAATACTTTCAATAATCCCAGAAAAAATTCCGAAAACTAAAAATAAAACTATACTAATAATTAAATACAATTTAGTTTCTTTTTTGATAGAAATTGCATCTTCAAGATAATTGATTGGTTCTTTCATTTTCTTAAAATAATTTTTTTCCATTTAACACCTCTTAATAAATATAAATATTATTGTATATTTAATTATATATAAAAGTACACTTTAACAAACAAGGAGTAATTTTTTGATAAGGCACTGTTATTTAAGAAATTTATTGATTTCAAGCATTTTTTATCTAAAAATTGATAAATATATGGTATAATTAAGTATATATTAAAATATAAATTAAGTTCACAAAAGTGTATATTTATAGACTAAATTAAAAAAGACCTTAGAGGTCTTTTTTATTTTTTTATATATTTTTGATTTTTACTATTTGGTTTATCAGGTAACATCATTTCTATTAAGCCATTACTAATTGCTTTATTTAAATAACTATTTCTAAGTGTTTCCTTTGATTTTATATTTAATAAAATCATTAATTCATTAGCTGAATAAAATATATCTTTTTCCATAACTGTTAATAACTTATTTATTTGATATGAAATAGTTATAGATTCTTTATTTAGATCAATAATTATTTGGTCTAATGTTTCATCAATGATTTTTAGCATAAATTCAATAAAAGCATTGGATGTACCAGTATGATGAGAGTAATCGATTCTTTCATAATATATATCCTGATACTTTTTAATATATGTTTCAATAGGAATATATTCAAAAATAGACTTCCATTTCATAAGAAGTAGTGTTTGCCAGAATCTTGCAACTCTACCATTTCCATCACTAAAAGGATGGATAAATACTAATTCATAATGAAACACACATGACTTAATTAATAAAGGAGTTTCTTCATCATTATTTAGCCAGTCAAATAAGTCATACATTAACTGAGGTACTAAATCATGTGGAGGTGCAATAAATAAAACTTTCGCTCCATCAAATACACCTTCCGCGTGTTTTCTAAATTTTCCAGATGAATCTTCTATCATATTTGTTATTATACTGTGTGATACTAGTAAATCATCCAGTGAATAACAATCAAATTGATTAATCATACTATATGCTTTATATGCATTTTTTACTTCTTGAATTTCTTTTAAAGGTCCAAGAACTTTTTTTCCATTAATAACATCTTTTACTTCATCTAACGTAAGAGAGTTAGCTTCAATTTGAAGTGAATAATGAACTGATTTAATTTTATTATTTTTTCTTAAAATAGAAAGTTTTTCGAGTTTTTCAAAAGAAGATATTTTACTTATTTTTTCAGTAATTGATATACAATACCTTAACATATTAATAGTAATATCAAAAGGTGGTTTATACATATTATCAACTCCTAATATATTATAACATATTTATAGATTTTCTTCTTTTATCTTGCTTAAATCTTGCTTAAGTGTTGCGTAAATTTTTCCTTTTTATATATACTTATAATTAAAAAAGTGACCTCTATAATAGAGGCCACTAGTTTTACAAATTAATTAATAGATTTTAGAATCAGTTATTATTTACTGAAATCTAAAGTTTCCATTCTCTTATAAGATGCATATCTTCTCTTAGCTTCTTTTTGGTTAAGTTCAAGCAGTCTTTCTGCAGCTTCAGGGTTGATAGCTTTTAATTGAGCAAAATGCGTTTCACTCATTAAGGAATTGTTATATAAATCCCAGTTAGGTTCTTTAGAATCAACTGTAAGTGGGTTTTTACCTTCTTCAGCAAGTCTTGGATCATATCTTAATAATGGCCAATACCAAAAGTTTAGATTTTATGACAGAAATAAATCTATTTTTCCTTCTAAAAAATCTATCAAATTAATATGAGTAATTCCGTTTCTAGACATATCAATTTTATCAAGACTAATAACATATTTCGGGGAAGCATCTTTAATAGGACTAAAAGCTGAAAACTCTCTATTTATAGTTTCTTCGCTTTCCATTATATATGATACTTGAATAAAACATTTTTTGCCATTTTTCACAGCAACAAAATCAACTTCTCCTTTATATGTTTTACCAACATACACATTATATCCTCTACTAAGAAGTTCAATACAAACTAAATTTTCTAAAGATTTTCCCCTATTATAATTATTTGAATTTGATTTTATAGTTCTAAATCCATTATCAATTGCATAGTACTTTGGATTTGATTTAAGGATTTCTTTTCCAGAAATATTATATCTATTTATTCTTTTTATAATAAACGATTTCTCCAGTTTTTCAATATAATTATATATTGAACTTAACGAACAATATTCTTTACCTTTATTATTTGATTTTAAATAATTGTATATAGTTTCTGGGTTAAAATCACACCCTGCGTTAAGCAATATATATTGGCTAACTTTATTGAACTTTTCTTTTTCTAACACTAAATCTCTTGAATAAATATCTTTTTCAAAAATATTACTATATAATTCCTCTAAATATGCTTTTACGTCTTGTTCGCTTGTTAAATTAAATCTAAAAGGATATCCTCCAAGTTTTAAATAATCATAAAAAGAATTTTCTGGAATATTTATTTTATGAATTTTTCTATATTCAATACTTTCATCATACGAAAAAGGATAAATTGTAAATTCCATTATTCTTCCGGTTAATAGTGTACTAATTTCTGAAGATAACAACTTTGAATTAGATCCGGTAATAAATATTGAACAATCGAATGTTACTCGAAATGAATTGATTGCTTTTTCAAAATTTTTCACATGTTGAATTTCATCAAAAAACAAATAATACTTTCCTTGTTGAATTTTTGACATTATATAGTTATTTAAAGATTTATAATCAAAAATATCTTCATATTCTAGATTTTCAAAATTCATATAAATTATATGATCTTTAGCGACATTATTTTGTATTAGCTCATTTTGAATCAATTCAAGAATTTTTGATTTACCACTTCTTCTTGATCCAATTATTACTTTTATAATATCTAAATCATAAAATGGACGTATTTTACTTAAATACTTTTCTCTCGAAATAAGCATATAATCACCTCGAATTAATTATAACAAATGTTTGGAAAAAATGCAATTTTTTTGAATTTTTCCAAATAAAGAATTTTGTGTTTTCTATATATATTATTTGCAGTTTAATATTGTTATTACTTTTTTTATATAAAAAAGTGACCTCTATAATAGAGGCCACTAGTTTTACAAATTAATTAATAGATTTTAGAATCAGTTATTATTTACTGAAATCTAAAGTTTCCATTCTCTTATAAGAAGCATATCTTCTCTTAGCTTCTTTTTGGTTAAGTTCAAGAAGTCTTTCTGCAGCTTCAGGGTTGATAGCTTTTAATTGAGCATAACGAGTTTCACTCATTAAGAAACTGTCATATAAATCCCAGTTAGGTTCTTTAGAATCAACTGTAAGTGGGTTTTTACCTTCTTCAGCAAGTCTTGGATCATATCTTAATAATGTCCAATATCCGCAATCAACTGCAAGTTTAGCTTGTTCTTGTGATTTACCCATACCACCTTTAATACCGTGGTTAATACATGGAGAGTAAGCGATAACGATAGATGGTCCATCGTAGCTTTCTGCTTCACGCATAGCTTTTAATAATTGAGCTTGGCTTGCACCATGAGATACATATGCAACATAAACATGTCCATAACTCATAGCAATTGCAGCAAGGTCTTTTTTCTTACCATATTTACCAGCAGCTGTAAATTTAGCGATTGAAGCTGTTGGAGATGATTTAGAAGATTGTCCACCAGTATTTGAGTAAACTTCTGTATCAAGTACTAAGATGTTAACATCTTCTTGGTTTGCAATAACATGGTCAAGTCCACCGTAACCGATATCATAAGACCAACCATCTCCACCAAGCATCCATACAGAACGTTTTACAAGATAATCTTTCTTCTCTTCAAGAGCTGTGAGTAATGCTTGCACTTCGGCATCTTTTGTTTCTAGCTTATTTATAGCTTGTAATACCTTTTCACTTATCATGCGAGATACTGCGCCTTCTTCTTTGTTATCTAGCCACTCTTTAAAGACAATTTTGGCATCTTCATTAATTGGCTTTTCAAGTAAGGTTTTCATAATATCTACTAGTTTGTTACGCATTTGTTTGACACCTAAATACATACCAAGTCCATACTCTGCATTATCTTCAAACAATGAGTTTGCCCAAGCTGGACCCTGACC
>JBGVCU010000065.1:0-2245 GCA_045119035.1 Bacilli bacterium | reverse complement strand
GAAAAAAGTGTAATGAAATCATACCAACATGGAATTAGAAATGCAGTTTCAATCGGATCACATTCAATAAGCGAAGAACAATGTCAATTATTAAGTCGATATTGTGAAAGGGTGATTATTGCTTTTGATGAAGGTTTAGATGAATATGAAATCACTAATCAAAAACGATTGTTAAATCAATATTTTAAAAAAGTTGCTTATGTTTGGGATGAAAATAATGAATATTTACCTAGTGGTAGTAAATTATCACCTGCTGATTTACCAACAAATGAATTTAAAAAGTGTTTGAGATTACTAAAGAAGCTAGATTAAATTCTAACTTCTTTTTTTGTAAGAAAACAAAACATCCTTTTATATTTAATGAAAGGAGTGATGTGTATGGAATTATATAATAAGTATAAAGAAATAATGGATAATTACGGACAACATGAAATCTTCATGATCAATTATATTAACTTTGAAGCTAATAAACATGACGTTGACTTTGTTTATAGATTTAGAGATAAATTTATAGCATTAGTTAAATTAGGTAAAACAGTGAGAGATAGAGCCAACGTTATCGTAAGCCATGTAGATAGTCCAAGATTAGATGTGATTGTTGGAAATCCGTTTATAGTTAATAAAGATGGTGTGTTCCTGAAAACCGTACCCTATGGTGGAATCATTTTTCAAAATTGGATGGATATCCCTTTAGTTTTGGTTGGTAGGGTTTGGGTTGATGAAGAAATAAAATATATAAATACTAAAGGTGTTTACGAATTTACCATTACCAGTCTTTTACCACACTTAGATGGAAGAAAAGAAATGAAAGATTTAAAGCCTGATAAATTATTAGTGAGAATTGGTGATAATAAAGAAGAAGTATTGGACTTTTTTGAGTCTGTATGTGGAATTACTGAAAAAGATTTTGAATTAGCTGATTTAAGTTTTGTACCTAGTTATAATGTTAAAGAATTAGGATTTGATAAAGATTTAATTGCCAGTTATGGTCACGATGATAAATCATGTGCTTTTGCTTCATTACAAGCTTTTTTTGATAGTGGTGATACCGATGTTACTAAAATTGTTATTTTTGCTTCATACGAGGAAACGGGTTCGGCTCAAACAACGGGTTGCCAAAGTGAAATTATTAACGATGTATTCTTAGAATTAACCGATAACGTTAAATCGTACAGAGGTATGATAAGGAATTCATCGGTAATATCAGCAGATGTTTGTGCTGGGTATGAGAGTAAATATTCTAGTCATTTTGAAGAATGTGCGAGTGCTGTTGTTGGAAAAGGTGTTGGAATTATACCGTATTTAGGACAAAAAAGAGGTAATGATACAGAATTTAGATTTAGAAATGAAATTAAGGAATTAGCGATTAAGAATAATATCCCTTATCAGATTGAAACAACAAAAATAACAGAAGGCGGAGGAGGTACAGTTTCAACGTTTTTCGCAACCAAAGGTTGTCATGTAATAGATGTAGGTGTTCCAGTTTTAGCAATGCACTCACCACAAGAGATTATTAGCAAAAAAGATTTAAAAGCTATGTATGATTTATTCAAAGCGTTTTATGAAAATTAAAGGGGATGATAAAATGTTTGGATTTTGTATGTATTTATTAGGTTTGGTTGTTGGTTTTAGTGCTTCATTATATGGTTTAGTAGAAAGCAAAAATATAAAATGTCGTAGTTATATGATTATCTTTTCTTGCTTCTTCGTTTTCTATACAATCATGATCACTCATGCGATTTTTCATATAATTTCGTTAATTTAATCTGAATAAAAATTGAATTTTGTTCACGAATATTGTCAATTTTATTATATCACTTGCATATAATATTAGTGTAAGGGGTGATGAGAATGAGAAAAGAATTAGAATGGTATTATGAAAGAAATGAAGAAGTAAAATTAGTTGGAACATATCAACGACATGACAAAGGGTTTCCACTTTTTACTGGTTTAACTAATTTAATTACAGAAGAAGATGTTGACCATTTACATGTAAAACCTAGTCAGACAATAATTAGCGTTAGATTAAAAAACGGAAGACCTTATATTTTAAGAGGATATGTAGTAAAATATAAAAGAGAAGATAAAACAGAAGATTTTGCACTTATTGATGTGATAATAGAGGAAGTCTAAACTTCCTCTATTAAAATAAAAAATAAAGGGGTGTTTTTATGTATTTCTATGAAATGGAGAAAAATGTTTTTCACGTAACGGAAAAAGGGTGTGTTGTTATTTGTTGTTATTT
>JBGVCU010000064.1:0-2298 GCA_045119035.1 Bacilli bacterium | reverse complement strand
TGTTGTATTATCTCAAATGGGTACAACAAATGGTACATTAAATTATGTATTCTATCGTACTAAAATGACACTTGAAGGTATTGAAGCAGAAACTAAAACAGATTCAATTACAGATTCACAAGTAACTTTATCAGGAAAAGCAATTCCATTAGCAAATGGTCGTATTGCTTCTTCAATTGATTCATTAGATTCAAAAGCAGATGCAGAAGTTGTTGCTAATTGGACAACTTCAGTTTATATACCAGAAGCATAAAAATAAATTGATAACAGAGGAATATTCCTCTGTTAGATTATTTATTTTTAGTTTACTTTTTATTTTGTATGAGGAGGTGATAAAATGCCCGTTGAGGGATTACAAGAGGTGATTGATAAATTACAACGTTTAACTGATGATAGACTTGCTAGAACAATACAAAGACGTGCATTAAAAGATGTGGCAGAAATGGTTTTAAATCAAATGAAAAGTGTTACTCCTGTTTCAACTGTTCGTTATATTCATGGTATTGATGCTGAAAACATTATTTCTTTTACTCGTAAGGGTAGTGCGGGTTATAAGATAGGGTTGAATAATATGAATGGTGATTGGGAACGTACACGTGGGTGAACTATTGCTCACGTTAAATCGCTCTAATTCAGTGAATATCTAAGTTTAAATAATCTAAGACTTTTTAATCACATTGTATATTATATTGAGGTGATTATTTGAATATGACAACACTGAGCGAAGCCGATATGGAAACGATCGGAACGTGCAACGACTAACTAAATTAACCTAAGTGATAAGGACTCTTAATGAGTTCTTTTTATATGGTGAAATAGACACGAACGGGCGGTACTTCATTAAGAAGTAAAGATATAGTCTGAACTCATGACGAAAGTATGAGAACTATCGGATAAAGAACTGATAGGATAACAAAATGTATGGTTTCAGAATTTTAAAACGGATGAACCCAATTATGGGTGGTATACAAAATTTTACAACGAACATAAAGAAGAATGGTTAGAACAGTGTCGTGAACACATAAAAATTGCGGTGAATGAATATTTACGCACATATTAATGTAAAGGAGAATAATAGATGATAATTAAAGATATTAAAATTGAAAATGAAAAAGGTAAAGAGTTCGAATTAGAAGTATACATCAATGTAAAAAGTATCATGGCAATTGAACGTGATTTAAAACAATTAAATCCAAAATACAATTATTACACTGCTTTACCGTTAATTGATAAAGGTGAAATGACTATTACATTAATTTATATTTGTAATTCTATTCATAAACGTGGAGAAAAAAGACCTGTTGGTATTGATTTCTTTGATGATAATGATATTGACTTTTTCAAATACAGTAGAGAATTGGTTCTTAAATTAGTTGAATGTTTTCAGGACAATAACCCAACAGTGAAACAAGAAACGGGAAAGTAGAAAATAGACCTAGTAGTGAATTAGATTTGGAATCGCTTTATTATAACTTTCATCAATGTACAGGTAGTTCAAGGCAAGAGTTTGAAGATTTAACACTAGGTGAAGTTCAAAATATCATCATTACTTATGTTAATATTAACGGAAAACAAAAAAATAAAAACAAAAATGAATCAAAAACAATTAAAGGTGAAAAAGTCACTTATATGAAACTTTAATTTGAAAGGAGGTTGAATATGGCAAGTGATAATGAATTACTAATAAGGTTAGGCGTTGAAACATCAAGTGCGTCAAAACAGATTCAAGAAATAACAAAAGAATTAAAGCAAATGGAAAAACAAGTTAAATCTGTTGATAATGCAAGTGATGGTTTTAATAGTGGTTTAAGTGGTATTGCTAAAAAAGTCGATATTTATACGAATAAAATAGATGCTTTAAACACAAAATTAAAAGTTTACGAAAAAACATTAGAAGAAGCAGAATATCAAATGAAAACCGCAAAATCATCATTGGATGAGTTAGGTAAGAGAACAAGTGATAACGCTAAAGATTGGGATACTGCAACTAAAAAATTAGAGATAGCACAGAATAAATATAATAATACGGTTCGTTCTATTCAAACAACAAGATTAGAATTACAAAACACCACCAATGAAATTCGCAAATTAAATGATTCATTTGAAGATTTAAAGTTCGATAGTTTCAGTAAAGAAATAGATGGATTAGAAACTGACTTAAAATTATTGGATAAACAAATTGGTTCTATTGATACAACCACTGATAATTTTGGTAAAAATATGAGTGGTATGGGTGAACAAACTGAATTATATCGTAGAAAAATAGATGTGTTAAATGAATCTATCGATAAACACAAA
>JBGVCU010000063.1:0-3009 GCA_045119035.1 Bacilli bacterium | reverse complement strand
CATAAATAAATGAGGTTTTGGATAGAATTGGATATATAAATGGACGATAGGTGTGCTTTAATTTTTGCAATGAAACTTACAAAAATCTAAAGTTTGAATTTTTGTTGGGTATTTTAATTTTATTTATAGATTCTTCATTTTTCACTACTTGAGAAAATTAGAATTTGTTTTTCAGAATCTGTAGCATTGAAAAAATTTTTAAAATTATATATACTATAATTATACTAAAATATAAGCATAAAAAATATAAATGTAAAGGTGTTGTAAATATGCGCAAAGAGGTAATTTTTAATTAAATTAACTGAATAAGGATTATTTTTAAAAGTATATGAAAAATCTTGAATAACTCAAGGTTTATTTGTGGTAGAATCAATTATTGATAATATTGATATTACCATGTTTATTTGTGTACTCTAAAAATAATTAGTATTATAATGAGCATGTTACATCTTTATTTGCAGGATAGGAAAACCGTGTTCTAAACACGGTATTTTTATGTCTATTTTTGCTATATATAGATATGGTATAAGATTTTAATTTGAATAGCTTAATCATAAGTTATATAATTAAAGTTCTATATTTTATGTTTATATTTAGGTTATATGATTATGAGGCTGTAAGTGAATTATGTTCATTTACAGCTTTTTTTGTTTAAGGAGATTATTTTGATGATTTATATATTTAAATATGAAGATTATGAAAAACAAACAAATTTTTTAAGAAATACTAGGATGGTGATGATTAATGGTTAATAAACTTTCAGCATATAAAACTTATTTATTATTTTCAGCTATTACAGCAATGTGTTTTTCGTTAGTAGCTACAGTTATGATAGTGTATCACATTGAAATAGTTCATTTAAATCCACTTCAGCTTATACTTGTTGGAACTACTTTGGAATTAGCATGCTTTATATTTGAAATTCCTACAGGTATAGTTGCAGATGTGTATAGTCGTAAACTATCTATTGTTATTGGGGGAGTTTTAACAGGAGTGGGATTTATTTTAGAAGGTTCTATTTCTAGTTTTATTTTCGTACTTGTAGCACAGATTGTATGGGGATTAGGGTCTACTTTTATCAGTGGCTCGCTTGAAGCTTGGATTGCGGAAGAAGAGAAGAATAAAGATTTAGATGAAATTTATATAAAGGGAGCACAAGCAGGGCAGATAGGAGCATTTATTGGAATAGTACTAAGCACTGTAATAGCTAATTTCTCTGTAAGGCTTCCTATTATAGTTAGTGGAGTTTTATTTATAATTCTTGCATTATTTTTATGGTTATATATGCCAGAAAATAATTTTAAACCATCTGCTCCTGGGGATTTAAATACATTCAAAAAGATGGTATATACATTTAAATCTGGTCTTAAATTTGTAAAAAGTAAATCTATAATTATGATTTTACTTGCAGTAACTTTATTTTATGGATTATCAAGTGAAGGTTATGATAGACTTTCTAATGCGCATTTTTTACAAGATACTACACTTCCTAAACTTGGAAACCTTAGTTCAGTGACTTGGTTTGGAATTTTTGGAATTTTAGGAATGATATTGAGCTTCATAGTAATGCATTTTATGGCAAAGAATCTTAAGAATGAGGATAATAGGAAAAATGGAAAACTATTATTATGCATAAATATACTTTATATATCGTCTATGTTGATATTTGCTCTTACAAGAAACTTTAGTTTAATGTTAATAGCTTATTTGGCAACAAATACCTTTAGAATTATAAATGAACCTATATTCAGTGCGTGGTTAAATGGGCATATAGATGATAATTCTAGAGCTACTGTGCTTTCTATAAATGGACAAATGAATTCCTTAGGTCAAATTTTAGGTGGACCGATTATAGGAATCATAGCTACAAATATTTCAGTAAGTATTGGTATAGTATGTACTTCATTATTAGTAGCACCAGTATTAGTGTTATATATTATTTCTATGATAATGGATAAAAAAATATCATGAATATAAGGGATTAAAAATGAAGATAATTTGATTGAACAATACAAGAAGGTTCGTAAATTTTTTGTAGAAATCTTCAAAAACACTTTTAAATTACAATATTAGAATTAGGTTAATTACTGTATTAAAAGATAAATTAAATATATATTATTAACTTAGAAAAACAAACTTTTACTTGTATTTATGTATACAAGTAAAAGTTTTTTACTTTCTTAGAAGGGAGAAATTTATAATGAAAAAGGTTTATTTAAAAAATCAATTAAAAGGATATCCTATAGAAGTAATCAGTAATGTTTTAGACGTCATTAATGTATTAGGTGAAAATTATGGAGCTAATAGAGATATAGAGAAAGATTTAGGAGGATATATAGTTATAGCAGAAAATATCGTTGTTATCGAAATGTTAAAGAAAGATAAGTTACAAGGTTTAATACCAGAATATACTGATATTATTGAATGTAAGGAAGGAGTTAATTGGACTTCTTCACTATTTTTGCTTTCGAGTGATTATGCAATTGTAGTAGTAACTACAGAAGAACTTTCTAAGTTCCTACTAGAATAAGATGAGGAGAGTAAATAACATGACTAAGAAGAGTGAAGAAAAGATAATCAAGGAAACTAAATATTGCAAGATAAAAAGCCAAGGGAAAGTTGGAGAAGGAGAGTACACATACTCAATAGAGAAAATCTACATCAAAGAACTAAAGCGAGATGAAGTAAGGTTCTGTGTCTACAAAGCTACTAGAAGAGGTGATGAAACATATATTCCAAGAAGTCTTGATGTAACAGAACTAGAACTAATAGAGCTAATAAAAGAGTCAATAAGCAGAAAAGTATTTTCAGAAGGATTCATTGAAATGTTAAAACAAGAAATAAATAAAATCTAAAAGTCTTAATTGATATAAGTATAGTGATTAAGATTTTTTCTGTTATAGGGAGATAAAGAAATATGTTCAAGAAAGATAATAGATATGTAACTAGAGGTGTAAATGATGAAGTAGATATAAGAATTCAAATGATAATATGGAGCATGATTGATAA
>JBGVCU010000062.1:0-4866 GCA_045119035.1 Bacilli bacterium | reverse complement strand
TTGTGCTAAATGATATATATCTAATAAATTATCTGCTTGAGCAGTAGATGCAGTAATTGATAACAATAAAGCAGCTATTAATGAAAAGCGCATATGTCCCTCACGAGAATTAAAAATATTTTTGCTTATTATATATGAATTAAATTTAAATTGATTAAAAATTCACTAATTATTGAACACTTATTTAAATATTAAATGTAATTTTATTGTTTTTAGTGGTTAGATATTAAAATGTATTAAAGCAACAAAGTTTCCACTCTCCGCCACGCACTTTTTTAACGTATCGCCAGTTAGTTTCCACTCATATGCCGTAAAACTGTAACAATTTAGGTGATTCAGCCGATTTTGTTACACTTTGACTAAGCCCAAAACTTTGATTTCCGATAGAATAAGTAAGAAAAAAAATCCCAAATGTCTAGATTAGGGAACCTTAGCTCTATTAACTTTACACGTGATTATTGATGAAAAATTTTATAAAATAGCGACGTTGGTTTCTAAAGAGTTTTACTTTAGAAGAATATTGAAAAACTGAATAAATTAGGAATGCGACTGAACAATCTAGAAATTAAGCTCAGGCGCATTAAATATATTGATATGAGTAATATTTTATCACAATGTGGTAATTTTGAAAAATTACCACGTCTTATCTATGGCAAAAATGTCTATAAGTTTATCAAAATAGGCAATTGCTGTTGCCCTAAATGTAATAAAGCCATGCATAAGCATGGATATTATCAAAGAATTTTGATTACCAAAGATTTTAGTGACCCTATAATAATTTTAATACCAAGATACTTCTGCTATAACTCAGATTGCTCGGTAAAAACTATTTCCATAAAACCTCCTTTCTTCTTTCTACGCCATCGAATTGAAATTGGTTTATTAGTTAGCTTATGTTCTGCTGCTAATGAAGGCAAGAATCTTAATAAAGAGTTTGGTTTTATTGCAAATGTGAAACGTCTTTATAATAGCATTAAAGACAAAATTGCTAACTTCATTAAAGATAATAACCAATTTAATTATAAAACAGCATTTCTTACGGTTGAAATATTGCAATCTTAAATTAGTTAAGAGTAGTTAATTCAATATTTAGTATTTTAATAATTTAAAAACACTTTATATTGTGTTTTAAATCCCACAATACTAGCATATTAGAATGGCTAAATTACTTCATAATGCTCTCAAATCTTAAGCAAAGCTTAAGATTTAAACTTTAATTTTAAAATTTTTTTAAAGATAGGAGAAGCATTATGGATATTTCTACTATTAGGGAAGTGTTTAACACTCTTTCCCTTGATCCTTCTATTTCATTACGAAAATGTGCTAGTAAATTTAATATTTCACATACCATTGTAGTCAAGTATATTAACAAGCTTAGAGCTGCAGGCATTAATAATATTACAGATCTTAATGAGCTAAAAGATGATGAAGTCAAGAAAGTATTAAATATTAATGGTAAATATGACTTTATTGAGCCTAATTGGGAAGAGGTTCTAAATTATATTTATCCTCCAAGAGCTAACTCAAAGCAACAAAAACGAACTTACGCCGATGCTTATGAAAAAATCTACCTTCTTGAAACCTGTAAAGTTGATTTAAGTATTGAAAAAGAATTTCCTCAAGGAGTAATGAGCAGAAGAACCTTTGAACGTAGAGTTACGATGTTTAAAAAGGAACATCCTAGCAATAAAAGCAACCTTTCTGATACAGCAAGTATAGAGTTTAATTCAAAGGGGTCAGGAATGCAAATTGACGGCGTTGGTGGAGTTTATACCTACCATACAAGAGATAAAGTAACACACGAAGTTAGATTATTGGTTTCCGTTTTAAGTTATTCTGGTCTTGTATTTATTTATGCAGCTCCTAATGCAACAACCAAATCATGGGCAGAATTAATCATAAAAAGTCTTGAGTACTTTGGTGGTGTTCCATCAACAGTACATGCTGATAATGACGTTGCCATCAGTCAAAAAATTAAGAAATTTAAAAAGAGCAATAAACGTTATCTTACTAATACTCCTAATCCTACAATGAGATATTTAAGCAATGTATATGGCTTTGAAATGATACTTTCCAATTTTGGGGCACCTCGAAATAAGGGAATGATTGAAAGAGTGGCTCGATTGGCTCAAGACAGTAAGCTTAATTGTCAAGTTATTAATAAGGATTATGTTGTAGCAGACAATATCGAAGAATATAACCAAAAACTCTTAAAAGATGTTGAGCTTATAAATAACACCAACATTAGTAATTTAGACTTCTCAAGAAAAGTCTTCTTTGAATCAAAGGAAAAAAAGTTCTTAGCACCACTACCAACTCTTCCAGTAATTTGCCAAATTCCCAAAACCTTACATGTGTCTCAACGTGGTTATGTTAGATACCAAAAAGCTGATTACTTCTTAGGAAGAAAACTTGTTGGTAAACCAGTCCTTTGTTATGAGGATGGTAAAAACTTAGTCTTTAAGGATGTCTATACCTTAAAAATTATCGATACCTATGAATTTGATACAGCTATAAATCCTCGAATAATCAGGCATAAACATGAGAAATATATGAGAGAAGATGAAAAGGTTATGCAAAGAACACTAGAGTCATTTAAGGAAGAATTTAAGTTAAAACCTTACAAGTTTATTAGTGAATTAGAGCCGTTAATTGTTCGTATTTACTCTCAAAAGAAGTTATCGCTATTAGACAAGTCTCGTAATTCAAATCGTATTGTAGGTACTTGTTATCAATACGCTGTCTTTGAATCCAAAATAACCCAAATACTTAAATATATCAATGGAATAAAAGAGACAAAATACCATGAAATCATAAATATTATAGAAAACTTGTTAGATCAAGATCATAGCCTTGAAATGCCAAAAACAGAAGAAACATCAACAATACCGCATAGTGATTTACGTGGTTCTAGTTCGTATACAGATTAATTATGGAGGAAAAAATAATGACAGCCAAACAAAATAATGGAGTTATCTCAAATCATACCAATGAAGAACTTAATGATTTATTTAAAAACATGCATCTAAAGCGTTGGAAGGAAATTTATTATGAATGTTGCGGTGATATGGAGTTTGCCCAACTAAGCTTTGCAGATCAAATGCACCGCATGCTTAAGTTATATAAATCTAAAAGTGACATTAGCTTGCTTAATAAACTAAATAAACGTTCAGGATTGGCAGAACAAGAGCTTAATAAAATACAGAATGCTGATTCTCCTATTTGTATAAAGGAACTTGAAGTAATTATAAACTCTATTGTTAATAGGGAATGTAGAGCAATAACTATTACAGGTTTTACAGGCACAGGAAAAACTACTTTAGCCAAATATATTCTGAACCTAGTAATTAAAAAAAATCTGAGTGCCTATTATGAGTTTTATGACAACGTAATAAGCAAGTTAGGCTTTATAAATAATAATTACGATAACTACCAAGAATACTTAAAACATCTAGCAAAACATAGACTGCTAATACTTGATGATGCTTTAATTGCAATAAACGCTAATACCAATGAAGCTAAGTATTTAAAGGATTTACTTGAAGCATTAATGAAAACTCAGTGCTCATTATTACTAGTTAGTCAGCGTTCGATTGAGAACTGGTATACCTATTTCGGTAATAATTACCTTACAGACGCCATTATCGATCGTTTAAATGATGGAGCAATAAGAGTAAAGCTTGATGGTAAATCTTTAAGAAATCGAGAAAAGATAGAGATTAAATCAGATACGAAAAATGAAGAACAGTAACAAGATACAGTAATAAAGACCATAACATGTTACTGTAATTGTTACGATAACACGATAACGTAACATAACGTTACAGTTTATAAAATAATCAAATAAATATATAAACTTTAATATATAGGATTTTTATAAAACTTATAAGGATATAAGCATGTCTGTAAAAATTGAAGATGTTAGAAAAGCAATAGTGTTTTTAAACCAAAATGGTAGCAAAATCACCATTAGAAATGTGTATGATTTAGTAAAAGGAGGTTCATTTAGCACGATAACCAAATTAATAAAACAAATCGAAAAAGAAGACATTGAAAGACAAAAAGAAGAGTTATTTAAGGAAGTAGGTACAGAACTAATTGATGGCTTAGCAGCTGAATTGGCAAAGGTAGCTTATCAGTGTAAATATACTAGATGTAATGAAATTGAGAAGCAAACTTCCAAATTAATCAATAGCTTAATAGAAAAAAGCGAGAGCACAATGGAGGAATTGAATTCAATTATACAAGAAAAAGAGAACGCAATTATCAAATATCAAAAAGAGTTAAAGGAACAAGAAATACAAAATCTAAAGCTTAATCAGGATCTAATCAAACTCAAGGAAGAACTTGAAAAGCAAAAGATAATTATGGAGGAAAAGAGTAAACAATATGATGATCTAAAATCACTAATATCGGAGAAAATTAACTCAGAAAAAACTAATTAAATAAACCAAATGGGTCAGGTTTAAACCTGACCCATTTGTGGAAACTAACTGACGCAAACCCAAATTCTTTTAAGTGGAAACTAAATTGGCGAAACATGGTTACAAATTTGGCGTTAATACATTTTACTATTAATGGTTGGATCGAGAACATCTTCTAAAGTTGCTTGAGTGCCTTCAATTTGTGAAGACATTAATGCTTCTTTATGTACATACATCGAGATAAATAATTCGATATTTTTAATTCTTAAGGCAAGACCTTCTAGTAAAGAAAGTTTTGAATTAGCTTTGATTAGTAAGTTTATAATTTCATCATTTAGTTCAATCGGAGGATTAGGTGGCAAAGGAGCAGGAACAAATGAATTATATGCCATTTCTCCTGATAAATTTGATTTAATATGACCTGCTCGATTATTCATCTTTT
>JBGVCU010000061.1:0-16455 GCA_045119035.1 Bacilli bacterium | reverse complement strand
TATTTTAGATAGAATATTACATTACTCATATTTATTTAATATAACTGGTCAATCATATAGAATAAAAGATAAAATTAAACCTTTACAAACTGAGGATAGTTAAATGAACAAAATTGAGGATATTTAACTTGACATTTATAGCAATTAATTTAAACCATTTTGTTTGTGAATTTTTTGTTAACAAGTACTTAATTCAATCGTCACCTTTCGTCATCTATCGTCACCTTTCGTCACCACTGCATCTACATCAACAAAAAAAGGCTCTAAGGAGTTTAACAAAAAATCACTCCTGGAGCCTAAATTCTTAAACAAAACTATAGACGGCGGGATTTGAACCCATAAAAAAACAGACTGACACATTGTATCAATCTGGTTCTTTCAATATGGTGGACTAGCGGGGATTTGAACCCCGGTCTTAACTACGTCTTGCTTGGCTTTCTACATACTTAGTTTATTCATTAGTTTCATATATATATTGGAAATAAACAAAACATTATATATACTAGCTCTTAAATCTCGAATCTTTGCAAAAAGCGTTGCATTCATCAAAGTCTACTCTCTAGTCCCCTATTCTCCACGTAGACAAGGAGTATAGAGAATGAAATATAATATTAAATTATATTACTTGCTTATAGCTTAGCAAGCGAAAGCGTAATTTTGATTTCCGGTTATTTTAACCTAGAGTGTTTTAACGTGCACGACCACGATATGCTTACCTCACCGTCAATAGCCAATCGAATCCATAACTAGCCCATATAAAGTATATAATATACATATATATATTATATACTATTTTTTCAAATTTGTAAAATTTATAACTATAAAAGAAACTTTATAAATATTAACACATGAATTAAAAACGCTAATATATTGTTTAATACAAAATAAAAATGTTTAGTTTTATGTCTAACTAAATAAAGGCCTAATATTCCACCAAATGAACCTAATAACCATGGAGTTATTAATAGAGTTTTTTCACTAATTCGATATTTATTCTTTCTTGCTTTGTGTTTATCTATTCTATATAGTAATAATGTAAACAAAGACATTATAATGTATATTATTAAAAATAAATTTCTTAATTCTAATTTATTATTGTTAATAAATTCTAACATAATTAATCCTTTTATATAAAAGTCATTTAAGTTTCCTTAAATGACTTTATTTTTATTATTATTCAGCAACAGGTGCTTCTTGATACATTGCTTCAGGTTGAGTATATCTTGCTCCACCTTTAACAACTCTTCTTTCAGTTACCATATCAAAGAAATGGCATTTAGACATATCGAAGTGTAATTTAATATTATCTCCCATATGAATGTCATCACGAGCTTTGATTTTAGCAGTAACGTTTTGACCAGCTGCATCTGTTCCAGAAAGTTTAACAGCAACTTGTGAATCAGATCCTAAAAGTTCAGCAACGTCAATTTTTAAATCTAATACATTTTCTCTATCTAATAATTCATGAGCTTCTGCATCATAAATATCTTCTGCTCTAATACCTAAGATTACGTTGTTTCCAACATATCCTAATTCTTCTAATACACTATATTTATCTTCAGGAATAGCAAGTCTTTGAACACCATATTTGTGGTTTCCACATTCAAATGTTTTATCTTCTTTAACTTTACCATATACGAAGTTCATAGGAGGAGTTCCAATGAATCCACCAACGAATACGTTATTAGGATTGTCATAAATTTCTTTTGGTGAACCAATTTGTTGTACCCAACCATCTTTCATAACTACGATTCTTGATGCCATTGTCATAGCTTCAATTTGGTCATGTGTTACATAAATTGTAGTAGTTCCTAGTCTTTCATGTAATTTAATTAATTCAGCTCTCATTTGAACACGAAGTTTAGCATCTAGATTTGATAAAGGTTCGTCCATTAAGAATACTTTTGCATCACGTACGATTGCACGTCCTAAAGCAACACGTTGACGTTGCCCCCCTGATAATTGTTTAGGTTTACGTTCTAAGTATTGAGTTAAACCTAAAATTTCAGCAGCATTTTTTACACGACGATCAATTTCATCTCTTGCAAATTTTCTTAATTTTAATCCGAATGCCATATTGTTATATACAGTCATATGTGGGTATAAAGCGTATGATTGGAATACCATCGCAATATTACGATCTTTTGGAGCTACGTCGTTCATTACAACGTCATCAATTTTTAATTCTCCACTTGTAATTTCTTCTAACCCAGCGATCATTCTTAGTGTAGTAGTTTTACCACATCCAGAAGGTCCTACGAATACGATAAATTCTCTGTCTCTAATTTTTAAATTGAAATCAAATACAGCTTGAACTTTATTGTCATAGATCTTATTAATATTTGTTAATTCTACAGTTGCCATAAATATACTCCTTATTTTTATATTTTACGTAAATATTATATAATAAAAAAAACAAATAGTCATTAGACAATTTGTTTTATTTTTTTATTTATTTTTGACACTTTGTTAAAGTCTAGCAATTGCAAGTAAAAATTTTATAGCAGAGGCATTTTGAAATTTTTGAATATTAAGACCTATTTTTGATTCAATTTGTTCAATTTTCATTAGAATAGAATTTCTATTAATATATAATTCTTTAGATGTTTTTAAAACATTTAAATCGTTTTTAAATAAAGAATGAACTAAATCAATATACTCTTTTATTGGATAAATTAATTTCTTAACACATATATTAATAAATTCAGAATAATTATTAATATTAGGATCATATATTAAGTCTACTACTTGAGAATTATTTTTTATTACTTTATTAGAAGTTCTATATCCTTCAATATATGTAATTAATTCTTTTCCTGTTAATGATTCAATATATCCTGCATCATGAACATATATGTCTTTATTGATATCAATAGTTAAACTGTCAAAAATTTCAAATATATCAACATCAAATAAATTTTTGATAAAGCCTAATTTTATATCTTTATAGTCAAGTATTGTAATATCAAAAATACTTTCTAACATCTCAGTAACAATATGATCTATTTCTTTTTGAAAAGGATACATAATTAATTTTGTTTTTTTAGGCAATAAAGAATTATTGTCATATAAGAATTCATATAATTTTTGAAGTTTAGAATCTTTATTATATATTACTTTTTCTTGATAAGATAATTTTAATAATTCATATTCAGTTTTACTAATTGATTTACTAATACCAAATAATTCATCATAATTATAAAAATAGTAATAATCATCGCTAAATTCTTTAATATTAGTTATTATTTTATTTTTATATATTTCAAGTAGTTTCTTCATAAAGCGCCTCTCTACTTAAATTATACTATATTTATGAAAAAATTGCTATTCTTTTACCTTAACAACTATTACACTCATATCATCTTTTGTTAATGTTTTTTGTTTTACGGTATAATCTATTATACTGTAAGCTATTTGTTTTGGTGCTTCATCTTTTATATTTATTAAAAATTCTAATAGCTCACTTTCTTTTGTAATATTTTCGAATATACCATCACTTGATATAAAAATAATATCTCCTCTATTCAAAGAAACTGTTTGTTTTAATACATCTGTATCAATTCCAAATGGAAGTGATTTGTTTAGTATTTTTTCAAATGAATTGTCAGTATGTAATATATATGAAGAAGTTGCTCCCATTTTATATATATCACATATAGAGTTAATTCTATCTATATATAATAAATCAAGAGTTGCATAATCTTCAAAATAATCTTGAATATTATAAAATGAATTAATGACATTTAAAGATGTTTCAAAATTAATATTTATATTACTTGCAGAATTTACTAACTCTAAAGTTTTATTACTTTGTATAAAAGCATTTTTACCTTTTCCCATACCATCAGAAAGACCTATTAAAAGTTTAGCATTACTAACTTCTTTAATAAAATAATTATCACCATTATAATTATTATTACTAGATAAAGTTGCGTATCCATAAATAATATCAATAGAAAGTTTTGGATAAATATAATATATATTTAAATTATCCTTTATTTCATGTTTTATACTAATTTCTTTCTTTAATACATTTTCGAAAATATTAATTATAACATCAATAGAAGTTGATTTATCTAAATTACTTGTTGTAATAGATATTAAAAAATCATCAATATCATATTTTAATATCTTGTAGTTAATTATATTAACTCCATAGTAATTAATAGATTTTATTATATGTGTTAACATATTTAAATCTATAATATTTCGATTATTAAGTTCAACATTCATTTTTTTAATACAATTATTCATACAACTTATTGCTGAAATTAGATTATTATTAGATATATTTGATTTTTCTAATTCTTTTATATCTTTTATACTATTAATATATTTATTTATTTCCTCTCCCTTAACACAATATGAATAAAACGAATCATTTGAATCAATATTTAATATAGCATTTTTAAATAAATCAAAATGTCTTCCTTGATATAGCTTAAAACATTCTTTTTTACTTGAACAATTTTTACAATGTAAATCAAAAATATTGTTTATTTCGTTTTCTAATCTTTTATTATAATCATGAGGTTTTTTAAATATAGTAATTATACTATCAAATAAACTATTAATATTACTAATATCATTGCTAAGTTTTTTAGATAGATTTTTCTCAATTAAATTATAATCAATTTTATCTTCCTTTTTTAATATATTCATAAATGGTGAAATAAGTTCTATTACGACAGATATTAACATAAAATATAATATATATTCATTACTATAAATATTAGTTGTATAAATTCCAATAACACAAAATACATTAAATAATATTAGTGAATATATACTAGGAAGTAAATTAAAAGATGATATAATTGGTAAAAATAAACAAATATTTTCCTTTAGGACAAAAATATAAAATACCATAGATATAAAACTAAATATAAAAGATGCTATATGTTGATATTTTTTAGATAATATTATTGTATAAATAACAGATAGTAATATACCTATATTAATATTATTATATTCTATTACACTAGTTGTTAATGTTACTAATAATGCATTAAAAACATCTAAGAATATAATACTATTATTATGTTCTTTTTTAAAAAAAGAAATTAGTGTATACTCTAAAAAAAGATAAATTGACAAACTAAAAAAGCTATATATAATTGAGTTAATCAATTGATAATTAAATAATATCTTATTCGATATAAAACAAATAAAAAATATTATAAAATATGTTATGATATGTAACATCTTATTAGAAAGAATATCGACTGGTTTTTTGACAAGATATTTAATTAGAAAATATGAAATAAGTATTAGTCCAATATTAATTAAATAAATATAAATATTAAAGTTAAATAATAATATACTTAGTAGTGAAAAAATAATAATATAATATATATCTTTAATATCTTTTAATAGATAAAATAATGCTATTGGGATAAATAAACTATAGCCAATATTATAATTTATAACTAAGATAGAACAAAAACTAATTAGAATAAGATTTATTTTTTTAAACATATATTTACCTCTTTTGAATATTTTATCAAATTTGAAGTAAATAATTTGTCATTTTATGGGTAAAGAAAAGTAGATACATAAATGTATCTACCTTTTTAATTGTTTTTAATTTTTATTCTTTTTAAAACATCTATTCTTGGTATCATTATTACTCTTCCACATGTCTTACATTCTAATTTCATATCAACACCAATTCGTTTTACAATCCAATCAAATCCACCACAAGGATGAGCTTTTTTAAACGTGATTACATCTTCTAATTTAAATTGTATCATATATACCTCCTATAGTGGTTTTTTCTTTATTTGAGCATAAGCTCTTGGATATTTAATATTTGTTTTTTTAATTTTATTAATAACAATTATTGGACGAGATCCTTGATTTTCTGGTAATTCTTCGTGATAAATATTACTTATTTTTACATCAAGCATTTTAAAGGCATTATTACATACATCTAACTCATCTTGATAAGAACTTCCTTTAAGCGCAATAATATTTCCTCCCACTTTTACAAACGGAGTAAGAAGTTCAAGAAGAATATTAAGAGGTGCAACCGCTCTTGCTGTTGCAAAATCAAAATTTTCTCTATAATCATTTATTATATTTTCTGCTCTATCATTAATCACTTTGATATCTTTTAAATTTAGTTTTTCAATAACCATTTTTAAAAAGTTGGCTCTTTTAGTTGTTGGCTCTACCAGTGTAATTTTAGTTGATGGACTAACAATTTTAAGCGGAATTCCTGGAAATCCTGCTCCGCTTCCTACATCTATTATTGTTTTATTAGTTATATCAATTTTTTTAACTAATAAAATTGAATCATAGAAATGTTTTAAATAAACATCTTCTTTAGATGTGATTGAAGTTAAATTATATTTTTGAGATTCTTCAAGTAAAATTTCGTAATATGCTTCAAATTGTTCTTCCATTTCTTTTGTTATATTAGTTATACTCTTTAAATTATTCATTACGATTTCTGCTTTCTAAATAAACAAGTAAAATTGATATATCACTTGGATTAACACCACTAATTCTATTAGCTTGAGCAACTGTCAATGGTCTTATTTTGTTTAATTTTTCTCTAGCTTCACTAGCAAGATTAGGTATATCATAGTAATTAATATCTTCTGGTATTTTTCTTGTTTCAAGTTTTAAAACTTTACTTGCATCCTTGTATGCTTTATTTATATATCCTTCGTATTTTATTTCAATATCAAGTTGTTCTTGAAGTTCAATGGGTAAAGGATTCTCAAGATTTGTTAAACTAATAATGTCTTTATAAGTGATTTCAGGTCGTTTCATAAGTTGAACTGCACTTATACCATCAAGTAAAGGTTGACTGTTAACAGATTCTAAATATTCATTAACATGGGCTTTAGGAGTTATTTTAATATTAGCTAAACGTTCTTTTTCAAATGCTAATAAATCTTGTTTAATAATAAATTTATTATATCTTTCTTCTTTAATTAAACCATATTTATAACCATATTCAGTAAGTCTAGCATCAGCATTATCATGTCTTAAAATTAAGCGATATTCTGCACGAGAAGTTAACATTCTATATGGATCTTGAATTCCTTTAGTAATTAAATCATCAATTAAAACGCCAATGTATGCTTCGTCTCTTCTTAATACAAAAGGATCTTCATTTCTTAAAATTAGACAAGCATTAATTCCAGCCATTAAACCTTGACAAGCTGCTTCTTCATATCCACTTGTACCATTTACTTGTCCAGCAAATAATAAATTTTTAATTTTTTTACATTCAAGATTTGGCTTAAGTTCTAAAGGATCGATAGCATCATATTCAATTGCATATGCAAATTTTGCAATTTCAGCATTTTCAAATCCCGGTAAACTTTTAATCATTTGTTCTTGAACATAATGAGGCATAGATGTTGAGAAACCTTGCACATATGTTTCAGGAATTGATAAGCTTTCTGGTTCTAAAAATAACTGATGTCTTTCTTTATCTTTAAAACGTACAAGTTTATCTTCAATAGAAGGACAATATCTTGGACCAACACCTTCTACAATACCAGAATACATACTTGATTCATTTAAATGACTGTATATAATTTCATGTGTTTTAGGTGTAGTATATATTAAATAACATGGAACTTGTTTTTCAAATGGAATTAAATCTTTTGGATCATGTTCATAACTAAATGCTAAAGGAATATCAGTTCCTGGTTCAAGTTTTGCTTGTGAGAAATCAATAGATTTAGTAACTATTCTAGCTGGAGTTCCAGTTTTAAGTCTTTTTAATGTTAATCCATTATTTAATAAAGATTTAGATAATCCATAATTTGTTTTTTCTCCATCAGGGCCATTAGGAGTTGTTATTTTACCAACTAAAATTCTTGATGATAGATATGTTCCAGTAGTAATAATTGCTGTTTTAGAAAATAGTCTAGTTCCATCTTCTGTTATAACACCTTTGTATATACCTTCTTCAACAATTAATTCATCAACTAAATTTTCAAAAACATCTAAATTAGATTGATTTAAAATTATATTTTGCATATACTTTGGATATTCAACTTTATCAGATTGAACACGTAATGCCCTTACTGCAGGACCCTTAGATGAATTTAACAATTTAAATTGAAGTGCAGTTAAATCAGCGGCTTTCCCCATTTCTCCACCAAGTGCATCTATTTCTCGTACAATGATTCCTTTTGCAGGACCACCAATGGATGGATTACATGGCATATTACCAACACGTTTAAAATTACCACATATCATTAATGTTTTAAAATTATTTCTAGCACAAGATAAAGCGGCTTCAATACCAGCATGTCCACCACCAATAACTATAACATCATAATCATTATTTAAATCTTCTAGTAAATTACTAGAACTAAGATATAATTTGCCCATAAAATACCTCTGTTTTTCAAAATAATAAGTGTATCATATATATTTTGATACACTTATGTAACTATTTATTTTACAATTTCCCCTAATGTACCATTTGAACATAATGCAGCATTAGATTCATCAGTATCAATATGCATAGCAAGTGCATATGAATCGCTAACTCTAACAACAACATCACCAAATACTAATGAACGACCATTAGTTTCAACTTTAACAGATACAACATCTTTATCTTTAACACCTAATTCAGCTGCATCTTTAATAGTTGCATGAATATGTCTTTTTGCAACAATAACACCTTTTGAAATTTCAATTTCTCCACAAGGTCCAACAACTTTACATCCTGGAGTTCCTTCTAAATCTCCTGATTCTTTAACGGCAATTGGTAAACCAATACTTCTAGCATCAGTTGCTGATAATTCTACTTGAGTTTCTTTTCTAAAAGGCCCTAAAATAGATACACCTGGAAGAGATTTTTTAGGTCCAACAATTGTAACTCTTTCTTCACAAGCATATTGACCTGGTTGAGATAAATCTTTTTTAGGAGTTAAGCTTGCATTTTCTCCAAATAATATTTTAAAATCTTCTGCATTCACATGTACGTGACGAGCTGATGTTTCAACAATAAATTTCATATATATACCTTCCTTTTTATTTCTATATTTATATTATATCAAAAAATTAATGATTAGTCAAAATATTAGTAATATATAAATTATAATACATATTAATTTAAAAAATTTATAAAATAGTGTATAATCAAATATATAAAAAATAGGAGGCACTTATGAAATTAGGAATGATTTCACTTGGATGTTCTAAGAATCAAATTGATACTGAACTATTCCTAGGTGTAGCTAAAAAATATAATATCGAAATAACAAATGAAATTGAAGATGCTGATATTCTTGTAGTAAATACATGTGGATTTATTGAAAGTGCAAAAAAAGAGGCAATTGATACTATTTTAGAAATGTCTGAGTATAAAGAACAAGGTAAAATATTAATCGCAATGGGATGCTTAGTTGAAAGATATTTAGATAATTTAAAAGAAAGCATGCCTGAGGTTGATTATTTTGTTCCAATTAAAGATTATAAACAAATAGATAGGGTTTTTAAACAAATAACTAAAAGTAATGAATCATATTTATTTGATTACACAAACAGAATGTTAACAACTTTACCACATTCTGCTTATATTAGAATTGCAGAAGGATGTAATAATAGATGTAGTTACTGTGCAATACCATTAATTAGAGGAAACTTTGTAAGTAGACCTCTTAATGATATAATAAACGAAGCTAAAGTTTTAGTAAATAACGGTGCAAAAGAATTAACAGTAATTGCTCAAGATACAACACGATACGGAACAGATATAAAGGAAAATGGATTAACTGAAGATCTTCTTCTTACATTAGCAAATATCGAAGGTGTAGAGTGGGTTAGAATACTATATTTATATCCTGATGAAGTAACAGATAATCTACTTAAAGTAATGACTAACAATGAGAAGATTGTACCATACTTTGACTTACCTCTTCAACACGCTTCTAATAATATGTTAAAAGCAATGAATAGACGTGGAATGAAAG
Organism: Bacilli bacterium; assembly: GCA_045119035.1. Classification (GTDB taxonomy): domain Bacteria; phylum Bacillota_I; class Bacilli_A; order ML615J-28; family CAG-313; genus CAYVQA01. The sequence goes on along the minus strand of JBGVCU010000061.1, from coordinate 6,502 downwards.
AAGATATATATAACTTAATTAATAAAATTAAAAATATTCCTAATTCTATTTTAAGAACAACATTTATTGTAGGCTTCCCTGGCGAAACTGAAGATGATTATCAAGAATTAAAAGATTTTATTGAAGAAATAAAGTTTGATAGAGTAGGTATTTTTACATATTCTGATGAAGAAGATACACCTGGATATGAAATGAAACCTAAAATTAAAAAGAATGTTATGAAAAAAAGATATAATGAATTAATGAAAATTCAAAATTTAATATCTTTAGAAAAGAATAAATCATATATTGGTAAAACATTAAAAGTCCTAATTGATTATTATGACTTTGATAAAGAAGCATATGTTGCTAGAAGTTATGCATATGCTCCAGATGATGTTGATGGTTGTATATATATAAAAGCTACTTCAACTTTACTTGTAGGAGAATTTTACGAAGCTACAATTATTAAAGCAACATCATATGATTTATACGGTATAATTAAATAATTTAATAAAAATAGTCACTCAACAATAAAGTTGAGTGACTTTTATATTACTTAGCCCATAGACCATGTAAGTTACAATATTCGTAAACTTTAATTACTTCTTCACCTTCTGCTAAAGTAAACTCAGTAATTGGTTCATCAGTATGTTTGAAATGATGTACATATAAACCTTTATTTGTTTCTAAAGCTACAAAATTAATTAAATGAGCTTCAGTCATTGGATGAATCACTTCACCTACTGTAACTTTAACAGTTTTTCCATTAACTTCAACAACTGGAACATGTTTTTCTCCAGCAGCATCTGTAGTATTAGGAACTAATTCTTTCATTTTTGATCCACAACACATAACAGGAATATTCCCATCAATTAATTTAATAATTACATTTCCACAATTTAAACATTTATAAAATTTTACCATATAAAAAATCCTTTCTAATTTATTTTCTTTTTAAGTTTATTTAAAATATATTCAATTGCAGTTACTAATATAATAATTATAATAGCCCATGCAAGTAAATAATCCATTTGTAAGTTTGCTTTTATGTTAGATAAATCCTTACCAATACTGTTTTTCAAATTAAATATATATTCAGACATTATCATTACTTTAAAACTAAGACCAAGTGTTTGAAATAAAGAAAGTAAAAGGTTATTTTTTAATAAAGGGAGTTTTACACAAACAAATGAAATAAATGAATCATTTGTATCTAGTTTTAAATAGTCATTGACTTCACTATCAATTGAATCATAACCACTAATTAATGCTTCAATAATAAGAGGTAAAATCATAAAAACACAAATAACATATATTCCATTATATACTGGCATTACTAACCAAATAAATAACGTAATAATAATTAATGGCATTGACTTCATTAAAGTAAGACACGGTCTAAATAAATTTATACTAGGTTTATAAAAATGATATATCATTAATATTATTAACGAAATAACATAACTTATACTCAGAGATAAAATTATTCTACCAATTGTATTTAATATCATTATGTATGTTTTTGATTCACATAACAAAATAGCTAAGGAGTTAGTTATTTGAATTAAATTAGGAAACAAAAAATTATTTTTAACAACTGATAATATTGACCATATGATAAGTATAATAATAATGCCTGTAATATATATTGCCAAATTAAAATAGTTTTTACTATTAGCTTGTTTTTCCATAGAACGAATCATCCGGCATTGTATTTCCATACATTGCTGAAAGACCTAAATCATTTAAAATGTTAAAAAAAGATTCGATTGCAGTTTTTTCATTATCTACTAACTCAAAATGACAATTTGGTATAGCTTTTGTTAATGTACTTACTCCTAATTTTTCAAAGGTTGAATCAATTAAAACTGCTTTAGAAGCAACATACTCTGCATTTTTAGTATCAATAATTGCTTTTTCTAACAAATTTAAATGCTTTTTTATAACAGTATTTTCAAAAATAGATTTTCTAACAAAAATAGCAGCTTGAGGATATGAAAAAGACCCAGTCATTTTTTTCCATTCCTCTTGTAAATCAAGTATATAAAACTTATTACTTGAATTAATTTTTGATAAAGATGGTTCTGCTGATAATATAATTTCTGCTTGGCCACTCATTAATAAAGAATTAGCAGTTGAAACATCTTCAACATAAGTTATATCACAATTAATATTATAATGCTTTAATAATGCTTTCAAAACAATTCCAGGTGTTGAATTTTCACCAAACGCTGTAATTGATTTTCCTTCTAAATCATTGATCGATGAAATATTTGTTTTAGATACAATATATGTATTTCCCCAAACTATTGTTTTAAAATGTAAATAATTACCATTTGCTTTATAAAGTTTTGCTCCTAGGTTTACTGGAGCAACAATAAAATCATGAGTTTCGTTTGTAAATGCAGAAACTAATGGATCGCTTCCATTTACAATTTCGTAATTAACTCCATCATTTTCAAAGTATGTTGTAAGAGCTAATGCTGGGGTACCATTTGGAACAATTATAGAAACACTTTTTTCTACAGTACCGTTTGTACATCCTGTCAAAAATAGCACCATTAGCAAAACTATATATATTATCTTCCTCATAAAGATTAATCTCCTATTTGCTTGTACTTAATTATAACATATGATATAATATAATTACGTAACAAATGTTACGAAGAGGTTTTTTTATGAATAACATTTTAAGTAAGTATTTGTATGATACGCAATATTTTACAATTAGGGAATACAGAAAAAATAAAGTATTATTTAATGAAGGTGAAATTTGCGACAAAATATATTATGTAATCAGCGGAACAATTGAAATTAAAACATATACCTACAACGAAAAAGAAGAAACAATCACCGTTGTTAATGATAATGATTTTTTTGGAGATATTTTAGCTTTTACAAATCAAAGAAGATTTCTTGGTCATGGTATTTGTACCACTAATGTGAAACTTGCATATATAACAAAAGAAAATCTTTTATCATTATGTAAAGATGAACAATTCTTAGAATTTTATTTACACAATATATGTAATAAAAGTATCGAGATTAAAAAACAAAATAAACTACTTTGTCATAAAAATATCAGAGACAGAATTCTACATTTTCTAGAAGAAAAATCAATGGAAAATAAATCTAGAGTTATCTATATAAAATCTATCATTGAATTAGCAAACATTCTATCATTACCTAGACCATCTGTATCAAGAGAATTAATTAATATGGTCAATGATAAAATAATTAAAAAAGAAAAGAATATTATAACATTACTTTAAAGGAGATTAAACTATGAAATATATGATTTTTTTAGATTTAGATTTAACAATTCTACCTGAATCAAAAATTTTTCCAGAACAGACAGTAAAATATTTGAATTTATTATCTAATGAAGGTCACATTATTGTATTATGTACTGGCAGACCATTTACAGGTGCTATTAATTTTTATAATCAATTTAATAAAAGTTTTATATTAGCTTGTGACAATGGAACAAGAATATTAAAACCTTATGATAATTCTTTTAAGAAAATTAATGCTACAATTGATAAAAATGAAATTGCAAATTTATTTAACACTTGTCAAAATGATTTTACAATGATATTATCTATTGGTGAAAATACTATATATGGATACAATCTAGAAAACGCTCCATTTTGGATGTTTCATAAATTAGATGACACAAAAATTATTGATGACATTGACTTTCCAAATTATTTAAATGAAGATTTAACACTAATAAACTTATATGTTAAAAAAGAATGTTATGAACATTTTGTATCTATTGTTGAAAAACAAAAGAATATGAAATTATTTAACTGGGGATTAGACAACGATCATTATTGCTGTGAAATCTATTCATTATCTGGAGAAAAAAACTTCGCTGTTAAAGAATTGTCTAAACTATATAATAATGAATTTACTACTATCGCATTTGGTGATCAATTAAATGATATTCCGATGATAAAAGAAGCAAACATTGGTGTAGCTATGTTAAACGGAAAAGATAAGGTAAAAGAAGAAGCAAATTATATTACTGAATATGATTGCGATAATGAAGGAGTAAGAAAATTTCTTCAAAATTTAATCAAATAAATTGTAATAACCAACGTAAATATTACGTTGGTTATTTATTATATAGGAATTATTTGTTAAGTAATTTTTTTAATTTTTTATTTAATTTTGTTATTTTTTAGAAAATTTAATAGTGCTTTAATAGAAACTTTATCTAACATAAAAAAGTTATTTTTCTGGCTAATAACATCTAAATCATGAGCATCAGTACTTCTAGTTAATGTATGATTTAATAGAAAAGGATGCTCATTTATAATAGAATTATAGTCACTTCTAGCATTGATTTCTATTGCATCGAAACAGTCTTTATAGATAGTTTGGACTTCATTATAGATCTTAGGATCATATCTTTCAATGTGCCCTAATATCATAACACCATTATATTTATTAATATATTCTCTTAATTTATATATTGTTATTTTTGTAAATTGTTGGTGAGTAACATTAGTTACTTCATGTGAATAACAACCGTTATAATCAAAAATTATTTGATGACCAAGCTTACTTAAATCATGTTCATATGGATTTAAATTATCAATAATTTCATTTCCAAACTCATATGCATTTATAAAATTAGGAAATAAACATACAACATGATAGCCTTCATTAACAGTTATTTCAACACCAGGAACAATTATTATATCTGATTGGTCTTGTAAATAATCAAAATTTATTAGTTGTTTAACACTATTATGATCACAAATTGCTATAATATCTAAGCCATTATTAGTTGCTTTTTTTATTATATTATTTGGTATCATACAATCTTGTCCACATGGAGATAAAGCAGTGTGAATATGTAAATCATAGAATACTTTTATATTGTTCATATCAATTTACCTCAATAATTTTATTAATTTAATTATACAGTATTTGGCTTACTAATTCAACTAATTTCATATTATTTTTGTATAATATTCCAAAAAATGGAAATACTATTCTTATAAGGGGGATAAGATTATGAATAATTATAAAGTTAAAACATTATATAAACAAAGAGAAAAATGTGGGGATTGTTTTTATAACGGTTATTGTAAAGAGAATTTAAGAAAATGTAAATATCTAAAGAAATAAAAAATACTAGCAAAATGCTAGTATTTTTTAGATATATATACATATTTATTTTAAGTTTAAAAAAAAGACTCTTTTGAGTCATTTTATAAAAATGGTGGCGCGGGCCGGAATCGAACCAGCGACACAAGGATTTTCAGTCCTTTGCTCTACCGACTGAGCTACCGAGCCAATTAGTAAATGGCGGTTCTGACGGGACTTGAACCCGCGGTCTCCAGTGTGACAGACTGGCATGTTAACCACTACACCACAGAACCTTTAATGGTTGCGGAGGAAGGACTTGAACCAACGACCTCCGGGTTATGAGCCCGACGAGCTACCAACTGCTCTACTCCGCGATATAAAAAATGGCGGAGAAAGAGGGATTCGAACCCCCGCGGCGCTCTCACACCCTGTCGGTTTTCAAGACCGATCCCTTCAGCCAGACTTGGGTATTTCTCCGTATTATATATAAAATATTTAATTGGTGGACCCTGTAGGACTCGAACCTACGACCGGCCGGTTATGAGCCGGATGCTCTGACCAACTGAGCTAAGGGTCCGTGTTAGTCATGAGTGTTAAAAAATGGTAGCGGCGGAGGGACTTGAACCCCCGACCTCTCGGGTATGAACCGAGCGCTATAGCCAACTAAGCTACACCGCCATATACAAAAAATGGTGGATCCAATGGGGCTCGAACCCACGGCCTCCTGCGTGCAAAACAGGCGCTCTCCCAGCTGAGCTATGGACCCACGATTAAGGATAATGGTGCCTAAGGCCGGAATCGAACCGGCACGGTATTGCTACCACGGGATTTTAAGTCCCGCGCGTCTACCAGTTCCGCCACTCAGGCATGTAACTTTCGTGTCCTAATACTACATTTTTTATTAAGTTGTAAGATGGTGTCCCCGAGACGACTCGAACGTCCGACCCACTGATTAAAAGTCAGTTGCTCTACCGGCTGAGCTACGAGGACAAAAATGGTGCCGACTATAGGAATTGAACCCACAACCTACTGATTACAAGTCAGTTGCTCTACCTATTGAGCTAAGTCGGCATATATATCATTTTTGTTTTTTAAATGGTGGAGGATGACGGGCTCGAACCGCCGACCCTCTGCTTGTAAGGCAGATGCTCTCCCAGCTGAGCTAATCCTCCAGGAATGGGTCTTTGTTAAGACTCTTATAGTGACATAATTAATTTCTTAATTATGTAAAATAAAGTAAAATGATATATTACATTCAACGATATGTTGTTGTTTTTGTTATTATAGAAAGAGGCTGGCAACGTCTTATTTTTGCACATTGTACTATCGTCAGCGCTGAGATGCTTAACTTCTGTGTTCGGCATGGGTACAGGTGGATCCATCTCGCTATAGTCACCAATCCTTCTTTCAAAATTAG
>JBGVCU010000060.1:0-116981 GCA_045119035.1 Bacilli bacterium | reverse complement strand
CCGATAAATTGGAATTTGAGAGTTATTGTTTTAATCTACCTTCTCAATTTTGAAAACATTTATTGTATCGACATCAGGGCAACAGAAAACATTGCTCTTTAACTCGCCGCCGTAGCGCAAGATATCGATCATAGGAAAAAGAACATGCGCAGCCATTGGACACAGTTTACCCCTTTCTGTGTCAAAATCAAACACGTCTCCAACTTTGTGTCCCCTGTGGCATGGAGAAGTACCTTTTTGTTCTACCAAAGTAATTTTAATTCTCATAATTTACCCTCGCTTATGTAACGCTCAACATCAACACCGTAAAACTTATCTTTTTTATCGAGATTATCAACAATAATGTTTCTTACTGTTTCCATTGCATGTTTTGTAGCAGCATACAAAGATTCACCATTCAGCACGTCGCTTACAAGAACAGCGGAAAAGATATCTCCTGTTCCGGGGAAACGTACATCTATCAGTTCAAATCCGATTTTGAAGTTCTCGTCCTTTGTATGATCATATCCTATAACGCAGTTTTCACCTTCTACGGATGCGCTTGTGATGACAACCGATTTGCTGCCAAGGTGACGAACTCGTTCAATTAAATCTTCTGCTTCACCGTGGCTTAAAGCATCTCCGTTATAAAAATGGTTTGTCAGGAAGCATGCTTCGGTAAAGTTAGGAATCAAAATATCGGCGTTTGAACTGAGTTTTCTCATGATTGCCACATTATTATCCGTCATTCCATTATATAGCTTACCTTCGTCACCCATGATTGGATCGACAACGACCAGAAGCTTGTTGGTGTCTTGATTATTGATCAGGCGCTCCACGATGTCAATCTGTTTAGGATTAACCATAAAACCCGTGGCAATGCAATCGAATCTAAATCCAAGCTCCTGCCAAATGCCAACGGTCTTTTCCATATAGTCGGTGGTGTCGAGAATATCGAACTTGCCAAAATCAAGCGTATTGGAGACCAAAGCGGTTGGCAAGGAAGCAACGTCGATACCCTTTGCGGCAAGGATAGGTATCATAGCCGACAAAGCAATTTTTCCCACGCCGGGCATATCGTTTACACAACATATTTTTTTCATAACAAATTCTCCGTTTTATTATAGTTTAACTATCGATTACTATCGACAAATTCTAATTTATGTGTCAATTAATTATATCATACAATATTAAAAATTACATTATATATACAAAAAATCCACATTAAAATGTGGATCACTTTATGTATCTTTTAAATGTTAATAGAATATGCCATTCATCATATACTTGTTGGTCAACAAGTTCCCATCCTTCTTTAGCCATTTCGTTAATCTTTTGGTTAATTTCATATCGAGAAGCTTCAGAATCAATTGGAAATATTTTTAAATCGATTGTCTTATATTCATTAGTTTTCTTCATGTGTTACCTCCTAAAATTTTCCTTCATTAATATATCGCCATACATTTCTTTCTACATCATTTAATATTTCGTATGCTTCAATTAGATAGTCTTTATCTTTAAGTTCCACTATGTATTCTCCTATACTCATTCTAATTTTTTGAAGTGTTTCTAACCTTAATTGCATTTCGGAATATCTTTCGTTAATTTTATCTTCTTCTGTAGGTTTTGAAGTTAAAAAACTAACTAGATTTTCAATACTTTTATTATTTAAGTATTCAATAATTTCGACATAAGAATCTTGATATTTTGAATAAATTTTAACACCATAATCTGTTAGTGTTCTTTCTAGTTTTAAGAAGTCAATTGTATTTCTTGTAATATGATGGATTCCCATAACTAGAATAATATCAAATTCATTTTTACTACATAAATTTAATAATTTCTCAAATTCAGGTTTTTCCTTTTTTGCTGAACAATTAAAATCTTGAAATACTTCTTTTATAGTCCAATCTTCTTTTGAAGGAGAAAAATCTTTTAGTTCTTTAATGACATCAATTCCTCCATCACCATCGTATGGATATCTAATATAAAATGCTACATTACACATTTTCTACCTCCTCTACTTCTTTTGTTAATACATCTAAATGTTTATGCAATCTTTCATCTATTAAAGTTGTAATTAATAAGAATTTATCAGGTTCTTCAGTAGGATAAAATACATCTAGTATTTTTGATCTTATTTCTATTAAATCTTTTAGCATTGCAAAATTATCAAGAAATCTAACGCTATATTTCATGATTATTTTCCTCGCATATTTTTATCATTTGATTAATAATGTTTGAAATATCATCATCTATAATAGCTGTTATTTTTTCAAATTCATCTAGTTGTGTTTTTGGAGGGAAAGCATGTCTTGCTTTTATCCTTATATTGTTTGAAATATTCAATTGAAACAAACAATCTCTTAAATCTACAATTTTATCTTCCATACGGGTACTGCTCATTTACTTCTTATATTAGTTCAAATTTATATTTAACTTCTAATTTGTATTTTTTATTAAATAAACATTTCTTAGTATAATCATGAAGTATTACTTTACCTATTACTTTTCTAATCAATAATATACAGAATTCTTCACTTTCAACTGTTTTGATATCTTCTAGAAATTGATTGAATTTCTCTTGGAACTTCTTAAACTTAATTTCTTGTACTACACTGTCTTTTAATAAATCTTCACATTTAGCTATTTCATTATTTAATTCAGTTGAAGTCTTTTCAAAATATTGCTCAGAAACTTTACTAGAAACAAATGATTCAAGTAATAATTCATATTCTTTATTTAACTTATTAATTCTATTAGTTAGTTCTTCCTTTGATGTTCCATTATCTTTAAACAATTTATTCTTGTAATATTCGTAGAACTTCTCTTTATTTTCTAAACATAATTTAATCACTTCAATTGCATCTTGATATAAAATCTTATGAACAAGTGATACATAAATCGAATATCCAGAAGCTCTAAAACAATATTTTGGTTCTTTAAAATCTCGAATGCTGTAGCAAGGGTGTTTACCACTTTCAGGATCATAAAGTAAATCTGCAATACGTGCTACATCTGTATATTTAATATTTCTACTCATTCTTATCTTTTGAGCTTTTTCAAATGTTTCCTCATCAATTATTTGAGGAAGCATTCCTTTTAATGTTACTGGTTCATAAAATTGGCTATATCTTAAATTAACAACATGTCCACAATATTCATAATCCTTAATAGTTTGATTAATCATTTGCTGTGTCCATTTATAATTTTTTCTAACATATTTATGTTTCTTACAAATTACTTCATCAATATATTTTGCTTTAGTTAAAATACCTTCACGATTTAATTCACGAACTATCATTCTTGGCTCTTTACCTGCAACATAATCTTTAAATATTCTTTTAATAATTTCAGAAGCATATGGGTCAATTTTTGTTCCACCATTACCATCTGGTAAAAATCCATATTTAACATATGTTTTCATGTGTTTGGTTTGTGAACGGTGCTTTACTGATTTATGGATTTTTTTCTTAAAGTCTTTTAAATAATAAGCATTTAAGAAATTCCTAATAACAATAGATTCATCATCTTTATAAGTTGCACTATCATATTTATCATTAATAGATATTACCCTTATTTTAAGTGAAGGAAATGTTTCATCAATTAACTTTCCTACATGATGCATTGTTCTACCAAGTCTAGAAATATCTTTAATTAATAATATGTTAAACTTTTTCTTTCTAGCATCATCCATCATTTTTTGAAATCCAGGTCTTTCTTGAGTAGCTCCACTTATTCCATCATCATAATAAACTTCATAAATATCGAATTCATTCTCAGTTGCATAATCACTTAGAACTTTAATTTGGTTTTCAATACTTCGTGATTCTTTGTTGCCATCAATTTTGTCTTCATCTTCTCTAGATAATCTTGCATAAATTGCTACTTTGTTATTCTTCATTTTGTAAAAACTCCTTTATTAATTCATCTAATCTTAAATATCTAAATGTAAAAGCATAATTACATTTATTGTATTGATTTTCCTTCTTTGTGGTTTTAACTGTTACCCACTTTATAAAAGTTCTAAGCGTGTCAGTTTCTAAAGCATTTTCTTCATTAATTAATTTCAATTGTTCTACTAATAGTTGTGCTTCATTATAATAACTTGAACTACAATTTATTTCATTTTGGTCCTGGATAGAAAGAGCTCTTATTTGTTCTTTTAAAAGGTTCTTTTCTTTTAAATACTTTTCCATCATCTTATCGTATGTAGCTTCTGGTATTTTACCTTTTATATTTTGTTCAAATAAGACTTGGATATACTTATCAAGTTCATCACTTCTTTTATTATATTTTTCAATTTCTTTAGTACGATCCACTCGTATGAATTTACCACTTGAATCATATTCAAGTGCTTTTTGTAAGAAATCAATTTCATGACATAAGATAACTCTTTTTAATGTCATAAGTTCTTTAATAACTACACTTGATAACCTGTCTAGCTTAATCGTATTTGTACAATTACAATTTTTATTATTACAATAGTATCTAATAATATCTTTCTTATTAGAAACTCTACGCTCATATCTTAAAGTTTCACCACATTCAGCACATCTTACTACACCTTTGAAGATATTCATTTCAACTGGTACAGTTCCACTTCCAGCACTATTTAACATATTTTGTATTTTTTCAAATGTTTCTTTATCTATAAGTGCTTCATATCTACCTTCAAAGATAAATTTATTTTTATTATTTTTATCTCTTTTCTTACTTTTAAAACTAATTGATTTAGATTTAGCAGTTATATAAGCTCCTGTATATTCATAATTAGATAAAATATCTCTAACTACATCATGTGTCCATTTATAGAAATATTCTTCATCGTGAGCTAATACTTTAGTTCTGTTATATCCATATTTAATAGCATTATAATAACAAGGTCTTTTGATTTTGTTTTCTCGCAAAATCCTTGCCACTTTAGAAGCTGAAGCAGTTTCTAAATATTTTTCAAATATAAGTTTTACAATTGGAGCAGTTTCTGGATCTGGAATCCTTTCATTTTGATCATTCCAAGCATAACCAAAAAGAGGAAATACCGTTCTTCTTGCTTCACCATTTTTAGCTTGATTGTCTAAAGTAAATCTAATTTTTTTAGAAATATCTTTTGCATACCATTCATTAATAATATTTTTAAATGGTGCAAAATCATTTGAATTTTCATCTTGAGTATCATAATTATCATTAAGTGCAATATAACGAACTCCTCTATCTGGAAAATATTCTTCTGTATAATATCCAGGTTGAATATAATTTCTTCCAAGTCTAGACAAGTCCTTGGTTAGCACTATATTAATTTTTCCTTGTTCTACATCTTTTAAAAGCCTTTGGAAGTCAGGTCTATCAAAGTTTGTTCCTGAATATCCATCATCAATATAGATGTCATATAGCTGCCAACCTTGAGTATGTACATAATTTACAAGAATCTCTTTTTGTGATTGTATTGATTGACTTTCTTCATTACCATCTTCTCTAGACAATCTACAATACACAGCAGTCTTAGCGTCTTGTAACAACATAATAAAGACCTAACCTCCTTTTACTTTGAATTTATAATCTACATTTCTGTATCAAAATCTTTATTAACTGATTCCTTTTCAGCTTTATTCATTTTATCAATAAGAAACGAAATAGTTTGCTCTAAGATTGAACTACCACCACTTTCAAATTCTCTAACGATTGTGATGGTTGCTCCATCATCTTCATATATACGCTCTTTTGAACGCAAAATCTTTTCTTCCACTTTGTTCTCACCCATATCATTATATGCGTTAGGATGTTTATTTCTTCCTATATTCATTTGGTTAATTTCTATATATTGTTCTCCCTTTATATAAGGTTGCAAAATAGTACTACAATATATTTGAATTAAACTTAATAAGTTCAATTTGTAACTGTTGTCTACCACATAATTATTAATACATCAACTTTTTCAAACTAAATATGTTCATTTTTTCAAAAAATTTATTATGCTATGTAAACTATTATCGAGGTGAGAAATATGCCAAGTTGCAAGATCCAAGTGTTAAATCATCAATTTCTAAACATATCCAAAAATACTTAAATGATAATAATATTTTTAAATTATAATTCGGAAAAATATTCCATATTTCTCACACTACTGTTAATCGCTGGATTAATGAATTATGTGTACTAGAATTAGAATTATTTTCTTCATTATGTGAATTATTAAATGTTACAATTTATGAATTAATTGGTGTTTAAGTTCCATATAAATTTACAGAAACACAATTAGAAATTATTTAATATTATGAAAATAATCTTAACTTCCGTACACTAATTTACGGATATCGCGGTGATAGTAAGTTTAGAAATGACGTTGATAAGCCATTAGAATTATAAGCACTTAGTTTACTATTTTTTATACTCCAAATATTTGAAATATAATTATGCCTACCCTAACATTCCATCTAGAATCATCTATATATTCCAAATAGAATTACATCCTAGACTCCTTATTTTTTTTGATATTTGTATCATTGCATATTCTTTCATAATGTTCATATCTCCAAGTACTGATTAAGTTTTTACAACTTTAAGCCTTAGTTCATCAACTTCATTTATATTAAAAACTCATAAATATGGAAGTGATGTAATGAATAAAGTAGACAGATTGGTTGACTATTTTAACTAAAACTATATTAAAGATATAAGTATAGGACAAGATGTAGATAATCATATCATTAGTAAAAACAGGTTTATTCATTGTTTTAAAGAAGTAATGAAAGTTACACCGATGCCATATGTTGTTCAGTTAAGAATTTCTGTCTAAAAAAAATTTATTTAGAAAAATAAGATAAAAACATTACCGAAATTGCTGATATGGATGGATATGATAATCATCTTTATTTCATTAGGATATTTAATAAATATACTGGCATGTCTCCAAAAGAATACAGAAATAAATTTTATAAACAATCATAACAAATTAAAAAAACTCAACCATTTTATCTTTTAAAATATTGTGGTTGAGTTTTTTTTATTTATTGCTATTTTATAACTATATTACCATTGTCATAATCTAAAATATAACTATTTAATGGTTTAATTTCTTCAGAAATAATTTTACTTGCTAATAATGTTTCAATATTTTTAGAAATGAATCTTTTTAATGGTCTTGCACCAAATTCATAAGAAAATGAACTATCAATTATATAGCCTTTTAAACTATTAGTAAATTCAATATGTATTTTATTTTCTTTTAATCTATTAAATAATTCATTTAACAATTTATCTACTATTTTAATACATACATCTTTTGATAGTGGATTAAATGTTATAATTTCATCAATTCTATTTAAGAATTCAGGTTTAAATGTATGATGTAATAATGCATCAATTTGATTATAACAATCTTTACTATTTTCAAGTAACAAGTCACTTCCTAAATTACTTGTCATAATAATTATAGTATTTTTGAAGTCAACAGTTCTTCCTTGAGAATCAGTTATTCTTCCGTCATCTAATATTTGAAGTAATAAATTAAATACATCTGGATGAGCTTTTTCAATTTCGTCAAATAATACTATAGAATAAGGATTTCTTCTAACAGCTTCAGTTAGTTGTCCACCTTCTTCATATCCAATATAACCTGGTGCCGCTCCAATTAATCTAGAAACTGAATAACGTTCCATATATTCAGACATATCTATTCTAATTATATGGCTTTCAGAATCAAATAAAGCTTCTGCTAAACTTCTTGCAACTTCTGTCTTACCAACGCCTGTTGGACCAAGACACAAAAATGATCCAATTGGTCTGTTTTGATCTTTAATTCCTGCTCTTTGTCTAATAATAGCATTACTTACTAATTCTAGTGCTTCATCTTGCCCAATAACTCTTTTCTTTAATGTTTCTTTTAAACCAAGAAGTTTTTCTCTATCTCCTTGCTTTAATTTAGAAACAGGAATATTGGTCCATCTAGCGATAATTTCAGTTACTTTATTTTCATCTACTACCTCACTTAATATTTTATCTTTTTCTTCATTAACAGTATTAAGTTGTTTTTCGATATTGGGAATTATAGAATATTGATATTCAGCAGCTTTATTATAATTTCCTTCTTGCAAGTAATTTTCTAATTGAAATTTAGCTTTTTCCAATTCTTTTTTTAACTCATTTATTCTATTGATTTCCTTCTTTTCTTGTTCCCATTTTAATTTTAATTCATTTAATCTTTTCTTAAATTCATTTAATTCATTTACAACTTTTAAAAGTCTTTCTTTACTTAATTGATCTTTTTCCTTAGATAATGCAACTCTTTCAATTTCCAATTGTAATATTTTTCTATTTAATTCATCAATTTCTGTTGGATTAGTTTCAAGTTGCATTCTAATAGATGCACAAGCTTCATCAATTAAATCAATCGCTTTATCTGGCAAAAATCTATCTGTAATATATCTATTAGATAATGAGGCAGCACTCACTAGTGCAAGATCTGTGATTTTTACCCCATGAAATGATTCGAATCTTTCTTTTAATCCTCTAAGAATAGAAATTGTATCTTCAACAGTTGGTTCTGTTACTAGTACTTTTTGAAATCTTCTTTCTAAGGCTGCATCTTTTTCTATATAAGTTCGATATTCATTTAATGTAGTCGCCCCTATACAATGTAGTTCTCCACGAGCCAACATAGGTTTTAACATATTTGATGCGTCCAAAGCACCATCAGATTTTCCAGCACCAACGATTAAGTGAATTTCATCAATAAACATAATAATATTACCGTTTGATTCTTTCACCTTATTTAATACAGCTTTTAATCTTTCTTCAAATTCACCACGATATTTAGCGCCTGCAACTAAAGCCCCCATATCTAGTTCATAAATTTTTTTATTTTTTAGTCCATTAGGGACATCTTCTTTTACAATTCTTTGAGCTAAACCTTCTACAATTGCAGTCTTACCAACACCTGGTTCACCAATTAAAACCGGATTGTTTTTTGTCTTTCTAGACAAAATCATTATTATGTTTCTGATTTCGTCATCTCGTCCTATAACAGGATCCATTTTTCCATTTTTAACTTCTTCAGTTAAGATTCTACCAAATTTTTCTAAAATATTTTCTTCATTATTATAATCTTGAATTTGCATAGCATTCACCTCTCTTAGCACTTTTTACTTTCAAGTGCTAATTATATTATACTACTTTTTTTAGCATTGTCAAGTGGTAAGTGCTAATTTTTTTCATAAATAAAAAACTATGATTAGTTTAACCACAGGATTAAAAATTTATTCTTCTTTTTTGACTTAGATGATCTAATTTATTTAATGTTTTTAACATTTTTTTGCACTAGCTTAATTTATTTTTCTAATAATAAGTGTTTATTTAGCACCAGGAACCTGTTCGTTAAAAACGGACAAGTTAAAAAAAGACACTATTAAGAGTTAACTCCCTAAATTCAAGTGGAGTTAGCTCTTTTATTTTTTCTTGTAATCTTTCATTGTTATAGTATTCTATAAATTTATCTATTGTCTCATCTATATCTTTTACTTTTAAATTTTTAATATTATAAATACATTCTGATTTAAGTGTGCTGAAAAATGATTCTATAGGGACATTATCAACACTAGATCCTTTAGATGATATAGATTGTGTTATATTATTTTCCTTTAGTAAATTAATATAAGCTATATTTGTAAAATGCCATCCTTGATCTGAATGTAATATTAATTTTTGTCTTTGTTTAAATGGTACTTTATTAATAGCATTTTGTACAGTGTCTAATACTAATTTTAAATCTATAAATCTTGATATTGTATAAGTTATTATAGATTTATCATACATATCCTTGATTGCACACAAATATTTTACTCCATCAGTAGCAAAAATGTAAGAAATATCAATAGACCATTTACAATTTGAACAAAATGTGGTAAAATTACGTTGTAGAAGATTGGGTATCTGATGGTGTGGTAGCTTCGAGTACCTATGAGTCTTCTTACGTGTTATGGATTGAATATCATTCAATCTCATGTATCGATATACGGTGTAGTTTGTAACTATAACACCGTATATTTTTTTAATTTGCATTCTAATTTGGCGAATTCCCCAAGTTTTATTCTTTTCATGCATTTTCACCACTATTTTATTAGTAGATTCATTAAAAGCCTTATTCACAGGTCTACCTAACTTTATCCAATCATAATACCCACTCTTTGAACAACCTAATAATTTACAAAGAGTATTTACTGAATATTTATCTCTTAATATATCAATTACTTGGTATTTTTGTTTAGCTGTTGGCTCGCAAGGTAGACCAGGGATTTTTTTATATCTTCTAACATCCTCACTCTTTCTATTAATTCTTCTTTAGATAATTCTTCTAGTGCTTTTTCTGGATGTTTTCTAGGACGACCTTTATTAGGGGTGTTGAATTTTGTTGCTTTTCCTCTCGTTTCAATAATACACCCATTTTTTTTATAATTTTTCACCCATCTATATAAAATATTAAAATTTGATAAATCAAATTCTTTTATGATTTGTGATGGCCCCATCTTATGATTTAAATATAAAAGAACAATTTTTTCTTTTTTCCTCATTTGTGTATTTGGTATTAATTTTATTATTTGATTTTCTTATATACATAATTAATTTTCTCCTTGCATTAATTGTATAAAAAAACACATTAGATTTCAAGTAATCAATATTAGATTACTTTATCTAATGTGTCTTTTTTTATTTAGTCCGTTTTAGTCAAACTAGTTCCCAGTAACATATTATCGTTTCTTTTCTTCTGTTTTGCTAAAATAATGTCTATATAATAGTTTTTCTTTTCGGTCCCTGAATTATACACTACTTTTATTGTTAAAATCTACAAATATGTAGTATAGGTTAATTGTTTTCTAGATATAATTATACTATTATATCACACAAAAAAATGGGGACAACACCAGTTTTTCCACTAATACAAGCATCATCAAACATAACCAATTTATGCTTATTTACTAAAAGCAATGACCTATCCTGCAATTTTACGGTATGTTTTTTTGTCTCAATAATTTTTCTGAATTCTTCGTTTTCTAAACAATAATCATATATGATAGCCAAGTCATAAGCTGTTGTATAATTCCCATCCAATCCAGTCGGATTTACAAATTTTGAATCTTTAAGTCCCAAATCATTACATTTTTGATTCATTAAGTAAACAAAATCATTATATCCATAAATATTTGCAAGAGCTGTTGCACAGTCATTTCCACTTCTAAGAAGCAATCCATAAAGCAAATCATACCCATAAACCAAATCATTCTCATGTAGATAAATACTTGAACCTTCAATATTAACGTCTTTTAAACTCATGAGAAAATAATTGTCCAGATTTATATTTTCAAGCGCTATAATTGCGGTTAATACTTTTGTTAAACTTGCTGGAGCTTTAATTTTATTTATATTATATCCATCAACTACTAAATCTTTTTGATTATCATATACAATCAAGCTATCGCTTGAATAACTTCCAACATCCAAAAGCACTTCTTTTGTTGAAACTTTAATAAATAATAAACAGCTTATATTAATTAATAAAAAATAAACTAAAATAAAATATTTATTTTTTAGAATCATTTTTTCACCTATTAAATATTATTAATAATAGTAAAATATATGAATAAAAAATATAAAACATTTAACTATATTATAATCAAATTATTAAAATAATCTTTCAATTGACTTTTTTAATATAATATTGTATAATAAAAAAGATTTTATAGAAAACAAAATTTTATTAGGTGGTGAGTTTTATGAAAATTGCCTTTGATAATAATAAATATTTAAAACTTCAATCAGAAAAAATTTTAGAAAGAGTAGAAACATTTGGTAATAAACTTTATCTTGAATTTGGTGGAAAATTATTTGATGACTATCACGCATCACGTGTTCTACCTGGTTTTGAACCTGATAGTAAACTAAAAATGTTATTATCATTAAAAGATAAAATTGAAGTCGTGATTGTAATTAGTTCACTTGATATTGAAAAAAACAAAATTAGAAGTGATTTAAATATTAACTACGAAGCTGAAGTATTAAGATTAATTGATGCTTTTAGCGCAAGCGGACTATATGTAGGCTCTGTTTGTATTTCAAAATATCAAGCTGTACCTCAGGTTGAATCATTTAGACAAAAATTAAATAATTTAGGTATTAAAACTTATCTTCATTATAATATACAAGGTTATCCGTACGATTTATCAAAAGTAATTTCTGAAGATGGTTTTGGTAAAAATGAATATATCGAAACATCAAGACCATTAGTTGTCGTTACAGCCCCAGGGCCTGGTTCTGGTAAAATGGCAACATGTTTATCTCAGCTATATCACGAAAATAAACGTGGTATTAAAGCAGGTTATGCAAAATATGAAACATTCCCTGTATGGAATTTAGCTCTTAAACATCCAATAAACCTTGCCTATGAAGCAGCAACCGCAGACTTAAATGATGTTAACATGATTGACCCATATCATTTAGAATATTATAATACACTTACTGTAAATTATAATAGAGATGTAGAAATCTTTCCAATTTTAAAAACAATGTTTGAATTAATCTATGGTAACTCTCCTTACAAATCTCCAACAGATATGGGAGTTAACATGGTAGGATATGCCATTTCTGATGAAGAAATCGCAATTAAAGCATCTAAAGATGAAATAATCAGAAGATATTATAATGCCTTAATCGAAAAAAGAAACGGTAAATATACACAAGAAAACGTAGATAAAATCGCTTTAACAATGAGACATCTAGATATTAGTATCGATAATAGACCTTGTGTTGAAAAAGCACTTGAAAAAGAAAAAGAAACAAACACAATTTCAATGGCCTTAGAACTTGAAGATGGAACAATTGTAACATCAAAAACATCAAGTCTTCTAACAGCTCCAGCTGCTTTAATATTAAATGCCTTAAAACATTTAGGAAACATCAATAAAAATATTAATCTATTATCTCCTTCGTTAATTGAACCAATCGCAAAACTAAAGGTTAATAATTTAGGAAATAATAATCCACGTCTACACGTAAGTGAAATTCTTCTTGCATTATCAATTTCAGCAACTACAAATCCCCTTGCAGAAATTGCTATGAATAATCTTGATAAATTAGCACATTGTCAAGCACACTCTTCTGCTATTTTACACCAAGAAGATGAAAAAGCATTTAAAAAATTAAAAATCGATTTAACAACTGAGCCTATCGCATACGCTCAAAAATTATATAAAAGTGTAAACAAAAACTGTTAAGAATTTTCTTAACAGTTTTTTATTCTAAAAATATAAAGTATAAATATCTAAATACGCAAAAGGAAATTGTTTACTTCCTTCTTTTTTGAATCCTTTTTTAAGATATAAATTAAGAGCTTTAGAATTTACTTCATCTACTAAAATACCCATTCCTAAAACATCTAATTTCTTTGCTTCTTCAATCATTTGATCTACTAAATATGAACCAATTTTCTTTCCAACGTATTCATCTTTAACCATTAAACGACCAAAACTTTGAACAGGTTCTTTACTAAATGTATCTTCTGGATAATCCATAGTTGATAAATAAAAAGCAGCATAAGCAACAACTGAGTTATCTATTTCAATTACTCTTCCAAATCCATTAACTATATCTTCTTCAATGTATTCATCTAGAGGATAACCATTTAACCAAATAGGTAAATTTTCATTAATTACCCTTTGTTTAACTTGATTTTTCATTTCAATTATTTCTTTTAAATCATTAATATTTGCAATTCTATATACCATATTAGTTCCTATCTAAAAACAATACATAAAATAATAATCACAAATATAACAATAGCTGTTAAAAGAAAAGTTACATGATTGTTTCTTGTTTTATAAACTTCTCTTTCATGAGGTTTATACGGATTAGTAACAATCTTATGATCATTATTATATGAACAAAAAGATTGATCATACCCCATTTGTTTATCATTGATTTTTTTATTCATTCTATTTGCCTTCATTTAAAAAATTATTTATTAAATTAAAAACATCTTCTTTAGTTGTTTTTTCTTTATCAATTATATGACATACAGCTTTATGTTTAAACCATGTTATTTGTCTTTTAGCGTAATTTCTAGAATGTTGTTTAATTAAATCAATAGCTTCATCTAAAGTTAAATTACCTTTTTTATATTCGATTAATTCTTGAACTCCTATAGCACGACTAGATTGAAGTCCTAATTTATCCGGATACATTTTTTCAAATTCTAAAAGCAAACCTTCTTTAACCATTTCATCAACTCTTTTATTTATTCTATCATATAAAATATCTCTTGGCATATCTAGAAATAGAATTAAAGCATCATAATATGGTACTTTTTCATTTTGCATATTTACACTATCTTTATCATTTACAAGTTCTATAGCACGTTCAACCCTTTTACGATTATTAGGATGAATTTTCATACTAGCTTCATAATCTACTTGTTTTAAAATATTATGAAGTTCTTCGTTTGTTAAATTTGCATACTCTTCTTTTAAAGTAGCGCTACGTTTATTTTCTGAAAACTGATAATCATAAATTACAGAGTTAATATATAGTCCACTTCCACCAACAATAAATGGAACTAAATTGTTATTAATTTGTTCATTAATTTTTCCTCTTACTAGTTTTTGATAATCACTTATTGAAAATTCACTAGTAGCATCTAAAAAATTAAACAAAACATGATTTACTTCATTTTTTTCATTTTCTTTAGGTGATGCAGTTGCAATTTCTATACCTTTATATATTTGAAAAGCATCACCATTAATAATATCAGTTTTTAAATATTTAGCAATTTCAATTGATAATGCTGTTTTACCAATACCAGTTGGACCAGTTAAGACAATTACTTTTTCCATTAGATCACTCTTTTAAACAATTTTTCAAGTTCATAAACAGTAAATTTAATTAAAGTTGGTCTACCATGTGGACAAGTAAACGGCATTTTACAATTATCTAAATCATTAAGTAAAGAAGTTACTTCTTCTTTTAGAATATGCATATTAGCTTTCATTGATTTTTTGCAACTAATTGATTTTGCTAAATCATCATATAAAGAAAATTTTGTTACACTTGTATTATTAATAATTTTTAAAATAATTTCAGTTAAACATTCAACTTCTGTTCCCGGAATAATCCATAAAGGAATTTTGGAAATTTTAAATGATGTACCACCAAAATGTTCAATATCAATACCAATATTATTAAATTCTTCAAGATGCTCGTTTATTTTAGAAGTTTCTAAATTAGAGAAATTAAGTATTACAGGAACTAATAGTTCAGTAGTCATATTGTTTAATTCAGGATTATTAAAAGCTTTAACAATTTTTTCATAATTAATTCTTTCTGCAGCAGCATGTTGATCAATTAAAAATAATTCATCCAAATGTTCAAATAAAAGATAAGTTTTATGAAATTGTCCAATATAAACTAAATCACTAAATATAAATCTTTTTTGATTAATGATTGATTGTTTTTCAAAAGATTCTTCATTTTTAATTGGTTCAATTTTTTTAGGAATATCAAAAGATACTTCTTCATCATCATCTAATTCATCAGATTCAACAAAATCATCCCAATCTAAATCGATGTCTTCTTTTATTGTAGATGTTTCTGTTTTTACTTCATCGTATTTATAAGAAAATAAATCAAAGTCTTTTGTTTCATTAACTAAAATATTTTCATAAATTAAATCAGTTTGTTCTAATACACTCATAATAGTTGATGTTATTAATTGTTTTAACATAAATTCATCTGTAAATCTAATTTCTGATTTTGACGGATGTACATTAACATCAATAACAAGCGGACTACAATTAATTTTTAAAACAGTTACAGGATATTTACCTACAGGAATTATTGATTTATAACTATCTGTAATAGCATAAATTAATCCTTGATTTTTAATTACACGATTATTTACTAAAATAGTAATCGCATTTTTATTCGATCTTAATACTTGGTTATTAGATGTATATCCACTAATTGTATAAAGATTATTTTTGTTTTTAAATGAAATCATGTTTTTTGCAACATCTGTTCCATAAGTTCTTGCAATAATCTCTAATAAATCAGCAGAATTTTTTGAATCAAATAACACTTTTTTGTTATTAGTTAGTTTAAAACTTATATCCGGATGAGCAAGAGCACATTTATATAGATAATCAGTAATATAAGCATTTTCTGTATAAACACTACTTAAGTGTTTAAATCTTGCAGGAGTATTACAGAATAAATCATCTACATCTATGATTGTACCTACATTCATTGGTACAGTTCCTTCATCAACCTTTTTACCATTTTCAAAACGATAATAATATCCATAAGTTTCTTCTTCTATTCTACTTTGAATATTAAAATTTGAAACACTTAAAATAGAGGGTAGTGCTTCTCCTCTAAAACCAAGCGTTGAAATATTAAATAAGTCATCTTGATTTTTAATTTTACTTGTAGAGTGAGGTGATAATGCAACTAAAATCTCATCTTTTTTCATTCCAATACCATTATCAATAACTCTAATTTTTTTGATTCCACCTTCTGTAAGTTCAACTTCAATATTCGAACTTCCTGCATCAATTGCATTTTCAACAAGTTCTTTTACAACACTCATTGGTCTTTCAACAACTTCACCTGCAGAAATCAAATTAATCATTTCATCTGATAATTTACTAATTGTAGGTCTCATTATTTATCACCTACCTTACTAATTAAATCACATAATTTATTAAATGCATCAATTGGTCTCATATTATCAATATCAATTTGTTTAATATCATTAATTAAATCTTGATGTTTATCAACTTCTTTAATTTGAATAATTGGTTTTACATAGTTATCTTTAGATAATTCTTTTACATCAATTTCTTTTGTTTGTTCAAGTTTATTTAAAAGATCACTTGCTCTTAATGTAACATCTAGTGGTAATTTAGCTAGATTTGCTACATTAATACCATAGCTCTTATCTGTTGCACCATCTAATACTTTATGTAAAAAAACAATCTTATCACCTTCGACATCAGCTTCTACGTGTACATTTCTTAAGAAAGGTAAACTATTATGTAAGTGAGTTAATTCATGATAGTGGGTTGAAAAGAATGTTTTACATCCAATATTATCATGAATATATTCAATAATACTTTGAGCAAGAGCCATTCCATCATACGTAGCTGTTCCACGACCAACTTCATCAAATAAAATAAGTGAACGCGTTGTTGCATGTTTTAAAGCCTTATTAACTTCAATCATTTCAGTCATAAATGTAGATTCTCCACCAGTGATATCATCACTTGCGCCAATTCTTGTGAAGATTTGATCAAAAATCGGTATAATACATTTTTTACATGGAACAAAAGATCCCATTTGCGCCATAATAATAATTAAGGCATTTTGTCTCATATAAGTAGATTTACCACTCATATTTGGACCAGTAATTAATAAAATCTTGTCATTATTATATAGAGTTAAATCATTTTCCACAAATGGTTTATCTAATACACTCTCCATAACAGGGTGACGTCCACCAATAATTTCAAGTTCATCATATAAAGAAAATTTAGGTCTTACATAATTTAATTCTTTACTTACTTCAGATAATGCTATTAACATGTCAAGTTTACTAATATAGTTCGCTAACTCTTGTAAATCTTTTAAATGTAACTTACATTCTTCTCTTAAAGAATTAAAAATTTCCATTTCTAGTTCTAAGCTTCTTTCATCAGATCTTAAAATTAGTGTTTCTCTTTCTTTTAATTCTTGAGTAATAAAACGTTCTGAATTAGATGTCGTTTGTTTTCTAATATAACCATACTCATCTTTAACAAGTGGTAGGTTAGCCTTTGTTACTTCAATATAATATCCAAATACTTTATTATATCCTACTTTTAATGATTTAATTTTAGTTTTTTCTCTTTCAACTTTTTCTAAGTTAACTAAGAATTCTTTATTTGAAACATTAATATTTCTTATTTTATCAAGTTCATCATTAAATCCTTCTTTAATAACTCCACCATCTCTTAAAAGATACGGTACTTCTTCATTTAAAGCACTATTTAATAAAACATATAAATCTTTAAAATCATTAATATATTCAGAATATTTATTCGCAGTTTTACCTTTCATACCATTTAATACATTTTTAATATGTGGTAAAACACTTAAAGATCTCTTAAGTTGTACTAAATCTTTTGGACTTAAAGAACCATAGCTAATACGACCAATAATTCTTTCTAAATCATAAATATTTATTAAATCTTTCTTTAAATCATTAACAGCTAAGTAATGTTTATTTAATTCTTCAATAAAATCTAATCGATGATTAATTTCTTTTAAATCAACAAGTGGGAATAAAATGCTTTTCTTTAAAAATCTTGATCCCATTGATGTATTACATTTATCAAGTAAAACAAACAAATTACTTTTTGTTTTACCTTGCCTTATTGATTCAACAAGTTCTAAACTTTTAATTGAACCAGATTCAATCTTTAAATAATCACTATTACTATAATATACAAAGTTCTTTAAATGAACTAAAACTCTTTTTTGAGTTAAAATTACATATGATAAAAGTCTTTTAACAACATTGAAATGACTATCTTTTAAACCATCAAGTAAACCTACTAAATAATCATCTATTTTAGTTTCATCATGAATACTTACAATAACACTTAATATTTTTGATAAATATGTACTTATTTCTTTAGAAAAATGGTTTTTAACAACAACTTCACGAATATTTAGTTTAACTAATTCACTGTATAATAAATCAATACTATTAAATTCAGTAATTCTTGCTTCACCAGTAGATAAATCCAAATATGCTAAAACATAACAATTATCAACTTTATCAATAGATGCTAAATAATTATTTTCTTTATCGTCTAAATAATTTTCATCAATATTAGTACCAGGTGTAATAATTTTTATTACATCTCTTTTTACAATATTTTTGCCTTTTGTAGCATCTTCTAATTGTTCAACAATTGCTACTTTGTAACCTTTTTGAGATAATTTTTCAATATATCCGCTGACAGAATGAAAAGGAACCCCACACATTGGAACTCGATCATTTTGAACACCTGCATCACGTGATGTAAGAACAATTTCTAACTCACGACTTGCAACAAGTGCATCATTAAAAAACATTTCGTAAAAATCACCTAATCTAAAAAACACTAATGTATCAGGATAATTTTCTTTAATTGTTAAATATTGTTGCATCATTGGAGTATAATTACTTTTAATAATTTTTTCGTACATATAAATCACCATTTTCTTTTAACTATTTTATCATAACAACTAATTTTTTTCAAATATTTTAGTCTATTATAGTTTATATAATAAAAAAAGAGTTCTATATTAAATAGAACTCTATATTTTATTATTCTTCGCATCCACAATTACAGTGATGTTCTTCTTTACCTTTATTTACTAAAATTAAACCAGCAAAAGATAAACCAGCTAAAACAAGTGGTAAGAATAATCCAATTGTAGCTTTAACACCAGTTACTGTTTCACCAAATTCAACTTTAGTTTGTCCACAGTAAATTAACACAAAGAAAATAACTAATACATTAAGACCAGCATAAGCTAAAATTCCTAATGCAGAAATTTTTGAACATACAAATTTACAAATAGCTTCTGATTTTAATACACCAGTTTCTTTTAAAATACCCATAACACCATAAACAAGTAAAGCAATAGCACAAACTAAAACTAATACTTGGAATAATGAAGTCATAACACCAGCAAATTCTGTATCCCATAATTTCATTAATTCATAACCATTAATTTTTTCTTGATATTCTTTTAATTGATATTTACCATTTGCTTTAACGAATGTAGTAAGTTGTGGAATAGCAAATAAAACAAATGTAATAGCACCCATACATGTTGCTAAAATATGTGATAATAATTTTTTTATTTTAATCTCCTTTAAAATTTTATATAAAAATTATACTCTTTAAATTTTTTTATTTCAACAAAAAGAATCATTTTTTTCATCATTCATAATAGCATAGCGAAGTTTAGTAGACTTTGCTCTTGGATTTCTAAAACACTCTTCTTGTGATGGTCTTATAACATCTTTTGAAATTTCTTTAAAAAGTCCCATATTATAATATTCTTTAAAAGCTTTTTTTACTAAACGATCTTCACCTGAATGAAAAGTAAGAATTGCAACACGTGCTCCAGGAGCTAAAACAAAAGGTAATTTTTCTAAAAATTCATATAAAACTTCAAATTCAGAGTTTACATCAATTCTAATCGCTTGAAACACTCTTTGAGAAGTTTTTTTAATAATTTCTTTTTTATCTTTATTAGGTAAAAAACTTAAAGCTTCTTCAATTATATGAAATAATTCTTTTGTTGTCTTAATTTCTCCAAAGCATTTTTTCCTATATATTGCTTGAGCAATTTCCTTAGCATACACTTCATCTGAGTTTTCAATTAACATACCTTCAATTTCTTCTTTTGATAATTCCATTAAGCGAGTACTTGCAGGAACACCTTCTAAAGGATTAAGTCTTAAATCAAGGGGACCATCAGTTTTATATGAAAATCCTCGTTGTGGGTTATCTATTTGCATAGAAGATACACCTAAATCAGCAAGTAAGAAATCAACTTTTTTTCCATCTAACGCCAAATCGATATCTTTAAAATTAATATGTTTAACAGTTAAAATATCTTCATTAAAACCAAATGAACGTAGTCGATTTGTTGTATTAACAATTTCGATTGGATCAATATCTAAAGCAAATAAATGTCCTGTTCCATTTAATTTTTCTAACATTTTTCGAGAATGACCACCATATCCAAAGGTACAATCAATACCTACTTCACCTGGTTTAATATCTAATACATTTAATATTTCATCAACCATAATTGACAAATGCATTCCAGCAGGTGTGTTTCCTTTTGAAATAACTTTTTCAATTGTATCTTTATATTTATCGGGATTATGTTCTTTATATTTTTCATCAAAATGTCTTGGATGAGTTCCCTTATATCTTTTTCTTCTTTGATGTTGTTCCATAAAATACCTCTTATAAATTTTCTAAGAAATTAACTGAATCAATTCTATCTTTAAAAATATAAATTTTCTTATCTTGATACTTTTCTAATAAAATCAAAATCTCAGGACGCTTCAAAACTTGAAAATTTTTAATATAGTTGATAAATTCTTCATCATATTCTTCTTCTATCCATGGTAAATCACTTCTAGGTTTTCCAAATCTCTCACTAATTCCTTTTAAACAAACATCTAAATCATAATCTAGAAAGAAAATTGTATCACATTCAATAATACGTTCTTCCATTGAGGATTGATAATTACCATCTATAATCCAATTATCATTTTTAAAAATTGATCTTACCCTTTCTAAGAAAATACTTTTTTCGATTATCGTTTTATCTTTATTCCAATATAATAAATCTAAATGATATAAAGGAAAATTAGTTTTTTTAGCTAATTCTTTGGAGAAATAACTTTTACCACTTCCTGGACAACCAATAATAATAATTTTATTCATTTTAAATTCCCCATTTAGAAGCTATTAAAACTATAAATAAGAAAACAACCAAATTAAAAATTATTGTAGCAAAATTCATATCTTGTAATTTTTTATTGTTTTCTTTTGAAGAATGTATATTAGCTAAAATAATAAAAATTACATTAAATGGAACTAAAATGATAAAAATATATCCTAAAATAATCCAAGAATAATAATGTTCTAATTTATTAAACAAAAATAATAAAACCGCTAAAAGCAATAAAATAGCTGATAATGCATAGTTAATAACTGTTAATTTCTTAGCTTTAGACATTTTAGCCTCCTAATTAATGATTTTTATATTTAAATTATATCATTTTATTAATTTTTAATCAAACTATAAACTAAAATAAAAACCACTGATAAGTAAATACTTATCAGTAGTTTATTTATTCTATATTTTTCTTATATACTTCAAGTAATCCTTTTAAAGTTAAAAATTCATCAACTACAATTTCACTTTTACAAAGTGGAATAATTGATTTTGCAAGTCCTCCAGTTGCTACAACTTTTAAATCTGCAACATTAACTTCTTGTTTAATTCTTTCAATAAATCCATCTATCATTGCTGCATTCCCGTATGTAATACCTGATTGCATACAAGTAATTGTATTGTTTCCTAAAACTTTTTTAGGTGCTTTTATTTCTACTTTTGGAAGTAAAGCAGTAGATGATACAAGTGAATTTAGAGAATTTTCAACTCCAGGTGTTATAATACAACCTTTAAATACCTTGTTTTCAACATAGATAAATTTATTTGCTGTTCCTAAATCAATTACTAATACTTTATCGCCATAATCAAATGATCCAATACAATCTGCAATAAGATCAGCACCAACTTCTTTTGGATTATCAGCCTTAATCATTAGTCCAGTTTTAATTCCTTGACCAAAAATAATCGGATTAACATTAAAATATCTAAGTGCTAATTCTTCTAAAGTTGTTGTTAAACTTGGAACAACACTACTAATTACAATTCCTTTTACTTCATCACAAGAAATCAAACCTTTAAGAAGTAAATAATACTCATCTGCTGTTTTTGAAGTAGCTGTTTTTAAACGATAAATTTTTTTAACTTTATTTAAATCAGCAAGACCAATTTTAATATTTGTATTACCTACATCAAATAATATAAGCATAATTTTACCTCTATCTAATAGTATTTAAATTA
The DNA here is from genome assembly GCA_045119035.1 of Bacilli bacterium. GTDB lineage: Bacteria > Bacillota_I > Bacilli_A > ML615J-28 > CAG-313 > CAYVQA01. The sequence goes on along the minus strand of JBGVCU010000060.1, from coordinate 94,268 downwards.
AAATTTTTAGCAATTATATTTACAATGTAAATTACAGTAGGTATTAAAACAATGTTTATTCCTAGTTCAACAAAGAAATTAAGTCCTACAAAAGTTACAAGTGAGAAAATTAACACATTATCACCTGAGGCCATTTCTTTAATATCTGGATAGAAAAATGTCATACATCCTAAAACAAAGATACCTGTATTTACAATTGGCGTAATTAAACTAGCCATAACAATAGCTAAAGTTTGATTTTTTTCTTTTAAAACATTATAGATAACTCCACAAACAATCCCAGCAACAACACTTTTAACAATAACTGTAATAATTGTACCAGCAGGATTTAATGCATAAAAGAAACTAGCATCAACAAATAAAACAACAATTGCCATTATAAGTCCTAAAAAAGCTCCACCTTTTGGTCCAGCTAAAATCGAACCTATTACAATCGGAATTAAAGCAAGTGTAATACTAAATGTTCCAAGAGGAATTTTAATCATTTGAAGACATGCTACTAAAGCACCTAGTACTCCTAGTAACATCATCTTTTTAATTTCACTATTTTTTCTCATTATTATCTCCTATTTAAGCCACTTTGGGTCTCATTAGTAAATATTTAAATTATATTATATATTATTAGTCAATAAATTCAAATTCATAATTAAGAACTCGTACAGTATCACCATTTTGTACACCAAGTTCTCTTAACTTATCATCTACACCGATATCACGAAGTTTTTTAGCAAAAAGTCTAATACTTGTATCGCGTGTAAAATCTGTTCTATCAAAAATCTTTTTAATGTAGTTTCCACTAACATTGAATACACCATCTTCATCTTTAACAACAGTAAATAATGGTTCTGGTTTTTTAAATGTATATTCAACTACTTCATCAACTTGAACTTCATTAATCTTAATATGTTTAACTTCTTCTAATTTTTGATCAATTTTATATAATAAATCATTTAAATTAGATTTTGTAATAGCAGAAATAGCAACTACATCAGTAATTTTTGATTTCTCAATAAATTCTTTCAAGTTTTCTTCTGCACCCTCAACATCCATTTTGTTTGCAACAACAATTTCAGGACGTTTTAATAAATCTTCTTTAAATGAAGAAAGTTCATTTCTAATTTTTAAATAATCATCATATGGGTCTCTTCCTTCTGTTTTTCCCATATCAATAATATGAACAATAACTTTTGTTCTTTCAATGTGTTTTAAGAATTGTATTCCTAACCCATGACCTAGATGAGCTCCTTCAATTAGGCCAGGTAAGTCAGCCATAACAAAACTATGACCATTAGGAACTCTAACAACCCCTAAATTTGGATGTATTGTTGTAAAGTGGTATGAAGCAATTTTAGGTTTAGCTTCAGATACAACTGAAATTAAAGTACTTTTACCAACTGATGGGAAACCTACAAGCCCAACATCAGCTAAAACTTTAAGTTCCATTTGTAGATTATATTCTTCACCTGGAAAACCTTTTTCACAAAAATCTGGAGCAGGATTTCTTGATGTAGCAAAGAATCCATTACCACGACCTCCGCGTCCACCTTTTGCGATAATCGCTTCTTCACCATGTTTAGTGATATCTGCTAAAATCTTTCCAGTGTCTGCATCATATACAACAGTTCCAATTGGTACTTTAACATAAGTATCTTTGGCATCTTTACCAAACATATCTTTACTCATACCATTTTGTCCGTTTTCTGCTTTAATTTTTCTTGTAAAACGAAAATCTAGAAGTGTTGTAAGCCCGCTTTCTCCAACAAAGATAATGTCTCCACCACGTCCACCTTTTCCACCTGATGGTCCACCTTTATCTACATATTTTTCTCTTCTAAAAGCAACGATTCCATCGCCACCTTTACCTGCTTTTACAGAAATTTTAACACTATCTATAAACATGAGTGTACCTCCTTTAATATTTCCTTAAAAAAAGCACCTTTTAGTAAATCTAAAAAGTGCTAAATTTTATACTTTTACTAGTAATTTTTACTCTGCAGGGTAAACAGATGCTTGTTTTTTATTCTTACCGATAACTTCGTATTTAACGATACCATCGATTAAGCAGAATAATGTATCATCTTTACCAATTCCTACATTATTACCTGGATGAACTTTAGTTCCTCTTTGACGGTAAATGATAGAACCTGCAGTGGCAAATTGACCATCTGATAATTTTGCACCTAGTCTTTTTGATTCAGAGTCACGACCATTTTTAGTAGACCCTACACCTTTTTTAGACGCAAAGAATTGTAAATTTAATCTAATCACAAAAGCCACCTCCTATAGTTAATTTTTAATTTTGCTTTCGTTATTTTAACAACTCATCGTTAATAATAACTTTTAGATTTTTGGGATAATCCCTCTCAATGTTCGATAAAACGTCAATTAAATTTTGAATAATCATTGCTAAAAACTGTGTTTTAGTTCCAGCTTGATAATCAAAACTAAATTCACATTTAATATAGCCTTTTTTTTCATCTTGAATTAAGTTAATATACTCAGGATACATTTTATCTAAAAGATTTAATGTAGTAAATACTGCTGTAGATATTCCACTACATACGATATCAGAACCGTAATTTGCATATCCTGAATGACCGCTTATTTCAAAATTATCAAGTCCATATTCGCCAAAATTAAATATCGCTTTAGTCATAATTAAGCTGCGATATTTGTAATAACTACTTTTGTATAAGCTTGACGATGACCTTGTTTTTTACGGTAATTTTTCTTAGCTTTCATTTTGAAAACGATGATTTTTTTACCACGACCTTGTTTATCAATAGTTCCTGTAACTTTAGCACCTTCAACAAGTGGAGTACCAACTTTACCTTCTACCATTAAAACTTGATCAAAAACAACTTCATCACCTTGGTTACCTTCTAGTTTTTCAACATAGATAGCATCACCAACTTGTGCACGATATTGTTTACCGCCAGTTGCAAAAATTGCGTACATGTAAAAGACCTCCTCATATAAAATTTTTTTAAGACACGCCATTAAGGTAAGATTTTTTTCTTTTATAACCTATTCAGTGCGGTTATCTTTTTACAGCTATATTATTATACTATAAAACCTAATTTTTTGCAAGTAAATTACTTTTATAGGTAATAATCATAAATTATTCAGAAATTAAAACTTCTTTTCTTTTTTTATCCATCACAAACCATGGTAAATATGAAACAAAGAATAATGTAGTAACAGCAAAAGACATAACTAATAATCTTAAAGGAATATTACTTGGTAACATATTTACAATTGAATCTGCACCTTCTTCAGTTGTAGCTAGGAATAAATAATTAGATTTACCACCAATTACATAGTTAGCAACAAGCGCAATTCCAGCTAAAACAAATAATGTACAGAATGATTTAATTAAAGATTTGAATGTTGGTCTCATTTTATGAACAAAAATCATATAGAATATACTTATATAACCAATTGTATGAGCAACCCAAAATTGATAATATCTAAATCTTGTAGGACCAGTATACGTAATTACAGTAGGTGTAATTAAAGCAAAAATAGTACCTGCAAATACCCAGAAATAACAAATATCAAATAATGTTTGATTCTTAGTAACAACTAAAAAACTAACAAAAACAGCTACCCAACCACAAATAGTAATAGGTAAATGATCTTCTGGATTTGGATTAAGCTCTGTAATACCAACTAAACGCCAATAGTATGACATTTCACAAACAATTGCAAAAAAAGCAAGGGTGAATGCAATATTTTTTTCATATTTTGAATTTCTAATTTGATCTCTCTTTTTATAAATTAAAAAGATAATACCAATCATAACTAAAATAGGCAAAATATGTGCAAAACTAAAATTATGAAATTCTACTTCCTCACCTGCTCCAAAAAAATAATGGAAAAAATCTCTCATTTTGATACCTCATAAATTTTATATTTTATATTTTAATTAATTATATAATATCAAATTTTACTTATTTTGTCAAAAAAAATTCCTTAACCATATAAAAAAGGTTGTCTAAAAGACAACCTTTAATATTACAAATTAATAATTTTTAATTATTATCTAGGATTTTTAATTGCAGCATGTGCAGCAGCTAAACGTGCAATAGGCACACGGAATGGTGAACATGATACATAAGTTAATCCTAATTTATGACAGAATTCTACTGAAGATGGATCTCCACCGTGTTCTCCACAAATACCTAATTTAATATTAGGACGAGTGCTTCTTCCAAGTTCAACAGCCATTTTCATAAGTTTACCAACACCTTTTTGGTCAACTCTTGCAAATGGATCATTTTCATAAATCTTAGTATCATAATAAGAATTTAAGAATTTACCAGCGTCATCTCTTGAGAATCCGAAAGTCATTTGAGTTAAGTCATTTGTTCCGAATGAGAAGAATTCAGCTTCAGTTGCAATTTCATCAGCAGTTAAAGCAGCTCTTGGGATTTCAATCATTGTACCAACATGGTATTCTAGAGGGAATCCAGCTTCAGCGATTGCTTTATCAGCTTCTGCAACAACGATGTTTTTAACATATTTTAATTCTTTGATTTCTCCAACAAGTGGAATCATAATTTCAGGACAAATCTTAACATTCTTTCTCTTAGATACAGCGATAGCAGCTTTAATTACAGCTCTTGTTTGCATTGCAGCAATTTCAGGATATGTAACTGCTAAACGGCATCCACGATGACCCATCATAGGGTTGAATTCATGTAAGCTTGCGATAATTGCTTTAATTTGTTCAACTGTTTTACCTTGAGTATGAGCTAAAAGTTCAATATCTTTTTCTTCAGTTGGAACGAATTCATGTAGAGGTGGATCTAAGTAACGGATTGTTACTCCATATCCTTCCATAGTTTCATAGATAGCTTCGAAGTCACCTTGTTGCATTGGTTCAATTTTTGCTAAAGCAGCTTCTCTTTCTTCTACTGTATCTGAACAGATCATTTCTCTGATTGCAGCAATTCTTGATGCTTCAAAGAACATATGTTCAGTACGTACTAAACCAATACCTTCAGCACCTAATTCTCTTGCTTTAGCAGCATCTTTAGGTGTATCAGCATTTGTTCTTACTTGTAATTGACGATATTTATCAGCCCATCCCATGATTCTTCCGAAATCACCAGATACAGAAGCTTCTACAGTTGGCATAATACCATCATAAATTTTACCAGTTGATCCATCAAGTGAAATTTCATCACCTTCATGGAATGTTTTACCAGCTAATGTAAATACTTTATTTTCTTCATCCATGTTGATTTCTGAGCATCCAGATACGCAGCAAGTACCCATACCACGAGCAACTACTGCAGCATGTGATGTCATACCACCACGAACAGTTAAGATACCTTGAGCAGCTTTCATACCTTCGATATCTTCAGGAGAAGTTTCTAAACGAACAAGAACAACTTTTTCTCCTCTTTCACGCCAAGCTTTAGCATCTTCAGCAGTGAATACAATTTTACCACAAGCAGCACCAGGAGAAGCTGGTAAAGCTTTACCGATAGGTTCAGCAGCTTTTAATGCTTTAGCATCAAATTGTGGGTGAAGTAAAGCGTCTAAGTTACGAGGATCAATCATTAATACAGCTTCTTTTTCTGTGATCATTCCTTCGTCTACTAAGTCACAAGCAATTTTGATAGCTGCAGCTGCAGTTCTCTTACCATTTCTTGTTTGTAACATGTATAATTTTTTGTCTTCAATTGTGAATTCCATATCTTGCATATCTTTATAATGGTTTTCTAAAGTATGGCAGATATTAACAAATTGTTCATAAACTTCAGGCATAACGTCTTTTAATTGATCGATATGTTGAGGAGTTCTAACACCAGCAACAACGTCTTCACCTTGAGCGTTCATTAAGAATTCACCCATTAAGTGTTTTTCACCTGTTCCTGGATCTCTTGTGAAGGCAACACCTGTACCAGATGTTTCACCCATATTACCAAATGCCATCATTTGTACGTTAACAGCAGTACCCCAAGAATATGGAATATCATTGTCACGACGATAGATATTAGCACGAGGGTTATCCCAAGAACGGAATACTGCTTTAACAGCACCCATTAATTGTTCTTTTGGATCTGCAGGGAAATCTTCACCGATTTTTGATTTATACTCAGCTTTAAATTGATTTGCTAATTCTTTTAAATCATCAGCTGTAAGTTCAGAGTCGAATTTAATTCCTTTTTCTTCTTTCATTTTGTCGATAAGTTGTTCAAAATATTTTTTACCAACTTCCATAACAACGTCAGAATACATTTGGATAAATCTTCTATAGCAGTCATAAGCCCATCTAGGATTTCCAGATTTTTTAGCTAATGTTTCAACTACAGTTTCATTTAAACCTAAGTTTAAGATTGTGTCCATCATACCAGGCATTGATGCTCTTGCACCAGAACGAACTGATACTAATAATGGATTTTCAGCATCACCGAATTTTTTACCAGCGATAGCTTCTAATTTAACGATATTTTCAAAAATTTCTTTTTGAATATCTTCGTTAATTTGTTTTCCGTCTTCATAGTATTGAGTACAAGCTTCAGTTGTGATAGTGAAACCTTGAGGAACAGGTAAACCAAGTTTAGTCATTTCAGCTAAGTTAGCACCTTTACCACCAAGAAGTTCACGCATTGAAGCATCACCTTCACTAAATAAGTAAACAAATTTGCTCATTTTTAATCTCCTTTTTTTATAAATTTTTCCAATAATTATTTTATCAAAAAACTAACATTTTTGCAAGAAAAATTACTTTTTAAAATATATAAAAATTATGAAAACCTTTTCTAATTTTCCAATCTTTTTATTACAAAATATTTATTCAACAAAAAATAATCATTTTTATCAAAAAATTCTCTAATTTTGAAAAATAAATTTATAAAAATTATGATGTAAAAGTACTTTTTATAAATAAAAAGTAAAATAATAAAAAATAAATTTAATATTATAGATATTCTAATGAGTAAATAATTGGTATATTCTATATCATAGATGTGCAAAAATAGTGTTTTTAAGATTAAAAATCCATCTAAAGGATAGATTGGAAGGACATTAAAAAACAAAATTAGATAGTTTACATTAACAAATTCTTGAGAAATATTGAATATTTTATACAATATTGCTAAACAAATATTACCTAAAATTCCTGGCAAAATTTATCAAAAAAGTAGGAAATAAACGCTTATTAAAAACGCTAAAATTTATCTTCCCACCAAAAATTGAAAAACTAATATCTTTAATTTTTCCTTTAAAAATTTTAATAAATATGATATGTCCTGTTTCATGGACAAAAAGCGAACAACATAAAGCTACAAAAATAGTAAAATAATTAAAATATACACATAATAAAAAATACGCTATTAATAAGCCACTTATTCTAATTCGCTTTATCATAAAAACTATAAAACCTATCTTCTTCTTTTATTATTAAAATAAACTCATACGCTTTTGTTTTTTCATTATAACTAGTTAAACCTAAAATTGTATTTTCATCTACATACTGATACATTTTCACATTTATCTGTTTCATTCCACTAAATGTATATTCCAAATCATCAATACCTTTAATAACAATAGTATATCCAGCTTTATCGTTTATTATTCTTACAACATACCCACTCACTAAATTTCTAACATAATTCAATGAATAGTTTCTAATATAATTAATATTATTTTCGTATCTAACTTCATCATATACATCACTGCTATACACATCTACAACATCATTTTCAATAAATTTAAATATTGAATCATTAAATAGACTCAATAATTTAATTGCATTGATGTTCGTATTAATTTTATTTATAACATTAAAATTAATCTTTTTATTTAAATATAAATTATTTGTAATAACAATTAACAAAACAATAAATGAACTCAAGAATATTTTCATAAATAATTTATCAAAATATGTCTTCTCACTTTTCTTCTTTTCATTTTCTAAAATTACATCCTTATTACTAAATAGATGTTTTTTCATTTCTTCACCATAATAATTTATGAAATTAAATTATAGAATATGTCTTTCTTTAAAACTATAATATCCTTTACCAACAATAATATGATCTAACACTAAAACTTCTAACACATTTGTTTTCATAACTAAGTCTTTTGTAACAATTATATCATTTTCGCTCGGATTAACATCACCACTCGGATGATTATGAACTAATATTAGACCTGATGCTTTAAGTTTTACACACCATTTTAATATTTCTTTTGAATCACAAATGGCAGAATTTACAGTACCTATACTAATTAATCGATAATTCAATACCTTTCCTTTTGCGTTAAGAAATATTGCATATAAATGTTCTTGCATTAATCCTTCTACTCTAATTTTGAAAAAACGATAAATTTCTAGTGGTGATCTAAAACTAATTTCATTAAATTCATAATTTTGAATCCTTTTTCCAAGTTCGATTGCTGCAAGAATCGTTATAGCTTTAGCAAAACCAACTCCTCTTATTTCTAAAAGTTCATTAATAGAAATAGTAGCTAAATCAGTGATATTATTTAAATGATATAAAATGTTTGCTGATAAATCCAGTACATTCATACTTTTTGTACCAGTACGTAAAAAAATTGAGAGAAGTTCAATATTTGAAAGTTTTTCAAATCCTTCTCTCAATGCTTTTTCTCGTGGCCATTCTAAGTTAGGTAATTCTTTTAGTAACATAAATCCTCCTTAATAAAAGGATTATTTGTTAAAATATTTTTTAACCTCACTAACAAAATATAGGCTTCCGATAAAGATATTTACATCTTTATGATTTTTTTCTATATACTCTTCTATTTCAGATAAAGACTTCATTAATAATTTATTTTTACTATTAGATAATGCAAACAATTCTTCTGAAACACTACTTCTACTATAAGTAAATTGAGTAAAAATAATTTCATCAAAAACATCATCCAACATTTGAATCATTTGAAGTTTATCTTTATTATCGCTAATAGCAACAATTCCTCTTAAAGATTTTTCTTTTTTATTTCTACTTAAAAAAGAAACTATTTGTTTAACACCATCAGCATTATGAGCACCATCAACATAAATTAATGGTTTTTCATTAATTTTTTCGAATCGACCAAGCCATTTTGCATTATATAATCCTTTATATAATAATACTTGATCAAATGGTAAATCTGTTTTATTTTTTTCAAAATATTTAAAAACAACCTCTATTGCAGTTATGGCATTTTTGATTTGATGATCTCCAATCATTTGAATATCATATTTATTACCATTATAGATAAAACTAGATCCTGTAAAATCACATTTAATTACATCTATTTTATTAAAATCAGGGTAAATCACATCTACATTGCTATTATTTAAATATTCATTTGCAACGTTTTTTAAATTATCATCTTCAACACTTATAACCGCAACACTGTTTTGTTTAACAATTCCTAATTTTTCTTTCAAAATGTCTTCTAAGCTATTCCCTAATAAGTTCATATGATCAAAACTTATACTAGTAACAACACTAATAATAGAATCAACCACATTAGTAGAATCAAGTCGTCCACCAATACCTACTTCTAATAATAAAATATCTAATTCTTTTTTATTAGAGAAATATAAAAAACAAATTAAAGTTACAAATTCAAAAAATGATGGAGTTTCATTTAATTCTTTTTCCCATAAAGGAAATTTACTATAAATTAGATTTCCATATTTTAACAATTCATTATCACTAATTGAAGCGTTATTATATCTTATGCGTTCATTAAAATTAGTAATATAAGGTGAAGTAAAACAACCTACATTCAGTTTAAACTCTCTAAAAATATTATCTAAATAACAGACAACACTTCCTTTACCATTAGTTCCAGTGATATGAATAATAGGTAAATTTTTATGAGGATCACCAAATGTTTTTAAATAATATTTCATATTAGATAGATCATTTTTAGGACTCACCCTTTTACGCGATTCAATAAACTTTACTAAATCATCAACATCATTAAACATCTTAAAGTCTCTTTAGATTTTCTAATAATTTTTCTACTTCACTTAATTGTTCTAAATATTTATTTAATTTTTCTTCTTCTGCTTTAATTTTAGCTTCTGGTGCTTTAGAAACAAAATTTGGATTACCTAACATCTTCTTAGATCTTTCAACTTCTGAAAGTAATCTAGTTTGTTCTTTTAATAATTTTTGTGTTTCTTCTTCAACATTAATTAATTCTTTTAAAGGAACTATAACAGTTACTTTATCTAAAACTTGACACACAGAATCAGTTTTATCAATTGTTTTATCAATTACTAAATGATCAAAATTTGTAAATCTCTTTAAATAATGTACATTTTGTTTAAAGAAATCAATTAAGATTTGATCAGTTGTTTCAAGTGATAAATTAATTTGTTTACTCATACCAACATTTTTTTCATGACGAATGTTTCTTACAGTTGTAATTACATCTAACATTGTATCAACAGAAGTTTCATTAGTTTTTAATTCAAATTTAGTAGGCCAAGGTGCTACAGTAATTGAACCATCATGGAAAATTTGATAAATTTCTTCTGTCATAAACGGCATAAATGGATGTAATAATTTTAAAATATTAGTTAAAATACTTACTAATACTTTACAAGTATTAACGATTTGATCTTTATTATTTTGTCCAAATACAACTTTTGTAAGTTCAACGTACCAAGAAGCAAAATCATCCCATGTGAAATTATAAATCTTATGAGCAGCTTCTGCGAATTCAAATGCGTCAAAATCTTTATCAACCGCAATAATTAAATTATTAAATTTATTAATAATCCATTTATCTACATCATTTAATAAATTTTCATCAATTGTATTTTTAGTTAATTCATCAAATTCAATATTATAAGAATCTGATACATTAGCTAAATTCATATTAATATATCTTGAAATATTCCAAATTTTATTAATATAATTCCAACTTGATGCCATTTTTTCTTCAGAAAAACGTAAGTCAAGCCCTGGAGCAGAGTTAGTTGTTAAGAAATATCTTAATGTATCACAACCATATTTATCGATCATTTCAAACGGATCAACACCATTTCCTAATGATTTAGACATTTTACGTCCTTGTTCATCACGAATTAAACCATGAATTAAACATTTTTTAAATGGACGTTTACCCATAAAATGTTTAGATTGGAAACACATTCTAGCAACCCAGAAGAAAATAATATCATACCCAGTAACTAAACAATCTGTTTCAAAATAACGTTCTAAATCAGGAGTTTTTTCAGGCCAACCTAAAGTTGAAAATGGCCATAATGCACTAGAGAACCAAGTGTCAAGAACATCTTCGTCTTGAACCCAACCATCACCAGGGCATTCTACTTGAACTTTTACCTCTTCACCACAATACCAAGCAGGAATACGATGTCCCCACCATAATTGACGTGAAACACACCAGTCTTGAATGTTTTCAAGCCAACCAGTTAAAGTTTTATTAAAACGTTCAGGTACAAATTCTACTCTTTCTTCACTTTCTTGCATTTCAAGTACATCTTCTGCAAGTTTTTTCATATCAATAAACCATTGTTTAGATAGACGCGGTTCAACAACTACACCTGTTCTTTCACTATGACCTACTGAGTGAATCATCTTTTCAATTGAAGGACAAAGTCCTAGTTCTTGTAAATCTTTAACAAGTTGTTTTCTACATTCAAAACGTCCCATGTTTTCATATTTACCAGCAAGGCTATTCATTGTTCCGTCTTCGTTCATACAAACTAAACGTTCTAAATTATGACGATTTCCTACTTCAAAGTCATTAGGGTCATGTGCAGGAGTTACTTTAACAACACCTGTACCAAAATCTTTTTCAACATATTCATCAGTAATAACTGGAATTTCTCTATTAGTTCCTGGAATATAAACTGATTTACCAACAAAACTTTGATATCTTTCATCATCAGGGTGAACCATTACCGCAGTATCACCAAACATTGTTTCAGGACGAGTTGTAGCAACTTCTAACATTCCAGATCCATCTGTTAAAGGATAATAAAAATGATAGAATGCTCCTTCAATATCTTTATATTCTACTTCAATATTTGAAAGTGCAGTTTTCGCTTCAATATCCCAGTTGATAATTCTTTCACCACGGTATAATAATCCTTCATTATATAAAGTGATAAATACATGGTTAACTGCTTTGTTTAACCCTTCATCAAGTGTAAAACGTTCTTTTGTATAATCTAAAGAAAGTCCTAAGCCAGCCCATTGAGAACGGATAAACTCTGCATATTCTTTTTTCCATTCCCAAGCAACTTTTAAGAACCCTTCACGACCTAAATCATAACGTGAAATACCTTGATCCTTAAGTTTTGCATCAACTTTTGCTTGTGTTGCAATTCCTGCATGATCCATACCTGGAAGCCATAATGCATCATATCCTTGCATACGTTTACGGCGAATAATAATATCTTGTAATGTTGTATCCCATGCATGCCCTAAATGTAATTTACCTGTTACATTAGGTGGAGGGATAACAATTGTATATGGCACTTTAGAAATATCGCCTGAAGTAAAGAAACCTTCTTTTAGCCAATATTCATATTTACCACTTTCAACGCTTTTAAAATCATATTTTGAATTCATTTCTTTTCTCATAAAAACCTCCTATCAAAATAAAAAGATGCTCAATCCTAAAAAGGACGAACATCTGTCGTGGTACCACCTTAATTCAAAATAATTAAAATAATTATTTCCTTTAAAATACTTAACGTGTATTAAGCGTTATTTGCTACTAGTATTTCACAAATACTCCTCCCTAGCTACCTTCAGTTAATAATCTAAGAGTTTTTCACCAACCAACTCTTCTCTAAATAGCCTTATTTAACTTACTCCTCTAGTTCATAGGATTTATTATTAAAATCTTATATATTATAACATATTGCAATATTTTTTTCAAAATATTAGAACTATTTTATTTCATATCTCCAGGGAAGCGATATTCACGTGGTGATAAAGAAAAATCAAAAACTTTAATTCCTTCACATGTAGCAATTCTTTTAAATTGATTTTGTTTAAATCTTTTAACAAATCTATTTAAATATACATTAGCCTCATCAATTGATAAATCAAATAAAGATACTAATTTATCAATAATTTCATCAAATGGAGAACCTAAATAAACAAATTGATACATTATAAAATCATTGACATCATATCTTCCAATTAAGTTTTCTGTCAATTGATCATTACCTGTAAGTTCAGGTGTTATAGGTAAATTTAAGACCTCTGATAGTTCTTCTTTAATAAATGTATATTTATTAGCATAATAATTAACCATTGCTTGAATACACGTTTTAGGAAGACCCGAATTCAAAGCATACATCGCAATTTGATCTCCAGCAAATGTAGACCAACCTAAAGCAATTTCGCTCATATCACCAGTTCCAAGCACTAAACCTTTAGTTAAATTCGCATAATCCATTAAGATATAAGTTCTGTATCTTGCTTGAGCATTTTCGTAAGTTACATCTTTTGTTATAGAATCATGTCCAATTAAACTTAAATGACTTTTTACTTCTTTATCTATAGGCATTTCTTTACAATCAACACCTAACTTTTCCATAATTCTAACTGCAATTGATTTCGTTTTACTGCTAGTAGCAAACCCAGGCATCGTAATACCATGTATACCTTTAATGTCAATTCCATAAGTTATAAAAGTATCATAAGCAAAAAGAAGCGCAAGTGTAGAATCAAGTCCACCACTAACTCCTAAAACAACATCCTTTATACCAATATGCTTAAGTCTTTTATATAAGGCTGCTTTAATAACATTAGAAATTTGATCAGCTTGATTTTTATCAACTTTAAATGGATATTTTTCTTCAATTTGAACAGGTTCACCATCAAAATGACTAACTTTATTTCCATTTTTTAATAATTCAATATTAATTTCTGTAATATTAATTACATTTTCAAATGACATTGTTACATCACTTAATAAATTTTCTCCAAATAAACTAACAATTTGTTGACCATCAAATAAAACATCACTGCTTGTTTCACTTGGTCCGCTAGATGAATAAACATAACATCCACCACGGCTTGATGCTTCATTACATAAAGAAACACGAATCTTATATTTATCTACACTAAATGAGCTTGCAGATAAGTTAAACACAACTGAAGCACCTTTATTGTAGTATTCAATGTTTGGAGCATCATCAACCCATAAATCATGACAAATTTCACAAGCGAATTTTACCCCTTTATATTCATAAATATTTTTACCAATACTTACTAAATATCCATTATATAAGATTGAAGTATCAACAGAATGTGGTTGAGTAAAATAACGATAATCATTAAACTCTTGTCCATTAGCAAAATTATATTTAGGAGTAATTCCTAAAATTCGCTTATTACTTATTACATAAGCTACATTTAAAATTTGCTTATTGGAAAATAATACCCCACCAACGATAACAACTTTATCAGGTGTATTAGAAACAATTAAGTCTAAAGCTTCATTATGTTCTTTCTTTAATTGTTGATTAAATACATAATCTCCAAGAGAATAACCAGTTATTGCCATTTCAGGAAATAAAATACAATCAGCTTCTGTAGAATTAACTATATCAACGATATTTTTTGCGTTCTCAAGTGGATTACCTAGGTAACAAACAGGTGTAACTGTTGCAATTTTTAAAATTTCTTTATTCATGGTTTTCTCCTTTCTCATATAAATGATACTTATTAATTACTTTTTTTACTTCTTTAGAAACAATATCTTTATTTAAATTTTTTCTAAAATTACTTGATGATATATTATCAAATTTATGATTACTTATTATAAAATGATCTTTATATTTATTTAATGGCTCTTTATTAAGTTCATCTAATGAATAACCCATTCTTTCTATTAAATAAAATTTATTTTTACTCATTAATTCATCAAAATTTTTCCATCTTGGTAATGTATATAATAAATCACTTCCAATAATATAAATAGGATGATTTAAATCTTCAAGTGTTTGATAAATACCGATAAATTCTTCTTTTTGTTCTACATCAGATATTACAATATTTTTAGAATATTCAAAAAACGCTTCTTGCAACATTTCTTTTCTAATATCAAATGGTGTTAAATGTTTACTATCAAAATGATAACTGTCACCATTAGGAACAATATACACTAAAGTATTATTTCCAAATTCATCAATAATAGTCTTAATAATATTTTCATGAGCAATAGTTACTGGATCAAATGAACCACCAAACATAAAATATATTCTTTCATTTATCATATCTTTTACAATATCCATTCCGGCCTTCATTGAATTTACAATTGATGTTGCTCCACTTACTAAATCACCAATAAAATAATATTTAGAATCTTTAATAATATTTGAATTTGATTTTAACCATTTTCCTTCAATTAAATGATTAAAATGATCTATAAAAATAGATAAATCAGGATATTGTCCAGTTGCATATACAACCAAATCACATTCAAGTGTAACAAATTCATTAGTATTTACAAAAATAGGTCTATTACTTTTATCAAGTTCCACTGATTCAACCATTTTTTCAAACTTAACACCAGTTAAAACATCACCTTTTTTAACAAGTGAAACAGGGCTTAATTTTTCAATTAGTTCAATATTTTCTAATTTTGCTTCTAATAATTCCTTTTTTAAAGCGGGTGAATATTTAAAAGTACGTCTATATACAATTGAACTTTCGATACCAAGCTTTTTTAAACTACGTGCAGCATCCATAGCGATATTTCCAGCACCTAAAACAATGGCTTTTTTAATTTTTGATAAATTTACACCTTTTTTAATATTCTTTAAAAGTTCAACAGCACCAATAAAATTATCATCTTTTTCTTTGATTGGACTAGACTCAAGTTGTGTACCAGTTGCAAAAACTACTTTATCGAACTTTTCTAAATCATTAAGAAATAGATTTTTTCCAAATTCTTTTTGATAATTTACTTTAATATTTAATGATTTTAAAACATTATCTATGTGACATAAATTATCTTTAGAATATCTAAATTCAGGAATTGATGTAAATAAAGTTCCACCAATTACATCTTCTTTTTCAAAAATTTCAACATTCGCACCATGACGTGCTGCATCTATTGCACAGCTTATACCACTAATTCCTCCGCCAATAATACAAATATTTATGTTAATTAGTGATTCATCAATTTTTTGAATTTTAAACTCATTAGCTTCAGACAATAATCTTTCAATTTTACCAATTTCAACACTTTTACCTTTAAATGACTTAACACAACTACCTTCACATTGTTTTTCATGAGGGCATAATAAACTACAGACATTTGGTAAGACAGATGTTTTTAAATTTAAAAAATATGCTTCTTCTAATTTATTTTGATTAATCAAATTAATAATTTCTTTTATGTCATTACAAGCAGGACAACCTTTAATACATAATGGATTTTTACATTGTAAACATTCTTTAGATAAGATTTTTAACATATTAAAAGCCTCCTTTCTCAAATTACGCAAATTTCGTGATTATATTTAATTATACAACAAAATGATAAATTTGTAAAATAAAAACAACTAATAAACTTAATAGTTTATTAGTTGTATATTGATTTAATAATTAATTTATTAAATTCTTTTCCTCTTTCAACAAAACTTTCATACTGATCTAAACTTTGTGACATTGGACTAAATAAAATAAGTCCTTTTTTTATTTTTATCAATTTTATAATTTCATTTAAGGTGTTTTTAAGATAAATATTTTTATTATAAAGTTTAAAACAATCATATAAGATATTTCTATTTTCTCCAAATAGATAAATTTCATTAACTTCACTTATTAAAGAACTAATTATACTATAATCATGATTAGATATTTTACCTCCAGCAATTAAAATAATATTATCTTTTTCTTTTAAGGCTTCCTTTATCGCAATTAGACCTGAATAAGGATTTGTTGATTTAGAATCATTAATTATTGTTAACTCTTGGTCTTTATAAATTGTTTGATATCTAAATTCTTCTTTTGTTAATGACTTTAAATTTCGTTCTAACTCAAGATAGTTAAATGAATATTTTAGATATTTAAATATATAAAATAAAATAGTTATAGCAGTTTTTAAATTAACTTTATCAAAAGATGTATATTCATTTAATATTAAATCATCAACTAAAAGAGTAGATTTTTTTATTTTTAAATCTTTTATATATTCATTAATTAATTCTTGATTAGATAAATTAATAAAAATATCTTCTTCTTTTAAACGATTAATAACTTTTAATTTAGATAAATAATAATTTTCTATTGTTAAATGATGATCTAAATGATTTGGATAAATATTTGTTACCACATATATATTAGGTTTAAAAATAAAAGTTGATTCTAACATATAGCTAGATGCTTCTATTAATATAAGATCATCTTCTTTTACATTTTCTATTATACTAAATAAAGGAATCCCCATATTCCCCGCATAATGATGTTTAATCTGATATTTATTTAGAAGTTGATTAAGAAAACTAATTGTTGATGTTTTAGCATTTGTTCCTGTTATTACAACATAATAAAGTTTTGGATTAATTAAATAAAATAATTCTAAATCACTAATAATTATTAAATTCGGATAATTTAAAAAGATATTTAAAGAAATACTTGGACTTTTTATTAAATAATCAAATTCAGTTAAGTTTAGATTATCTAAATCATAAGCTGTATTTATTAATTTATAATATACATTATTTTTATTAAAAAAATTTATTATTGCTTTTGTTGAACAACCTAATTTATAAATTAAGTATTTTTTATTTAAAATAATTTCACCCCTAATACAAAACCAAATAATGAAAAAACAAAAGTAATTATATCAAATATTAAATTAATTGTAACTTCATCAAAACCACAAAGTTCTAAATGATGATGAATTGGTGTCATTTTAAAAACCCTTTTTCCTTTTGTTAATTTAAAATATGATACCTGTATTATTACTGATAATGTTTCTATAATAAAAATTATACACATTATAATACATAACACTTCTATTTCTAAAACAATAAAGATACTAGATAAAAAAGCCCCTATACTTAAACTTCCAGTATCTCCCATAAACACCCATGCTTTTTTGATATTAAATAAATAAAATACAAATAGCACAATAATAAATAGCAAAATAACACCAAATATAAAGAGTTCATTTTTTAAATACGCAAATATTGCTAAAAAGGATAGAATAATTAAAGTATTACTACTTGATAAACCATCTAATCCATCTGTTAAATTTACAGAATTAGGAAAAGCTACGAACAAGAAAATAATCAAAAAGTAATACATTATATATAAATCAATTGTTTGTCCAAAGAAATTAATAGTTGTTGAATGATTATTAAAGATTAAGATTAAAAATACCAAAAAAGATGAAATTAGTTGTAAATAGAATTTAATATTAGCTTTAAGTCCATCGTTTGTTTTTTTATATATTATCTTTAAATCATCCAGTAATCCTATTAAAAAATTACAAACAACTGGAATAATGATTAGAAAAACAGTTTTTTTATCTATATAAACATTAAATAAATTAAATTTTATTAAATAAAACAAACCAATTATAAAAATAGATATAAAAATAATACCACCAACTACAGGTGTATTTTTCTTTTTAAAGTGTTCAACTGGACCTACTAATCTAATTGATTGTACAAAATGTTTCTTTTTAGCTTCTTTAATAAAAAAATAAAAAGCTATAAATGAGATCAAGAAGATAATTAAATAAAAAATTGATAGTTTTTTAAAATCACTTAAGACTCTTAACAACTTTAAAGTCATTATAATCACCATATTGATCATTTCCCATGCCAAGTAATACTATTACATCGTTTTCTTTTGATACTTTATAAGCGTAATTTATTGCTGATACTCTATTTTTAATAATAATATATTCATCTTGTTTTAATTCCTTTGATAAATCATTAATAATATTATCTAAATCTTCATCTCTTGTATTATCTTCAGTAAGAATCAACACATCACTATACATTTTCGCATAATACCCCATTTTTGGGCGTTTTAACGCATCTTTACAGCCACCTGCTCCAATTATAGTTATTATCATATTATCAGTTATATGATTTATCATTTTTAAATATTCAAGTACAGCTTCAGGATTATGACCATAATCAATATAAAAATCTCTATTCAAATGTCTAATATAATTATTTCTTCCATCAATATAAATATCTTTATTAAATGAATCAATTATTTTCATAAAATCTATTTTTAATAAATTTACAATTTTTATTGAAAGTAGTATATTGTAAATATTATAGATTCCTAATAAATTAGTACCTAAAGTTGCCTCATGTAAATTATCATAAACCTTTAACATCATATAATTTTTATTTAGTTCTAATAGTTCACCTTTTAATTTACCATTTCTAATTCCATAGCTATTAATTTTAATATCATTACTAATGTTACTAATAAAATAATCTTTATATTTATCATCTTCATTTATTATAGCTTGTTTTAATCCATTATCTTTAAAACACTTAAATAAACCAACCTTTGTATCAACATAATTTTCATATGTTAAATGAGTATTTACATGATCATGTCCAATATTAGTAAAACCTAATATATCAAACTTTAAATTACCTAGTCTTTTATAATAAATAGCTTCACTACTCACCTCTAAAATTAAAATATCAATTTTAGAGTATTCATTAATAATATCGATAATATACTTTAATTTAGGTGTTGTATTTTTAGAATCTAAATGAATTTCTTTCTTATTTATCGAAATAAAAGTTCCATTTGTACCTATCAAACATACATTAAAGTATTTTTTTAATATAAAATAACTTATATAACTAGATGAAGTTTTACCATTTGTTCCAGTAATTCCGATTATTTTTAGTTTATCAAGTTTTTTCTTTGTTTTAGCCAATAAATAATCATTATACCATTTATAACTATCATCAACTTTTAAATAATTTATATCATCTTCTTTAATAATCAAATCATTAGAATAAATTATCGTTTTTGCACCTAGGTTTATTGCTTCATTGATATATGATGAACCAAAATTATTTATACCGTCAATACATACAAAAATAGAATTTTTACTTATTTCCTTAGAATTATCAGTAATTTTACTTATTTGATGGTTAAATTTTACATCTATTTTATAATCATCCAAATAAAGTTTAGTAAATTCTTTTAAATTCATAAATCCCCCATAACCCTTATAATACATTATATAAAATATTTCATTATATATAACAAAAAACTACGTTATAAAAACGTAGTTTATGCTTTTTCTATTTCATACATTGATAGTAATTCATTATTTCCTTTATGATAAATTACTTTTTCACCACAATATTTCATTCCAACTTTAATCATAACTTTACCACTAGCAGGATTAATTTTTAAATGACTAGCTATTATTTTTTTAACATTTACTTCTTCAAATAAAAAGCGAATAATTTCTTTATATGCTTCTGTGCAATATCCTTTATTCCAATATTTTGAAGAAAAACAATAACCTATTTCAAATGCACCTTCTTCATTTATATTAACAATAGTTATTTGACCAATAGGCTCATTATTTTCTTTTAAACAAACAATCCAATCAAAATTAAGTGGTCGATTATATTTTGAAACAACATACTCTAAATAAGCTTTTGTATCTAATTCATTTTTATGAGTATCCCATGTGACATATCTAGATACCTTTTCATCACTTGTCCAATTATTAAAAACAGCTTTGTAATCATTAAGTTCAGCTTTTCTTAAGATTAATCTTTCAGTTTCTAGAAAAACAGTGCCTAAATCATTCAAAAATGGTAAACTTTCTTTAAATAATTCATCTTTTAACCAATGATTATTAAATAAAATTTTTCTACCAATACCAATTAAATCAGCGCATCCTTCATTTAATAAAGTTCTAGCATCATCTAATGTTTTAACACCTCCTGTTAAAATAACAGGAATATTTGTTATATCTTTTATTTTCTTAGTCAAATCTTTAAAATATCCAGGTGTTGTTAAAGAAGAAACATTGTATCCACTTAAACCACCACTAATATCAAAACAATCAACTTCTTCTTGTTTTAACAAATCAATTGCATTAAGCGCATCAATTTCAGTATTACCATCCATATTGTAATCAATTGCACCTAATCTAATAAAAATTAAAAAATCACTTCCAACAACTTTTCTAATTCTTCTAATAATTTCTCGATGTAGTCTTATTCTGTTTTCAATATTTCCGCCATATTTATCTATTCTTAAATTAGTCAATTTAGAATAAAATTGATTCAATAAATAACCATGTGCACTATGAATTTCAACACCATCAAAACCTGCTTCTTTTGCAATTTGAGCACTTTTTACAAAATCACTAATTAACTCATCAATTTGTTCTTCACTGAAAATTTCATCTGGACTATTTCTTTTTCCATATGCTATATTACTGACACCAATCGTTTTATGTCCTGTTACATCATATGATGTAGCTTGTCCAGCATGAGATAACTGAGCTATACATAATACATTATTTTGATGTATAGTATCAGTTAATTTTTTTAGACCTTCTATTTTGTCATAATCATCGATTCCCAACTGATTAATATGAGCTTTACCTTTAATATTTACATACGCATGTTCAACAATTACAAGACCCATATTCTTATCACATGTCATTGATTTATAATATTCTATTATTTTATCAGAGATAAAACCATCCTCACTTGCTATTTTTATAGACATCGGAGGTATAATTAATCTATTTTTTATTATTCTATTTTTTATTTTTAATTCTTTAAACACCATATTAATCACCTATATTAAACTCTTTTAAGAATTCTATTAATTAATTTTTTATCAAATTAAAAAACAAGCCTTTATAATCAAAATCACTAATTTATATAATTTTTTTGATACTTAATTATATCATTTTTCTATTAAATAATCTATTAAAATAGATTAAACGAAAAGACGAATCTACCCGAAGGTAAACTCGTCTTGTTTTGCTTGTGAAAGTAATTTGCTAATTATATTTCTTTTATTTCAAAATTCATTTTTTTAAGTTTCTTTATATCTTTTTTTTAAAAGATAACATGTTACAGATAAATTATTTCCATTTATATGCTTTTATGAACTTATAAAGAACAAACAAAGTAAATAACTGAAGGTATAAAAGTAATTATCAATAATGAACCAAATATTATTTTTAATAAATTAGAATATAAATATCAGCTCATACTTCCTATTCACCATTTTTAATAAGTAATAAATTTAGTTAATTCAGAACTCAATTCAGAATATCTTTTGCCATCTTTAAGTAAAATAACAATTTTTTTATCATTTGAATGTATGATATATGCTTTACTTTTATAAGTTCCTAAAATAAGTGCCGGTATTGTTTTTAGTTCAACTTTATTTATTTCTGCTAATTTGATTTGTTTTCTCTTTGAGAATAACTTTTTATAAATTATTGAATCATCTAATAAAATCCAGTATCCATAACAGAATTTTATAATTAAGAAAGTTGTAATAGTTATCATTACACCAAAAACCACAGTCGAAATAATTAAAGAAGCAATAGGATTAGTACCTTCGTTAGAATTAATTACACCAAACCATAGTATAACTAAATAAAATACTAAACAAACAAAGAATAATATAGTCATACATATTGAATCAAATAAATTATTATAATTTTTTTTGTTTCTCATATGCCACTTTTCCTTTCTAAATTAAATATTTTTTCTAATATAATCAATTCCAATTTTGAATGGTTGAGTGAACTCTAAGCCAAAGATGAATTTGCCCCACCACTCTTTAGATGTTGGGAATTTTCCTTTGGTACCAACATTTCCAAGGCTTCCGACAATACCACCAACTCCAAAATTGACCATTCCATCTAATGCTACAAAACCACCGTGCATCACTGCTTTTCCAAATGAAGGTGAACGTCCATTCATCCATTCTTCTGTTGCATATCCTAGAGCTCCCGCACCAAAAGACACTGCTGTACTGATTGCAAAAGCGCCTCCAGCTGTTAAACCTCCAGCTGTTGCTGTCCCTGCAATTACTGGACCTAAATATCCAACTCCCATGGCTAGAGAGAACCCAAGCGCTCCACCAACAATAGCACTATTAACTGCACTTCCCAAGTCAACTTTACTGAATTCCCAGCCATTATTAATCAATTGTTTTCCAACATCAAATCCGAATCCAGCTGCAGCGCCAAATAGAGTTCCTATTAAAATCATACTTAAAATTGCACTATGTCCACTAGGATCGGCATACATGATAGGATTGTTCATGCAGTAGCAGTATAAATTCAATCCATTAATACTTTGAGGATCTAAATATTCGATTGAATCTGGTGAAATCCAACGACAAAGTTCAGGTGAATAATATCTAGAGTTGCAATAGAATAACTGAGTTTCGACAGGGCTATTACGAGTATCCTCATAATTACTATATCTTAAATATAATGTGTTAGTAATGAAATTGGTATCCAATTTGCATAATTCAGCACTCGGAGAAATATTATAAAATGATATTCTCCTTATGCTCTTTCTAAATTGCAAATTAATTTTAATATATTCCTTTTTCTTTTAATAAACTTTCAATTTTATTCTTAACTTCAATATTAGAGCAATACTTCATAAATTCATCAAAAACTTTACTAGTAATTTCAAACATTATTTTTTTATTATTTTCATAAATTTTAATTCCATAAGAAGCTCTAACATAATAAGAAAACGATAATTTAACATCATTAATTTTATCATATTTAATACTAATTATTTTACCAAATTGTTTTTGAAATATTTTATCCTCGTCCAGATAAATGGGAGAATTTAGTTTTAATAACGAATAAAGCACAAATAATACATGTAATAAAAAGAGGATAATTGCAAAGATAAAAGCGATTTTTTTATCTTCACCTTCAACATTAGGTAAAATACCTAATGTTGTTATAAAAAACAGCATAAAAGTCAAAACAGAAAATGATATAGATCTACCATTACATGGTCTAAATTTCATAACTTTACTTTTCAAAATTTTTTCCCTCCAATATACATTTATAATACTATTTGCTGTACTTGTTAGAATTGTATTATATGCATTAACAAAGTATAAAGCTTTGTCATAAATATGAAATTTGCTTGCTACCTCACCTATCAAAGTTGGAAAAAAACTAGAACCACATGCGATTACGCCAGTTACTAAAGCTTTATTCCAATCAATACCTTTCCAACCATAGTCGATCCAATATGTAGTTACAGAACCAACAAATGCACCTAATGGCACACCAATTCCTGCAGCCACCTCTAAACCTGATATTAACCACTGCCACCATTCTGGCGAATGACCACTTGGATCATAATAATTTACAGGATTGTTATAACAATAGCAGTATAAGTTTAATCCATTGATACTTTGATGATATAAATATTCGATTGAATCTGGTGAAATCCATGTACATAATTCAGGCGTATAGTAACGTGAGGATACCCAATAAAGCTGAATTTCGACATCATAATAATAACTTCTATATCTAATTGGATTTTCACTAGCTAATATAGAGTTTGTTGTATTACTATCAATATACATTTACCCCATGCGCCATAATTATATTTTACTACTAAATTACCATGATTATTATAAATCACTATAACATCTTGTTGAAGATTTTTTTCAAAATAATATCTATTATTTTGACATTCAATAATTAAACAAATTTTATTGTTTGTACCTTTATTATATATTAATTAAAGGATTTATTCAAGAAAAACATAAATATTTTTATTTTAAAAAAGACAGTTTTTATAGACTGTCTTTTTATATTATTTTTTTGTTGTTTTTAAAATTAATTTATCAAAGAAATATAAGAATGATGGAAGTACAAATAAAATCATAATTACAGAAGCAATTGTACCAACCCCAAGAAGTAATCCTACGTTAGAAATAGAATTTTGGCTTGAAATTAAACTAATTACAAATCCGCAAGCGATAAGCACTGTTCCAGAACTTAAAATAGTTGGTAAAGCTGTTATTACAGCTTCTTTTAATGCTTCTTCTTTTGATAATTCTTTACGTTTATTTGTAAATTCATCTGATAATAATATTCCATAATCAATTGTTGCACCCATTAAAATACAAGATGAAACAATATAACTCATAAAGAATAATGGCTTGTTAATTACAACAAAGAATGTCATCGCAATCCAAATAGCTCCTTGGATTATTAAAACTAAAATAACAGGAACAGATAATGATTTAAATGAAACTAAAATAATTAGTAATAATGTAATTATTGTAAAGATTGTAATAAAAGTATTATCTTTATCAAATGATGTTTTAAGATCATATGTTGAAGGAATTTCCCCTGCAACATAAGCTTCATCAAAGAAGATACTTGCGTAACGTTTTGCATCTTCTACAAATTTAAATGATTCTTCACTTTCTAAAGGTAAATAAACAGAAATAAGCATTCTATCATATTCATCACCTTTAAATAAGCTTTCAGCATTTGTGATTAATTTATTTGCATCATTAATTTGTTCAATCATTTCATCTGTTAATTTAGAACTTAAAACTTCATTTTTAGTCATATTTTCATTTAAAAATTCCGCTAAATCCTTTGCTACAATTCTTTTAAGTTCAAGACCTGCATTATTTTTTAATGAAATTTTTAAATATGAACCACTGATTATATCACTAGATAATTTAGTATCCGAAGCCATACCTGAAGATTCTTGTAAATAAACTAACTTATCACACATTTCATTGTAATTTAATAGATTATCACTACTAAATACTTCATAAACATTTTTCATACTTACTAAGTTTTGAAGTAAATCATCACTTACAAAACTATTAAAAAATGAATTTGTTTCACATAAGTTTAATGTATAATTAATTAAGTCGATTCCTAGAACTTTATTATTAGGAGTAAGTCCTAACTTATTATAATACATAATATATAATTGACGAATAGCTTCATCTTCAATATTAATTTCTATTACTTCATTTGTTAAGTCTTTAACAATTTCTTTTAATTTAGGTATAAAATTATTATATGAATATTTAGAAATAAGTTTCATATATCCATCATAATAACTTAATACTTCTTTTATTTGTGAATTTTTATCGCTTTCACTAAGTAAATTATTTTGTTCCATAAATCCTAAAATTTCAATAAATGGATAAGATGATTTACCACCTAAAGCACGATAAATCTGATTAATTTTGAAATCATCTAGTGTAACTCCATATGTTAACATTATTGTTTTAAAATTACCTTTTGGAGCATTAAAAGCAGCCTTTGAAAGCAATGTATTAATACCATCATTAAGTTCATTTAAAGAACTAATTGTATCACTATCTAACATTTCTTGTAATAAAGGATTATTTTCTACTTCTTCTACTAAATAAGCAATTAAATCTTTAAATACAATATCTTTGTCATTTATTTTATCATATAAATAGTTTCCATATAATTGAGTGATATATTCACTATTAAAGTCTACAAAACCTTCCATATCACCAGTTGAAAGTTTATTAATAAACTCATCACTAGTATTTTCAGTTTTCATAGAATCATAGATTATATTTAAACGACTCATTGTAAGTTTTGTTTCAGCAGATGTCAATTGTTTTACGTCTTCATCAGTTTTCATTAATGATAAAGTATTAGTTAGGAAATCTTCTGCTGTTAATTTATAACAATCAGGATTTTTATTTAATTGATATAAGGTAAATAACATTCTTGCTTCTTCTTTACCTACACCAATTTTCTTAACTGCACTATCTACACTATATTCTTCTAATACAGTATTGTAATAAGAAGTGTAATCTTTAAAGATTTTATTACCACTTGCTGTAGTATAGTTTGATAAATTTGTAATAAATTTTTGTTCAAGTGATTCACTATTATCTTGTTTTTTATAAACTAATACAATAGTATTACTTTCTTTAAACACTTCACTAATAGCAGTATTACCACCTGAGTTATCAGTAAATTTAAATTCATTTATGCCTTGTAAAAATAATGTTACAATAATAACAATTAAAACAGCTGGAACAATAATTATATTTCTTTTAGCAGCAATTTTAGTAAAGAAATTTCCTTTCTTTTCTTTTTTAATCTTTTCAGCTTCTAAATCTTGCTTTTTAAAGATTTTTGTTTTATCTAAGAACTTATCAAACACTAATAATCCACATGGGAAAAGTGTAAGAGCAACGATTGCTGAAATGACAATTCCTTTCATTAAAACAATACCAATATCAAATCCGATTGTAAATGACATAAATAATAGCGCTAAAAGTCCACAAATTGTTGTAAGCGCACTAGCAGATACCGGTCTTAATGAATTAAGAATAGCATTTTTCATAGCTTCTTCTTTTGTAGTTGCGCTTTCTTTATTTTTATGATATGAATGAAGTATCATAATTGAATAGTCCATAGCAAGTGCAAGTTGTAGTATTGATGATACTGCATTTGTAATATAAGATATTTCTCCAAAAATAATATTTGTTCCCATATTAATTACAACAGCAACACCAGCTGAAGCAAGGAAAATAAACGGTTCAAGATAAGAATTTGTAGTAATAATTGTAATAACCATTGCAATTAAGATTGAAATGAAAATAATAAATGGCATTTGTTTACCAATGGCAGCTCTTTGATTTTGATTTTTAGAAATACTACCAGCAAACTCTGCTTCCATATTCTTTTCATTAACTAAATCTTGAATTGAAGCTAAAACTGTTTTACCTTCTTGTGAATAATCAGCACCATCAACTAAAACAACATATAAAGCTTTACCATCTTTATAGTAATTTTCGCTATACGGATCAAAATTAACAGTTAGTACGTTATCAATATTACTGATTTGTTTTTTAAATAATTTAGCATCTTCTAAAGAAACATTTTCTAACATTACTTGTAAATTACCAGTTGAAGTAAATTCTTCATTCATAATTTCAAGTGCGATCTTAGTATCTGTATCTTCATCTAAATAATCTGAAATATTATAATTAATTTTAATATAAGGATTTAAAAGTGCACTAATTAATGCAAGAAGTAAAAATCCTCCAATTAAATAATATTTATACTTTATAAATTTTTCTACAATTTTTTCCATAATAACACCTCTTTTTTTATTAAGTAAAAAATGGTCATAGAAATAACTCCCCAAATACAATTTTGGGGAGTTGTATTTATTATATTATATTCCTTTTAAGGAAAAAAATCAAGTAGAATGTTATTTCCAATTTATGACAACGTTTTATTTTTTAGAAGGTTTTTTTACTCTATTAAGTTTTTTATTAACTTTTAATAGTTGTTCTTTAGTAAGATTAATTCCTATCATTCCAATCATACCACTCATACGATAGATTGAGAAACCTCCAAGCATTTCCATAAGTTGTGGATTTTTCTTGAAATCAACATTAAATGATGGTCCATTATCTTTAGATTGTTTTTTATTTTTCTTCATCATTCTAAAGATTTTTAAACCAAACATTAATTGAATTAATTTGCTACGGAATTTTTTCATTATTTCTTCAATTGGATCTAAAATTGAAAATCTTCCAGCAGGAGCAGTTACTTCAAACCAATTAAGAATAGCACCTTTTTCTTTTAATACATATTCATCATTGAAAGTATCAACTTTTCTAATTATGCTTTCATCTTTAAATTCACCAGAAACAGCTAATATATTAGATTCACCAACATTTTCTACATCAAAATAGAAGAAATGTTCAGCTGATTGTTTTTTACCAATTGATTTATCATTTACAAACAATTCAACTTCAGGTAGATTAGAATATACAGTAACTTTAGTAACATCTTCTACTCTATCAATATAACGTTTTGAACAAATATGAACAAATGGTTCATCACTTAACCATGCTTTATAAGCGTAGAATGAATCTTTTTTATGAAAACACTTTCATTTTTATATAAAAATAAGTTTTAAGGATAAAATTTCCTTAAAACTTTTTAAGTATATAATATTACATAACCACCTTCGATAATTTTTTCTCCTGCACTTGGTAGTTGAGCAACAACTTTACTACCACTTCCTTCAATTACAATTTGATAATTTGTATATCTATTTATTTTATTTATATCTTGACCAATATAGTTTTCAACAGTAAATAATCTTTTATCAATATAATATCTAGGATTAAATTCAATTCCGGAATCTGAATATGGAATATCTAATATTGAATAACAATCAATTAAAACCTCTTTCACAAGTGGTGCCGCAACAACTCCACCATATTGAATAGTATTTTTCGCATTTTTTAAAGCAATATAACAAACAACCTCCGGATCATTCATTGGACCTGCACCAATAAAAGATAGAATATATTCACCATTACTATATTTACCGTCTTTTACAACTTGAGCTGTACCTGTTTTGCCTCCAATTCTTGCGTTATTAAAATAAGCACCACGTCCTGTACCTCTTGCAACGACTGACTCAAGTGCATATCTTAATTTTTCTGATGTTTTTTCTGATATTACTCTATTGATTTCTTGGCTTTTAGTTTCAACCATTTCATAATAGTTAAGACCAATGCCTTTAACGATATAAGGTTTATGAATGATCCCTCCATTTATTGCCGCAGAAAAAGCATTTACAAGTTGAATTGGCGTAACGCTTACCCCTTGTCCAAAGCTTGTTGTAGCTAGTTCAACATTTCCTATTTTTTCTTTGTTAAATATAATACCACTAGACTCCCCTAATAAATCAACACCTGTTTTTTTACCAAACCCATATTTATCAATATATGAAAAAAGTTTATCTTTTCCAAGTCGTAATCCAATATTAATAAAACCAGGGTTACAAGAATTTTCAATAACATTTAAATAACTTTCTTTTCCATGTCCTCCAGCTTTCCAATCTTTAATTCTTACTCCATCAACAATATAATATCCTGGATCATAAAATTCTTCTTCAAGCTTAAAAACGTCTTCTTCAAGCCCAGCAGAAAATGTTACAAACTTCCAAGTTGATCCAGGTTCATAAGACATAAAAATCGGAAAATTTCGATTATAAATTTCCGGTTCAAATTGTTGATAATTTTCAAGATCAAAAGTCGGTAAATTAGCAATTCCGTATATTTCAGAAGTTTTTGGATTCATAACAATTCCTAGTATCCACTCAGGATTATATTTACTTACAGCTTCTTTTAAAACTCTTTCTAAAGTTAATTGAATTCCTAAATCTATCGTTAAATATAGGTTATTATTTAAACTACTTTTACTGTATGAATTAGTAAACTCTTTTAAATTATTACCATGAGCATCAGTATAAATATTTAGTATATTTTTTTCATTAGCAATAATTTTATCATACACATATTCAAGTCCAGTAATTCCTTGATTATCTATACCAACAATTCCGATAGTTGATGCAAGTAAATCATCATATAAATAATTTCTAATAGAATCAGTTATTAAATATACACCATCTAAATTAAGTTTTACAAGTTTAGTTGCTGTATCTAAATCAATGTTTTTACCATCTTTTTTAAGTTGTACAATTGAAGTTTTTTTAGATATTTCATTTAATATTCTTTTATTGTCACCATTTAAGACATCAGCTAATATTTTAGCTGTTTTTTCTTTATCTTTAATCTGATGAGGTATTACAAATACAGAATTAGTTATTTTATTCCCTACTATTAACTTATTATTTCTATCATAAATAGCCCCTCGTTCAACATTACTTTTTATATTTCTTGTCCATAAATCTATTGCTTTAGTATAATATTCTTCATTATACATTATTTTAATATAACCTAATCTAATAATTAATAAAGAAAAACAAAATAATATTATTAAATATATAATTGATACCCTTTTTCTTATAATCAATATAATCACCTAAATAATTATATGATTAAATATGTCAAATAATTAAAAAACGACTATCTTCTAGATAGTCGTTTAAGAAAATGATTATGTGAATTAGTTTAGGGTTTTCCTATACTTCTTCACTGTTTTTTTTGTTATAATAAAATAAACACACAAGAAAGGAAACCTAAACGTAAGTAAACTTACGTTTATATTATATCACTTATTTTGTGTGTTTGACCCTAAAGTTTTTCACAGGGTTTAAAACCCTAAACTAATTCACAGGTGTATTCCCTTGAACCCTAAACTAATTCACAGGGCCGTTTAATTTAAAAAACAAGGTATTTAAATACCTTGTTTAACAACTCTTTTACATTTATTAATAATCATTTTTTCAATAACATAGAAAACATATGCAATTAAAGTAAAACCAAAGAAATAAATTAATAAAAATATTAAATACGGAACATGTTGTTGGATAGTTGATAAAATTACTATTACACATTCACCATGTCTACTTATATAGAATAAGTTAAATGTTACATCCATATTTAAAGCATTTAAAATAGCTTCACCTATTTCATTACCAATAATAGCAACTGAAATCATTACAATAAACACCAAACTTGCATAAAAGAATGATTTTAAATTGAATCGATCTTTATAATATATTAATGTATAAAGGCCAATTAAAACTTGTAAACCATGATGCACCATTGTTTGAATATTGATACCTAATGTTTCCACAAATACTGTATCTGGATAAAACATTACCGCAATACCAGCAAAAAGTGAAAAAGTTGATGTATAAACAATTAAACCATCTCTTGCTTTACTATTTTTTAAAAATGCAAGAAAAGGAAATAAATAAAGCGGAGTTGAACAAAATTGATAAGGGAATCCAACAAAATCATATTCCCATATTAATTTACTATTTTCAAATTCATAAGAAAAAACAAACTGTTTATATAATTCAAAAAATAACATGATAAGCCATGTAATAAATACAATTTTTCTATATGTTTTTTCTTCAACATTACGATATTTTTTAATTAAAATAATACCTAGTACAATTAATATACCAAACCACATAAGATGAAACCATCCATAAAGAGTCGGTTCTTGTACTTCTAGTTGCAAAATTTCTAATAATCTTTTCATAAAATTACCTATAATTAATCTTTAATTCTCTCAATAATTCTTAATTTTGCAGAATGTGATCTATTATTAATTGATAATTCTTCTTCTGTCGGTAAAATCACATGTTTATTTATCAATTGATATTTAACTTCATATCCTTCTGGAATAAATGGAAGTCCCTTTGGTAAATCTAAAGTAGTCGCTTTTTTAAAGATGTTTTTAACAATACGATCTTCTAAAGAATGGAAAGTAATTACAACTATTCTTCCCCCTACATTTAATAAATCTAAAGCTTTTTCCAAAGAAGTTTTTAAAACTTGAAGTTCATCATTAACAGCAATTCTTAACGCTTGGAATGTTTGTTTTGCTGGATGTGAAGATGATCTTAAAACTTTAGCAGGTAAAGCTGATTTAATTACTTCTACAAGTTCTAGTGTTGTATTAATTGGTTTAGTTTGTCTGACTTGAACTATTTTTTTAGAAATAAAAAAAGCAAACTTTTCTTCTCCATAGTCTTTTAAGATTCTTGTTAATTCTTCTACACTATAATTATTTACAATATAATGAGCAGTCAAAGCCTGAGACTGGTCCATTCTCATATCAAGCATAGCATCAAAACGGTAACTAAAACCTCTTTCAGGTAAATCAAATTGAAAACTCGATACACCTAAATCATATAATATACCATCAAACCTTGTATTAGCTTCTTCATAAGCTTTTTCAAGATACTCAAAATTACTATTAATTACTTGATAATTATTTCCTATTGTATCTAAATG
Source organism: Bacilli bacterium (assembly GCA_045119035.1). Classification (GTDB taxonomy): domain Bacteria; phylum Bacillota_I; class Bacilli_A; order ML615J-28; family CAG-313; genus CAYVQA01. The sequence continues at coordinate 61,494 of JBGVCU010000060.1, read as the reverse complement.
TTTTCTAGCTTTTTCAATAGCCATAATATCTTGATCAAAGCAATATAATTTTCCTGTTTTTAGTCTTCTTAAAATTTCTCCAGAATGACCTCCACCACCTAATGTACAATCAATATAATTACCATCAGGTTTTATATTTAGTCCTTCAATAGATTCATTAAGTAATACTGAAAAGTGGCTTAAATTATCAAAATTCATAATATCACCTACATTCTATAATATTATATCATATTTTATCTTTAAACAAAAGAAAAACGTATCCTCCGATACGTTTCTTAAAGATAAATACTATTCTTCTGTATTTTCTTTCACTTTAACTTCTTTTACAAGTTTTCCGTTATAGAAACCACAAACTGGGCATACACGGTGAGATAATTTTAATTCTCCACAGTTAGAGCAAACTACCATACCTGGAACAGAAATTTTGTAATGAGTTCTTCTTTTGTCTCTACGTGTTCTTGAACTACGTCTTTGTTGAGCAATTGCACCCATGAGTTACACCTCTTTCTTAATCTTCAACTTCTTGATCTAATGTGATCCCACGCATCTTAAGAATTTCATATGCGTCACTTCTAACTACTCTAATTGGAAGCGACATAATTAAATTACTCCATACCATCTCATCTAAGTTGATTGTATTTTTTTCAATCAAGTACCAATCATCATTTACTTTAGTACTATAAATTTCTTGAAAACTTTCATCAACAACATATTCAACTTCATCTAAAGTTAAACTACAAGCCATAACTACCACTGTTTTCATAGTGTAATTTACTTCATAAGTTTCTTCATCAATTCTAATTAAATTACCTGTAACATTTACTTCGTTTAATTTGTAAATATCTTCTCGTTCATTAATTACATCTTGATAGATAGAATCATTAAAGTTGATATTAGTTTCAAAATAATAAGGAAAGTTATTAATCTTTCTTAATTGTTGTAATGACCATTTCATAAAATCACCTTATCACAATTAGTCATATAATTATATCATATTTGCGCAATATAGTCAAATAAATGGTCTTAATAATTATTGTTTTATTAACAAATAGACAAATATCATCATATTATATATTAGGTGATTTATCATGAGAAATTGGTATCAAAATATGATATTCAAGTTAAGAAATACATTCAGGGGTTTACGAAATATTATACTAACAATCTTTTTTTATCAATTATTTCTAACAATATTTTTCTTTAGTTCTACTCATTTTATATTATTATTAATAATAGGTTTGTTCACCTTGTTCAACCTCTTCCTTTTTATCTAGAAAAAGTTCAAAATATTTTTTAATTGCGTTTGAAGTATTAATGAAATTTTCTGCTGATACATAATCTAATCTATTTAATTTTAATCTCTTTATATAAATATAAAGGATCAAAAAACGAAAATAATCATAATTAAATGTAGTTTCATTATTATAATAATAATCCACTATATAACTTTTAAAATCAATTCCTAATTCGTTTGTTTCAATATAAAGTTTTGCCATATCTAAGCTACTTAATCCAAATTTAGAATGATCTATACTTGTTAAATATTTAGATCCATTAACATAAATTAAATGATCTATTTTAGGATTATTATGAACAAATGAATAATCAACAGATATTTTATCTTTAATTTGAACAATTAACATTTTTTGAAGCCTAACTAATTCTTTCTTAGCATCTAATATATACCTATAATTACTAAGTATTGGCATTGAAAAAATAGTTAAGTCTTTAGATTCTACACTTCTAACAAAGTTTTCAATTAACGAAAACTTATAATCAAGTTGTTTTGTAATTTCTTCAAATTTAGGCCTTAATTTTTCTTCAGTAAGTTGTCTTTTAAAACTAGTATTTTGATGTATATTTCTTAATTCTTTATACATATTAAGCACTTTAATATCATTTATATATTCATTTTGTTTGATATATTCTTTAACAAAAAAATAATCATTATTAATTTTAGTAATTAATTTATCATTTTTATTTTTCATAGGATATAAAATATTATAAACACCAATTTCATTTAAATATAAGTATTTCTTTTCTAATATTTGATCAATCTTTTTTATGAAAAACACGTTATTATTATTTGTTTCTATTATACTAGTTTTCTTTGTTAACTTTAAAATATTTTTTATATCAATATTATAAAACTTAACTATTGGATTCTTAACATCTTCTTGAGGTCCTTTTTCCTGTTTCATCTTTATAAAATCTAAAAACAATTCTTGAGGTCTTGGGTAAACCACCATTTAAAGTATCATCTTTTTTAACTTCTTCAATTAATACTTCTTCTTTTTCATTTAATTCATCAACAAAGAATTCTTCATCCAATCTATTATTTATTTCTTCCACAATTTCAGTTTTAATTTCTTCATCATTTAAACATCTATTTTCATTTAATATAACATTAAAATCAAATTCAATTTCAATTCCTCTAGCTTCAATAACCTGGTAATTTAAATTTTCAATTTGCAAATCTTCAATATTAGAATTTATATCAATACTAAAATTCAGTACCTCATTTAGTTCTTCAAGATTATCTAAATCATCCACAAATACATGTCCTTTAATATTAATTGTACCTACTATATTGTCGTTTAATTTATTATAATTATTAATATCAATTAATAAATCATTAATTGTTAAAATATTTTTCTTTTCTATAAATGCTTGATAATTAACTATTTTATTCATAAAAAAACACCTTTCTTTCCTTATATTATATAAGAAAGAAAAGTGTTTAGAACTTATTAATTATTTAAAATATTTTCCATTAATGATTCTACATCATTAAGACCATATTTTGTTTCGCTACTAAAAGCAATAATTTTATCTGTTTCTGATAAATTCAATTCTTTTTTAATATCTTTTAAATGTCTAAAAACTAATGTTTTTCCAACTTTATCAGCTTTTGTTGCAATAATTGTTGTTGGAACATTATAATGTTTTAAATATTCATACATTAATTTATCATCTTCAGTTGGTTTATGACGAATATCAACAATTAAAAAAATCATTTTTAATAATTCGTTATCATGAATTAAATTTTCAATCATATCACCAAATGCTAATCGATCAGTTTTTAGTTGTGCCGCATACCCATAGCCTGGTACATCAATTAATGTTATTGAATCATTACAAACATAAAAGTTTAATGTGATTGTTTTTCCTGGTTTACTTGATGTATAAGCCAGGTTTTTTCTATTTGTAAGTGCATTAATAAAACTGCTTTTACCAACATTAGAACGACCTAAAAATCCAAATTGAGGATACTTTAAATCTGGAAAATTACTTTTTTTAGTTGCAGATATAACATATTCAGCTTTTTTGATAAGCATAAATAATACCTCCTTTTAATAAAAACCACCATATAGGTGGTTTAATAGATAATCTTATAAGCCATATTCTGTCCTCCATAAAGGAGTGGTAATCATTTATCTCATTATATAAATATAATGCAGTTTATCAGTTCTTATTCCTTTTAAACCGTGCCTCTACCAAAATTTGAGTTGCTAGCTTGAGGGGCTTACCCGTTCCACGCTTTTGTTTCCAAAAGTATCGTCACTGTGGCGCTTTATGGACTATACCATAGTTTTCACCTTAGGTCATCATCCGCCGTCACCAATTTCTTGATGCCTAAACTTATTTATTAATTTAGCACAAACACTACAGTCATCACAGACTGTGCTAGTATGGACTTTCCTAACACAACTTAATGTGCTCAATTACCCGGATTACCTATTTAAATTTTTTCTTTTAAACCATCAAGTGGTAAACATGCCACTCCTAGAATTCCACATCCAATATGTGCTCCAACAGTAGGAGTAATTGTTGTTAATTCAATTCTAGTTGCATTATTCACATATGATTTTAAATCAATTAACATTTTTTCAGCTTCGTTAAGGTTTCCTGTATGAAGAACTATATAAATACATTCTTTATATGATTTACCATATTCAGAAATCAATTCATACATTCTTTTAATTGCAGAATTATGAGTTCTAACCTTTTCAAAAGTTTCAATTTTTCCACTTTTACCAAGATTTAATATCGGTTTAATTCTAATTAAAGATCCAAGCATACCTGAAGCTAAACTTAATCGACCATTCTTTACTAAATATTTTAAATCATTTACCACAAAAAACGCATTAATACGATCTCTAAAATTAGGAATTTCTTCTATTATTTCATCAATACTATAACCTTTTTCAGCAAGGATTTCAGCATATTTAGCTACATAACCTTCCATAAGGCAAGCAGTATTTGAGTTTACTACTCTAAAATCAATATCTTCTGTAAAATCTTCTAATGATGATTTTAAATTTTTACCATAATCAGAAAGTCCAAAAGAAATTGGAAAATGAATAATTTCTGTACATCCTTCTTTTTTTAAAAAATCGATTGCATCAAGTACAGATTTTGGAGATGGTGCACTTGTTGAAGGAATTACATCAGTAGTTTTTAATCTTTCATAAAATTCATCTGCTGTAATATCAATGCCATCAACTAATGTTTCATCACCAAAATGTATCGTTGTTCTTGTAATTTTGATATTATGCTCAAATGGAGCGTATTCAAGTCCTGAACTACAATCAGCAGTTATACCGATTTTTTTCATTGCTATTCTTGTTTTAAAGCATCTTTTCTAGATAAGATGATTTTACCTTTATCATCAAATCCCATTACTTTAACAATAATTTCATCATCTACATTAACAACATCTTCTACTTTTTCAACACGTTTTTCATCTAATTTAGAAATATGAACTAATCCTTCATATCCAGGCCATAATTCAACAAATGCACCGAAGTTCATGATTTTAACAACTTTAGCAGGATAGATTTCTCCAACTTTTGCTTCTTTTGTTAATGAATCAATAATAGACATCGCTTTATCAATCCATTCAGTTTCAGCGTGCATTAAGAATACACGTCCATCTTGTTCAATATCAATTTTAACGTTATTACATTTTTCAATAATTTCAGTGATAACTTTACCACCAGAACCAATAACATCACGAATTTTTTCAGGATTAATTCTCATCATTTTAACTTTTGGAGCATAAGGGCTAAGTTCTGAACGAACTTCTGAAATAGTTTCTTCCATATGTCCTAAAATGTGCATTCTTCCTTTATTAGCTTGAGCTAAAGCTTCTTTTAATACTTCTTTAGTTACACCTTTAACTTTAATATCCATTTGTAAAGCAGTAATACCATTTCTTGTACCAGCTACTTTAAAGTCCATATCTCCATAATGATCTTCTAAACCTTGAATATCAGTTAAAATTGTATATTTTTTACAATCATCATCTTCAGAAATTAATCCCATTGCAATACCAGCAACTGGAGCTTTTAATGGAACACCTGCAGCCATTAATGCCATTGTACCTGCACAAATTGTAGCTTGTGATGAAGAACCATTTGATTCTAAAATTTCAGATACAACACGAATTGTATATGGGAATTCATCTTCACTTGGAATTACTTGTAAAATTGCTCTTTCACCTAAAGCACCATGACCAATTTCACGACGACCTGGAGAACCATATCTTCCAACTTCTCCTACTGAAAATTGAGGGAAGTTATAGTGTAACATAAATCTTTTTCCATCTGATTCACCTAAACCATCAATAATTTGGTATTCATTAAGTGATCCTAATGTTACAACAGCTAAAGCTTGAGTTTGTCCTCTTGTAAATAAAGCAGATCCATGAGTTCTTGTGAAGATATCAGTTCTTGATGAAAGTGGTCTAATTTCATCAACTGCTCTTCCGTCAGGACGGATTTTATCATTAGTGATTAATCTTCTTACTTCATTTGCTAACATTTGTTCTAAAATCATGTTAACAAATTTCATTTTTTCATCATGATCTTCATCATTTAAATATAGTTCTTCGAAATGAGCAACTGTTTTTTCGTTGATTGCATCAACTGCATTTTGTCTTTCTAATTTGTCATGAATTGAAATTGCAGGAATTAATTCTGCTTCAGCAAATGCTTTAACAGCTTCTTCAATTTCAGTAGGAATAGAGAATAATTCAACTTCCATTTTTTCTTTACCGCATGCAGCAACAATTTCTTTTTGGAATTGAACTAAACGTTTGATTTCTTCATGTCCAAACATTAATGCTTCTAACATATCATCTTCACTTACTTGTTTAGCACCAGCTTCAACCATATTGATAGCAAATTCTGTACCAGCAACAATTAAGTTAATATCAGAATTTTCTAATTCTTCAACAGTTGGATTAATTTTTAATTCTCCATTAATTCTTCCAACTACAACCCCTGCAATTGGCCCTTCAAAAGGAATATCAGAAACGCATAATGCGATTGAAGAACCAAGCATAGCAGCCATTTGTGCAGAACAATCTGGATCAGCACACATAACAGTATTAATTACTTGAACTTCATTTCTAAATCCTTCAGCAAATAATGGTCTAATTGGTCTATCAATTAAACGTGAAGTTAAAGTTTCATGTTCAGAAGGACGCCCTTCTCTTTTTAAGAAACCACCAGGAATTTTTCCAGCTGCATATAATTTTTCTTGATATAATACAGTAAGTGGGAAAAAGTCTGTGTTTAATGTTTTTTTGCTACCAACAGCAGCAGTTAAAACAGCTGTATCGTTAAAGCGAACTAAGCAAGCTCCATTTGCTTGTTTAGCTAATTCACCAATTTCAACAACGAACTTACGTTCACCTTGAACGTATTCAAATATATGTTTTTCCATATTTTTATACCTTTCTTATAATAAATATCATAAAATAAATTTGGTTACTAATTTATTGTAATGTCCGAGCAAGGAAATAAGGGCACATATAGTGCCCTTAATACCTATTTTCTTAAGCCTAATTTGGCAATAAGTTCACGATAACGAGCGATGTCTTTATTTCTTAAATAAGTTAATAAATTACGACGGTGTCCAACTTTTTTAAGTAATCCACGGCGTGAATGGAAATCGTGAGTATGAACTTTTAAATGTCCATTTAATTTGTTGATTTCTGCACTTAAAATTGCAATTTGAACTTCTGGAGAACCTGTATCTCCTTCGCAACGTGCGAACTTAGCAATAATTGCTGTTTTTTCATCTTTAGTGATGCAAGCCATTATTTTTTTCCCCCTATAAATTTACTCCTAAAACAATGTCATACGTCGGAAAACTCGCATAACTCCGTAGTAGGTATATTAATTATACCATAAACGCCTATAAATTGCAAGTGATATAACTTTTAGCATTTTATGAAAATGGTTTATTTTATTATAAATAAAAGATGATGGTTATTATTAACCATCATCTTCTTAAACTATTCAATTGATTCCGGAATAATGTAAATATATTTTTTACTACTTCCTTGAATATATGCCATATATCCTTTGATTGTTATAGATTTTCCATTAAAACTAGATACATCATAAGACATTTGAGGGAAAGAAACATAAACATTTGATGTAGTACCACTAACAGTTACATTATTATAGTTACCAGATATATTTAAAGTTCCTTTTATTTCAACATATTCTCCAACAGTTAATCCGCTTGATATTAAATTATTCAAATAAGTTCCATCACCATTTTTAATAGTTGGTTTTGATATTGTATTATTTGAACTAATTAAGGTACCAGTAGTACCTGTTGTAAATTGTACTTGTCCTTGATAAGTTGAAGTTGCACCAATAACAGAAACTTTATCACCAATATTAAAACTATTTAAACTACTACCTAAATAAACATAAATATAATTAGGAGTATTTCCGCTACCAGAATTATCCATTAACATATAAGCATTTTTTGTAGCCGCAACAACAATACCTTCTGTTTGGTATGTTGCACCAACAGTACCAGCTTTAACTGTTTTAATATCTACAGTTTTATTTGGTTCAACTGGATTACCACCAGTATTTCCACCAGAGCTTTGACCACTTAAATACTCGGCAAGTAAATCTCTTGCATACACACCTTCTTGATAAATATCAACTTGTGTAATTCCATTTGAAGAATAGTATGAAGTATACGTGTCTACAACTATATAATATGTTTTAGATGTTGAAACACTTGATGAACTAAAGCCACTCTTTGTAGCAACAGTATATGAACTACTTTGTAAGAATTTTCTATTAAGATTAGTACCACTAATTTTACCTAAAACAATATGATTATCAAAAGGAAGTAAAGCATACAAATCTGCATATGTTATGTTACCGGCTTTTAAGTCATATGGATCTCTAGTATTTAAATATCCTCCAGCAACAACAATATCATATGAATTACCCCATTTTTCAATTCCTTTTTCTAAATATAACTGTGCCACAAGACTTAGTAAATTACTACTCTTAATAACACTAGGATTATATCCTAAAACTTTCGTATATGGGTTCTCTGGTGTTGAAGGATCATTATCAGCAGGGAAATACTCATTCATTAATGAATTAATAATAGTATGGTCTTTAATATTACTTGATCCATATGTATTACTATACACTTGTTTTACTGAAATAGAATAAGTATCATTTACATAGTTATAATTTAAAGTGATATTTCCGATTGACTCATTATATCCACCACTTTGAACATGATAAACGCCATATGAATCAGTCTTAATATAAGATGCATGAGAATGTCCTTCTAAAACTAAATCAACATAACCTTTACCACTATTTTTATTAGATAACGTATCATCATAAAAAGAGCCATATCCTTCATGACAAGAATAAACTATGAAATCACATCCTGCATTTCTTAATGATTTTGCTTCATTTTGAACTAAAGTTGTTAATTGACTTCCAGTTATAAATTGTAAATTGCCATTAAATTCACCAGAAATTGAACTTAAACAATCTCCAATTGCTCCAATAATTCCAATTTTGATATTACCAATTTCTACAGTAGTTGATGGTTGACAATAAGGAACAGCATTACCATTTTTATCTCTTATATTAATAGCTAGGAATGGGAATTCAGCAATACTATGATTATTTTTAACATATTGTTCTCCCCAGTCAAATTCATGATTTCCAAGTGTCATTGAGACAAACCCCATATAGTTCATCCATTCTGTCATCATAGCACCTTTATTGATACCAGATTCAGCACTTCCTTGCCACATATCACCTTGAGAAATCAATAATTCATAACTAGCATCATCAGATTCTAAATTTTTATACCAAGTACTAAATTCATCAAGTCCAACTTGTGATGAACTATCCATAAACATACCGTGTAAATCATTAATTGCAAAAATATCAATTATATCACTTACTGATTGATTACATTGATCACATGTATTATTATTATCTATATCAATATGAGAACATGAAGATGGATCATCATTAATTTCTCTTGTGTAATTACATCCTGTATTATTACAAGTTGAATCATTATCATTACTAAAAACATGATTTAATGAATTTACTAATATAACATTACATACACTGCATTTTTGACTAGTAGTACAATCATAATCATCTTCTTCAGCTTTATGTGAAGTTTCTCTTGTATAGTTACATCCTGTATTATTACAATCTTCATCACATGAATTATCAAATTTATGACTTAAAGCATTAACAATAACCACATTACACACACTACATCTTGTTGCAGTCGTACAATTATAATCATCTACTTCTGGAGTATGAGAAACCTGTCTTTTATAATTACAGCCAACAGAGTTACATGTTGAATCACAAGAATTATCATATTCATGATCTTGTTTACCATAAATTAAAGTTTCACCACAAGTAGTACATTTTACATCAGTTGTACAATCGAAATCATCTGCTGAAGGTGTATGAACAACATCTTGTTCGTAAATGCATCCTTCATTATTACATGTTTTATCAGAAGCGTTTGTAAATGAATGTTCTTTAGCTTCTACTAAAACTTTTTCACAAATGCTACAAATAAGTGCAGTTGTACAATCAAAATCATCTGCAACTGGCGTATGAGTTACATTTCTAACATATCCACATGTATTACATTCAGAATCACAATTATTATCATATAAATGTTCAGTGACTCTTTCTTCTCCGCATGTATTGCAGATTGGATCACATTCATATTCGTAATTATGCGGAACAACTCTAATTTCACCACAATCATTACATGTGGCATCACATTTATTATTATAAACATGTTTATGTTGTGAACCAGTATCAGTACAAGACATTAATGTAAATAATAGTAAAAAAAGTAGTATAAATGATATTTTTTTATTTTTCATATATTTTCCTCAAATTTATATATTTTATTTATTATAACATATTTTAGATGTTTTTTCTACTAATAAACAAAAATAGAATAACCAAATGGTTATTCTATTAAGTTTTTGTATGATAATGTCGTTTTAATATCTTTTTCGATTTGTTCTTTAAATAAATTGATATCATTAAATACTGTTTCACTTCTTAAATATTTAATAAATGAAACTTCAACAACTTCTTCATAAATATCTTCATTAAAGTCTATTATATGAATTTCAAGACGTTTGTTTGCTTGATAATTAAAACTAGGATTATGACCAATATTACATACACCTAGATAGTTGTGATTATTTACTTTAACAATTACACTATATACTCCAGATAATACATCAAAGAAATCATCTTTTATTAAAAGATTGGCTGTTGGAACTCCAATTTTTGAACCTATTTGACTTCCTTTAATTACTTTTGAAGATATAGAATAATATCTACCTAAAAGTTCTTTAACAATATCTACTTTACCAACTGAAAGTAATTCTTTAATTTGCGTAGTACCGATTTTTTCATCATGAAATTTAATCTCATCAATAACTGTAACATTAATACATTTATTTGAATATTCAAAAATATCAGTAGGACGTCCTTTACCAAATTTACCAAACTTAAAATCAAATCCTACAACAACTTCTTTAACACCTAAAGTTGTTAAATACTTTTCTACGAAAATACGTGGTTCAACTGATGCTACTTCTATTGTAAAATTAATAATTATTAAATAATCTAAACCAAGTGATTCAATTATTTTAATTTTATTTTCAAGTGGAGTAAGATAAGTTTTAGTATTTTGCTTATTTAAAATAAAATCAGGATGAGGATCAAATGTAATTAGTCCTGTTTTTAAGTTCTTCTCTTTTCCGATTCTTAATGTTTCTTCAATTAGTTTTAAATGAGCAACATGCAAACCATCAAATTGACCAATTGCACAAACTAAATTATTTAATTTTGGAATATCATTATATATTTTTATTACGTCCATAATCTAGCCACCTTATAAACATGATCATTTAATTCGTAAATAGCTTTAAGCTTATTATCTTTTGTAAAAGCAATATATTTAGGAGTATCTGGAATATAACATTTTACTTTTGCTTCATATATTTGCATTCCATGCATAACTTGACGTTCAAAAACAGTATTAGTTATTTCATATTGGAAATAATCTATTGCATCTAACATATCAACAAAATTACAATCATTAACATTAATATCTTTTAATAATTTACTTTGATTAATATTAAATTTACCTGTTCTAATTCTCACCAAATCGCCCATACAGCAAGGAATATTTAATTTTTTTCCAATATCATAACATAAACTTCTAATATATGTACCCTTAGAAACATCAACTTCGATAAAAATCGATAAGTAATCATCATGTTTAATTATTTTTTGATCCCATTTAATATCATTTATTGTAACAAGTCTTCCTTTTAATTCCACTTTTTCATTATTTCTAGCATAATCATAAAGTTTTTTTCCATTTACTTTAATAGCAGAATACATTGGAGGAAGTTGTTCGTATGTTGTAATAAACGAATTTAGTGTTTCTTGAATAATATTTTTATCGATATTTTCACAAACGACTTTTTCCATTACATTTCCAGTAACATCATAAGTATCTGTTGCCATACCAATAATTATCTCAGCATAATATGTTTTACTATCTTGTTCTAAAAATTGAACAAGTTTTGTAGCTTCACCAACACAAATTACTAAAACACCTGTTGCGTTTGGATCTAATGTTCCAGTATGTCCGATGCGTTTAGTATTTAGAATTTTTCTAAGTTTACCAACGACATCATGACTTGTCATATTTTTTTCTTTATTAATTATTAGTAGGCCATCCATAAAATACCTCTTAAATAAATGTATATAATACCATTCCAATTAGTCCAGAAATAATAATAATTAATATAGGGCTAATTTTCTTAGTTATTATTTTATCATTTTTCTTTACTTTATATTTAACAAAACTTAAACAAAAAGCAATAATTGTAATGATTAGACAAATAAAATCAAAATCATTAATTTCAATATTGAATATATCAAGATCAGCTCTAAATAAATTCTTATATAATATAGAAAGAGCAACACTTGCAATTAGTCCAATAACTATCGGTCTAATTCCTCTTAATGCATCCTGCATTATAGGTGTTTTTAAAAAACGATCACCAACCATCGCAATTATTAAAATAATAATAAACGAAGGAAGTATAACACCAAATGTAGACGCCGCTGCACCTAAGAATCCCGCTTGATTAAAACCAATAAATGTTGCTATATTAACAGCAAAAGGACCAGGTGTAGCCTCAGCTATTCCAATAAATTTAAATATTTCATCAATAGATGAAATCCATCCTTTTTCAAGAACTGTCTCTTGAATCATTGGAATCATCGCATATCCACCACCAAAAGTGAATAAACCGATTAAGAAAAAGCTAATAAATAATGCGATAAGTAGACTAAGCATAATTATCACCATCACTTATCTTTTTTGTTTTTCTTATAACGCCATAAATGATACCAATAAATGCACCACTTAGTAACATTAAAATTACTGGTATATCAAATAACACTGAAATAATAAATCCTAATACCGCAAGAACATATCCAAAAATATCTTTTTTAATAGCTTTTCCTAGCTTAACGACTGCTTTAAATAATAAAACTACAACCCCAGCTTTTACACCAATTAAAAAGTTTTGAATAAATTGATTTTCTTGAAATGCATTTAAAAATAAACTTATTGCAAGTATTATAAAAAACGATGGTAATACTACACCAAGTGTAGCAAGTAAACTTCCAAAAAAACCACCAATACGATAACCAATATAAGTAGCACAGTTAACAGCAAGAACTCCAGGAGTAGATTCTGAAATCGCAATAATATCAATTACATCTTCCCCTTTAATCCATTGTTTCTTTTCAACTACTTCTTGTTCAATTAACGGTATCATAGCATATCCACCACCAAAAGTGAATGCTCCTATTTTGGAAAAAGTTAAAAATAAATCTAAATACTTATTCATTTTGACCTCTATATTGTAATTTATATAAGTCGTAATAATGTCCACCATAAGAAAGTAATTCTTGATGTGTTCCACTTTCAATAATACGACCTTTTCTCATTACAATAATATTATCTGCATATTGAATTGTTGATAATCTATGAGCAACAATTAACATTGTTCCTACATTCATCATTTTTTCTAATGAATCTTGAATTAAAACTTCTGTTTCAGTATCAATATTAGCTGTTGCCTCATCTAGAATCATTACAGAAGGCTTTTTAACAATACATCTTGCAAAAGATAAAAGTTGTCTTTCCCCAGCTGAGAAATTATTTCCTCTTTCTTTTACTATTTCATCATATTTATTTGGAAGTTTTTCAATAAATCGATTTGCATTAACAAACTTAGCAGCAAGTTCTACTTCATTTTGATCAATTTCATCAAACATTGTAATGTTTTCTTTGATTGATCCATTAAATAAGAATACATCTTGTAACATTTGTCCAACTTTTAATCTTAAAGATGCAAGTTTTATATCTTTAATATCAATTCCATCAATTAAAATTTGACCTTTTTGGATATCATAATTTCTAACAATTAATGATAAAATTGTTGTCTTACCACTACCTGTTGCACCAACAAAAGCAACTGTTTGTTTTTCTTCAATAGTAAACGAAACATCTTTTAAAATCCATTCTTCACCAACATAAGCAAACCAGACATTTTTAAACTCAATTCTACCTTTAATATCTTCAAGTTCAATAGCATCTTCTTTATCCTTAATTAAAGGATCTGTATCAATGATGTCAAAAATTCTTTCGCTGGCCGCCATAGCTGATTGTAAAGTGTTAAATTGATCCGCTAGTTGTTGAATTGGTTGGAAAAATTGTTCAATATATAAATAGAAAGTATAGATTGTAACATATCCAACAAGACCTGTTGTTAAAAATTCTTTACCTCCGATAAATAACACTAAAGTTACTGTTGAAATATATAAAACATAAATAAATGGTCTAAAAATACCAAATACAAATACTTCTTGAAGTGAACTCTTCTTTAAAGCATTATTTGTTTCAACAAATTTATTTAATTGTTTTTCTTCTTGAGAGAAACCTTGTGTAATTTTAATACCAGATATATTTTCATTTAAAAATGCATTCATGTTAGAGATATTTTTTCTAACATTACGGTATGCACGTCTTGAAAATTTTCTAAATACAATAGAAGATAAAAGGACAATTGGAGCAACAGCTAATGTAATTAGTGAAAACTTAACACTAGTTATCATCATAAAGATGAATACAAAAATAATTTGTAATACATTTTTAAGTAAACCTACTAATACTGAAGTATACATTTCATTTAATGCTTGAGTATCATTAGTTACCCTAGTTACATATTTTCCAACAGGCTCTTTATTTAATTGTTCATTAGAGAAATTTTCAATTTTATAGAACACTTGTTCACGAATAGAATAGATAATTCTTTGTCCTGCTTTTTGTAAAATATAATGTTGAAAAAACGAAATTACAAGAAGTAATAGAATTAAAATAACATAAAATGCAATAAATCCAAAAAAATGATTTTTATTAACTTCTGTTTCACCTAAGATTGATAACATTTGTGCATTTAATAATGGCATTACTGTATTAAGACCTACTGATAATATCATTAAAAGAAATGCAATAATGAATGATTTTTTAAGTGGAATAGCAAATTTAACTAAACGACCAAAGATTTTTGTGTCTTGTTGATTATTTTGTTTCATTTAAATCACCTTCAATCTTTGCTTCTAGTTTTTGTAAATCAACCATTTCTTTATATACTGGATTATTGTTATATAAATTATCATGTGAATCAAATCCAATTACTCTACCTTCATCAAGTACAATAATTTTATCTAAATCTTGAACAGTAGATATTCTATGAGCAGTTAAAATTACTGTTGAATCTTTAAAGTTTTGATGAAGATTTTTTAATATTGTATCCTCAGTTTTAGTATCAACAGCAGATACAGCATCATCAAGTATAATAATAGGTGCTTGTTTTAAGAAAGCTCTAGCAATTGATATTCTTTGTTTTTGACCTCCAGAAACAGTTACACCTCTTTCACCTAAAACTGTATCATAAGAATTACTAAACTCTAAAATATCTTTATGAATGTCTGCATATTTAGCAACTTCAATGATTTCATCTTCTGTAGAATTTTTTCCAAAAGCAATGTTATCTTTTACTTTTGTACCAAATAAGAAATTATCTTGAGGAACAAAAGATATATTCTTTCTAATTGTTTGTAAATCAAGGTTCATTATATCAATATCGTCAATAAAAATTGAATTTTCTTCAACATTATACATTCTAAGAAGTAAATCAACAATTGTTGTTTTACCACTTCCTGTTTTACCGATAATACCAATTTTATCACCAGAATTAATAACAAAACTTACATTTTCTAAAACTTTATTATCAACACCTGGATAAGAGAATGATAGATTTCTAAATTCAATTTTACCATTAATTTCTTCTTTAACAATTGCATTTTCACTATTTTTAACACTTGGTTCTTGATCTAATAATTTATTAATACGTTTTAAACTCGCATATCCTTGAGATCCTAAATTAATAATTTGTGTAAGTGCCATAATTGGCCACATTAATGTTGAAAAATATGAAACATATTCTGTTAAGTTACCAATAGTAAAACCTGTTTTATTAATAATTTGCAGTCCACCAAAGACAATAATTAATAAAACAACTGAATTTATTACTAAACTTAAACAAATTTCAACAGCAATACTTAATTTAACAAATTCCATATTTGCTTGTTCATTTTTCTTATTAATTTTATTAAATCTTAATAATTCACTAGTTTCTTTAACAAAGGCTTTAATCACACTAATACCTGAAAAATTTTCTTGAGTAAATTCAGATAATTCTTCAAATGCTTCTTGACGTTTTGTAAACTTCTTATGCATAAATCTCATGACAATTACGCCCATTCCAGACATTAATAAAAGTGGAATAATCGCAACAGTTGCCATTATATGATTTAATCTATACATTTTAATGAAAGATAAAGCACCTAAGAATAAAGCGTCAATTAACATCATTGTACCTTGACCAAAACAACTTCTAATTGTTTGTAAATCATTAGTGAATAGAACCATTACAGCTCCAGTTTTATGATCATTAAAATATTCTTGATCTAGTGTTTCAATTTTTTTAAACATACAAAGTCTTAAATCTGCTTCAAGTTTAATAGCCATTCCAAATAAAGCTATTCTCCATAAGAAACGACAAGAAAACATTATTAAGATTAAAACTAACATCTTCTTAACAATATCAACTAACATTGAATATTCTAAAGTATTATTATTAATAGAGTCAATTAAAACTCTAAATAAAGGTGGCACTTCAAGTTGCGCAATATCCACAACAATTAAAGCAGCAATACCAACAATAAAATATAAAATGTATCTAAAATAATATTTATTTATATGTTTTCCAAATAACATATCATCACCAACTTTATAAATGTATTTCTATTAATTATACCAAAAATGACCTTTTTTATCAAGTCTATTACATACACAGCAATCTCATCTTCTTATAATATAAAATATCAAATAAATTACTATCCAAAAAAGATATTTATAAAAATCTATTAACGTATTTAACATATTTAAGTGTTCTAGAAACATTAAAAAAATAGAACCAATTATTATCCCAATAACAAAAAAACTCTTAATATTAAGATTAATAAATTTACTATTTATCATTATTCCTAAGATAATAAAGATACCAAATAAAAAAACAATTAATAAATTATTTATATTAAAATAAGGAAAATCTACTAAAATCATATAAAATAAATCAACAAAATAAAAATAGACACCAAAAGACATCATAATCATTCCACCACTTAGTCCAGGAACTAAAAATGAAAAACTAGTAAGATAACCTACAATAAGTAAGTAATAAACTGAATTAGATGAAACATTAATGCTACTTAAAAATAATTTAATCAAAAATATTAAAACAAACCCACATGTAAGCTTTAAAAAATCTTTACTTTCTTTTATTTTTATCTCTTTTTCTTTAATTATCTTATTAAACCCTTCGATCATTAAACATAAAAATAAACTATTGATTAAAATTGGAACTTTATTATATACTTTATTTAAACAAATAATTGTAAAAACAACACCCAAAAGTAAACCAATTAATAATTTATAATGTTTTTTTAAAATTTTATATTTATAAAAATTCTTAAGTAAATCTATATAATCATCATATACGTTATATATAATTGCTGTAGTAGTACAAGATACACCTGGAATAATTAAACCAAATCCTAAAAAAGCACCCAGTAAAATCATTTTCATTTGCAATAACCTCCATTTTATTGTATAATAAAGTATATTATAAAAATAAATATGAAATACTGGTGATTATTATGACAGTAATAGTAACATTAAATAATGATTTTTTACCAACTAAATATCAAAAAAGTGATTTCCCAAAAATTATCAATACAATAAATACCTTAAATAACTTAGATATCACAAAAGATATTTATAAAAATAATATTAACTATCCAACTATTTATAACGACTATGTTAAAACATACTATAAACATCTAAATGAAATCGATACAGATATAATTATAATTGAACATTTTGACTTATTTAAAGAAGTAATAAATATTGATTACAAATTAATAAATATTGATAAACATATTTCTTTAGAAGAATTTGAGGCTTTACTATGAAAATAAGAATTATAAACGGACCGAATTTAAATTTTTTAGGTATTAGAGAACCTAATATCTATGGAACAATGACTTACAATGAATTAAATAATGAATTAACTACTTATACTAAACAATATAATATTGAATTAGAAATTTATCAAACTAATTATGAAGGAAAAATTATTGACTTACTTCAAGAAGCACATTTTAATAACGATATTATCGGTGTTATTTTAAATGCTGGTGGATATACCCATACATCAATATCAATTAAAGATGCTGTATCATCAATTAATAAAGATGTAATCGAAGTTCATTTAAGTGATATTACAAAAAGAGAACCTTATAGAAACTTTTCATATTTAACAGATGTATGTAAAAATACTTTTATGGGTAAAGGTATACAAAGTTATAAAGAAGCAATAGATTATCTAATAAAAAAATAGCTTACTTAATTTAGTAAGCTATTTTCATTTTCTATTACAATTAATTGATGCATTTCACCAATATATTTACAGCAAATTGTAATTACATAATCTTGATATAAATGTTCTTTAAAAAATACCTTATAAACTTCATCTTTATAAAATATTCTTAAAGGATCCGTTTTAACAACTAGATCTTTTATTCCAACACTTAATCCCTTACCTAGATATTTCATAAAAGATTCTTTGATAGTCCATAATTTATAAAATGCTTTATTATCGTCGTAGTGAAAATAATTTTTAAATTCATTGAATTCTTCTTCCTTATTTATATAATAAATTAATTTTTCATCTACTTCTGTAATCTTTTCAATATCTACGCCAATCTCACTATCACATACTGTGCAAACTACAATATTATCTTTATGCGAAAGATTAAAATAAATAAAATTATTTTCTAAATAAGGTTTATTATTTTCATTATATATGATTTTAATATCGTTACTAATTCCGTATAAATAATAAATATGATTTAATAATAGTCCCGATCCAACTGATAAAACTTTATCTTTATCATTTTTTAAAGCATTAATTTTTTGAATTCTATCAATATTAAGTTTATTTAATGCTTTATTAAAATTTTCATTATTATATAAAAAGTTACAATCTAATAAATAGGTTTTTATCATTTTAACACCTACCTTTAATATTTTATATATTAATTATACCATTTTTCATTGTTTTTTAAAAGAAATATGTTATTTTGTATTTTACTTTTAATTTTATCATAAAAATGATATAATTATTAAAATTAATAAGGAGTAATTATGAAAGTAATTGGTGTAATTCTAGAAGCAAATCCATTTCATAACGGTCATCAATATTTAGTTGATGAAATTAAAAAAACTCATAAACCTGATTGCTTGATTGCTGTTATGTCAACATACTTCTCTATGAGAGGTGATTTAACATGTCTATCAAAGAAAAACAAAATAAATGCTTTACTTGATGCTGGATTTGATTTAGTTTTTGAATTACCTATTAGTTTGTCAATGCATAAAGCAGATATTTTTGCTAGAAATGCTGTAAGTATATTAAAAGAAGCAGGTATTACACATCTTGCTTTCGGTTGCGAAACAAGTGATTTATCTTTAATAAATAAAGTAATTGCAATTTCTAATAGCACTGAGTTTATTAATAATTATAATTCTCTAATAAAAGATCAAATAGGACATAAAAAAGCTTTCTTAGATTCTATGTCTTCTTATTTAACTACTGATGAATTACAGATTGTATCTGAGCCAAATTTTACCTTAGGATTATTTTATTTAAAAGAATTACAATACACAAATATCGAATCAATTATTATTAAGAGAATCGGATCATATAATGAACTTATTCCAACTAATAATATTACATCAGCAAGTGCAATAAGAAATCTCTTACTAAACAATCAAGAAACTTCAAATTACACTTCCTTAAAAGATTTTACTAATATATCATTACAAAATAAAAATATAATGTTATTATTAAAACAAAAAATGATACTTGAAAACTATCGTTTACCGTATGATATTGAAGGAATTGGTAATTATATTGTTAATAATGGTGATTTTAATTTAAATTATGATGAATTTTCATCAAAACTTGCTAATAAAAAATATACAAAAACTAGAATTAGAAGATATTTAATAAATTTACTATTAAATAATACAATAGATAACAAATCAAATATACCTTATTTAAGATTACTAGGAGCAAATAAAACGGGATTTAATTATATAAGTAAACTCGATAAAACAATAAAATCTTATATTTTTTCATCTCCAAATAAAAATGTACCACTTGATGTAAAAGTTCATTTGGAATTAGAACTTACTGCTTCTAAATTATTTAACATTATAAATGAAACAAATGATTTAATTGAATTTCAATTACCACTTAGAAAGGATTAATTATGGATTTAATAACTATTAAAGAACATTTAGAAAAAGTCATCGATCCAACCTTAAAAAAGACTTTACTTGAAACAGAAGGAATTAAACACTTAAACTTCGATGAAGAAACAGGTATTGTTACAGCTATTATTGCTATTGGTAAACTTGGGACTGATGATGAAAAAAATTTTAGACGTGAAATCGCTAAAATCATCAAGTTAGACCTTGGATGTAACGGTATTAAACTTGAAATCGAAGAACATAAAGTGTATAACGGTATTACACGCCGTCCAATTACATTTATCGGTATTGCAAGTGGTAAAGGTGGGGTTGGTAAAAGTACAGTTACCGCAAACCTTGCTTATCGTTTTATGAAAAAAGGTTTTAAAGTTGGAGTAATTGATGCTGATATTTATGGTTCAAGCATTCCTACACTTCTTGAAATGGAACATGAAGCTTTAAGAATGAATAACAATAAAAAAATTATGCCTCTTAAAAAAGGTGATATTGAAGTTATTTCAACAGAATTTTTTACAAAACCAGGTCAAGCTGTTATTTGGAGAGGTGGAATGCTTAATTCTATGTTAAATCACTTCTTCTATGATGTTGCTTGGGATAATAAAATGCAAGTAATGTTAATTGATTTACCTCCAGGTACTGGAGATGTTGCACTAGATGTAAAAAATGCTGTTCCACAAGCCTCAATGATTATTGTAACTACACCACATCCTTCCGCAAGTCATGTTGCTGTTAAAGCAGGTTATGCTTCTAAATCAATGAATCATGATATTATTGGTGTTATTGAAAACATGTCGCACTATATTAATCCAGTAAATAAAGAAAAAGAATTTATTTTTGGAAGTGGTGGAGGACTTAATACTGCTGTTAATTTAGAAACAGAACTTCTTGCTCAAATTCCAATTAATCAACCAAAATATCATCAATCTTTATATGAAATTGACGAAGAAATCGGTCAAATATATGATGATTTAGTTGATGATTTAATTTTCAGATTAAATATAAAATAAAAAGATGTCTATTAAGACATCTTTTTTTCCTATTCTTCGTGATGGCAGCAGCATCCGCCTTCGCATTCTTCTTCGCAATCTTCTTCACAATCATCACATTCATGATCGCATCCACATCCACAGTGTCCGCTATAAGTACGATCAAATTCTTCGATTGCATTTTCTACTTCTTCCCAATCAGATTCTTCAGTGATTTCATGTAATTCACCATTACCATCTTCACCTTCTGTATACATTGCTGCAGAAAGTTCGATTTGATCATCATCATCTTCTAAACTAGAGATTGGATAGAATACAACAAATTTTTTACCTGTTGTTTCAGATTCAAATGTAAATAAAATTTGACATAAAGTTTCGTTACCATTTTCATCGATAACTGTTAATTGATTTTCTTTTAATTCACTCATTTTTAAAACTCCTATCTATTTTTAAATTTTAAAGAATCAAGGAAGGATTGTAAAATTAAAACAGCACTTAGTGTATCAACATGTGATTTTTGTTTTCTAGTATTCATATTTGCACTTGACATCGCTTTATGAACTTCTACACTTGATAAACGTTCATCATATAAAAACACTTCAAGTTTTAATTCTTCTTCTAATAATTTCTTAAATTCTAATACAAATTCAGATTGAAAACCTAAAGATCCGTCCATGTTTTTAGGTAAACCTAAAACTATTTTTTCCCCTTTTTTCTCTTCAACAACTATTTTAACATATTTTAAAGCACTTTCTAAAGTTTTTGCTCTATCTTTTTCATTGAAACGATAAGTTTGATCAGCTAAAGCAATAGTTCCTGTTAAATCACTATAAGCGACTCCTACAGTTCTTGTACCTAAATCTAAACCAATATAACGCATTATCCTAAAATAATTTCCTTAATTCTATTTAATGCATCATCAACTTTTGTAACGTCTCTACCACCAGCTTGTGCAAAATCAGGTCTTCCCCCACCGTTACCACCACATATAATAGCAGCTTCTTTTACTAAATTACCACAAGCATATGATGTTCCTTTGTTTTTAGCAATGAATACAATTTTTTCATTATTTACTACATTAGCAGCAAATACAACACCTTTAGATATTTGATCTGACACTTTATCTACAATATCTTTTAATACATTTACTTCTAAATTTTCTACTTTTGTAACAAGAACTTTCATATCATTATGATCAACAAGTTGATTAATATAGCTTGATAAATCACTTGAAGCTGCATTTCTTAATGACATTTCTAATTGTTTTTCTACATTTCTTAATTCTTTTTTAGCATTTTCAGAAGCAATTCTATAGTTGATAATATCTTTATAACTATATTCTAGTTCAGGAACTAATACAGTTTCAGATTTAACATTAATGTTTTTTTCTTTTGCTAAATTAATTGTTTCATTAATTTTAGTAATTGATGTATTTAAATCATTTTTTAAATTAGCAACAGCATTTTCGATACCTTTAACTAAACTATTACCTGATACAGCTTCAATTCTAAAAATTCCTGAACCTTTTGATTCAATAGAAACAATTGCAAGTTTTGTAATTTCACTAGTATTTTTAACATGTGTACCACCACATAATTCTTTAGAGAAATCCATATCAACTAAACGAACAACATCTCCATATTTTTCACCGAACACTGCTTGAGCTCCTCTTGCTTTTGCATCAGCTAAAGATGTTTCAATAGTATTTACTGTATGAGCTTTTGTAATATTTTCATTAACTAAACTTTCAATTTGATATAATTCTTCAATTGAAGGGTTTTGATAATGGTTAAAGTCAAAACGAAGTCTATCGCTTGATACCATTGAACCATGTTGCATTACATGATTTCCTAAAACTTTTCTTAAAGCTTCATTTAAAAGGTGTGTTGCAGAGTGATTACATGCTATGTCATGACGTTTTGTTGTATTAACTTCAAGTAATACCACATCATTTACACTAATAGTAGTTTCTTCCATTGAAACAACATGTGTATTTTGTCCATTAGGAAGTCTAAAACAATCATTAACTTCATAAGCTTGATCATTAAATACAAGTGTTCCAGTATCACCAACTTGTCCACCCATTTCAGCATAGAATGGTGTAACATCAGTTACAATTTCAACATCACCAGATGCAGATTCAACTTTTTTACCATCTTTAAATACTGCAATAACTTTTGCTTCTTTAGATAAAGTAGTATAACCAACAAATTCAACACTATCTTTATAATTTAAATAATCTTCATTTTGGTTATTCATTGATTGTTGATCATTTCTAGCATTTCTAGCTCTTTCTTTTTGAGCTGCAAGTTCTGCTTTAAATCCTTCAATATCAACAGTCTTACCTTTTTCTAAACATACCTCTTCAGTAAGTTCAATTGGGAAACCAAATGTATCATATAATAAGAAAGCATTTTTTCCAGAAATTGTATTAGAATTTGTGTTTTCAATAATATCTAATAATTTCTTTTCACCATTTTCAAGTGTTTTTAAGAATGCTTCTTCTTCAATTTTAATAATTTTCTTAACTACTTCTTTCTTTTCATCTAAATATGGATAGAAATCATTGAATTTACTTACAACGATATCAACCATTTTATATAAGAATGGTTCGTTAATTCCAAGTTTTTTACCAAATCTAACAGCTCTACGTAAGATTCTTCTTAAAACATATCCACGTCCTTCATTAGAAAGTGAAGCTCCATCAGCAATAGCAAATGTTACACTTCTAATATGGTCAGCAATAACACGATATGGCATTTTATAATCAGCTTTATGATAATCAAGACCAGTATATTCAGAAATAAAGTCAATTAATGGCATAAATAAATCTGAATCATAGTTTGTTTCTACTTCTTGCATTACACAAGCCATTCTTTCTAAACCACATCCTGTATCGATATTTTTACTTGGAAGTTCAGGATAACTTTCTCTAGGTAGACCAGGTTTTGAATTAAATTGGCTAAATACAATATTCCAAATTTCAATAAAACGATCATTTTCAATATCATTTTTAATTAAATCAGATCCGATATTTTCTGGATCATATTTAATTCCTCTATCAAAGAAGATTTCTGTATCAGGACCACAAGGACCTTCTCCAATTTCCCAGAAATTTCCTTCCACTCTAATTAAATGATCAGGTGCAATTCCTAAAGAAATCCATTTATCATAAGTATCCATATCACCAGGATAATAAGTAATATAGATTAGATTTTTATCAAATCCAAACCATTTTTCATCGAACAAAAGTTCTGCAGCCCATGGTAACACTTCCTCTCTAAAATAATCACCAATAGAGAAATTCCCTAACATTTCAAAGAATGTATGGTGACGAGCAGTTTTACCAACATTATCAATATCGTTTGTACGAATTGATTTTTGAGCATTTGTTAATCTTGGATTATTCGGTTTTTCACGACCATCAAAATATTTTTTTAATGGGGCAACCCCTGCGTTAATCCAAAGTAAAGTAGGATCATCATGTGGAACAAGTGAAGCAC
Source organism: Bacilli bacterium (assembly GCA_045119035.1). Classification (GTDB taxonomy): domain Bacteria; phylum Bacillota_I; class Bacilli_A; order ML615J-28; family CAG-313; genus CAYVQA01. The sequence goes on along the minus strand of JBGVCU010000060.1, from coordinate 36,599 downwards.
TTGGAATAATTTCATGCCCTTTTGAAGCAAAGAAATCTAACCACATTTGTCTGATTTGTGAACCAGTTAATTTTTTCATATTTACCTCTCTATTAAAATTTTTAAAACATATAAAAAGTCGTCCCTATGCATAGGAACGACTTTAATCGCGGTACCATCCTAATTTATAAAATAACAGTACATTATTTTATACTCTCGGTTTTAGTTTTAACGCTACAAGCGGGAAGGATTAGTTCCACTCAGAAGGAGCTTTCAAATATTTTAAACATAGTTTCACACCAAACAACTACTCTCTTTAGACTTAAAATATTCTACTTTTCTTCATCTACGTATTTATTATGCAGCTTTCTTAGCTTGTTTTTCTTTTTCTGCAGCAGCTTTAGCTTTTTCTTTTTCTTTAGCTTTTTGTTGAGCTAATTTAGCCTTTTCTTTTTCTTTAGCTTTTTGTTGAGCTAATTTGGCTTTTTCTTTTTCTTTTGCTTTTTGTGCAGCAAGTTTAGCTTTTTCCTTTTCTTTTTCTTTAGCTAAACGTTCTTTTTCTTTTTGTTTTGCTTTTTCAGCTAAGGCTTTAGCTTTTTCTTTTTCTTTAGCCTTTTGTTGAGCTAATTTAGCTTTTTCCTTTTCTTTTTCTTTAGCAAGACGTTCTTTTTCAGTAGCCTTTTCAGCAGCGATTCTAGCTTTTTCTTCTTCTTTTTCTTTAGCTAAACGTTCTTTTTCAGCAGCCTTTTCAGCAGCGATTCTAGCCTTTTCTTCTTCTTTTTCTTTAGCTAAACGTTCTTTTTCAGCAGCTTTTTCAGCGGCGATTCTTGCTTTTTCTTCTTCTTTTTCTTTAGCTAAACGTTCTTTTTCAGCAGCTTTTTCAGCAGCGATTCTTGCTTTTTCTTCTTGTTGTTCAATAACTTCTTGAGTAGCTTGTTTAACAACTCTTTCTAAAGCTTCTTCTAAAGATTCATCACCTAAAATAGGTTCTTCTACTTTTTCATCTTCTTTAGCTTTTTCTTCTACTCTTCTAGCTAATGCTTTTTGATTTTCTTTTTCACGTGCTTTAGCTTCAGCTTTAATTCTTCTAGCTTCTTTTTTAGCTTCTTCTTTTCTTTGTTCTAAAACATTAAGCATTTCTAAAGATCTATCAACGATATCATAAATATAGCTTTCTGAGTATTTTTCAGATTCTCCACGATAAATGAATTTAAACCAATTATCACCTTTTGGAGAAGTAGCTTTTGCGAAATCTTTTGGATCTTCAACGATTAATTTAATAGCTTCATCTAATTCACATAAAAATGTAATACGGAAGTCATTATTAGTAGATTGTAAACCTAAGAATTGTTTTTTATTTAAATATAATTTATGAACAGTAGGTTTAATTTCTTTTACTTCAATGTTAGGAATAGCTTTAGCATATCTTAATACATCTTCATAAGAAGGAATTAATACTTTTTTAGGTTTTTCAACTACAGGTTTAACTTCTTTAACACCCACTTCAGCTTCTACTTGAGCAACTTGTTCTTCAACACGAAGTTCTTGTACTTCAACTTCTTCTGGTTTTTCTTCTTCTTTAGGTTCTTCAACAACTTCTTTAATAACTTCTCTTACAATAACTTGTTCAACAGGAGTTGCGTTTTTAGCAATTTCAGCAGCAAGTAAAGCTTTTTCAGTAGCTTCTTTAGCTTCTTTAACAACGTCTGCTAATTCTCTTTCTCTTTCAAGTAATTCTTTTTCAAGTTCAGCAAGACGGATTCTTTCTTCAACTACTGCTAAATGTTCATCTCTTAATTTTTGATTTTCTTCTTCTAATTCTTTGTTGCGTGCAACCATAGCCTCATCAATAATTGGAAGTTCAACTACTTTATCAACAGCAACTTCTTTAACTACTTCTTTATCAACTAAGATTGGCATTTCAACAACTTTAAGAACAGGTTTTTCAACTTCTACTGGAACTTCAACTTCAACAACAGCATTGATTCCGTATTCATCAAGTAAGAATTTTTTTAGAGAATATAGTAATTCATCTTTTGCTTCTTTGCTAACATCATCTTTGAAATTAAACCAATCATTAACAAGTTTTCTTCCTGATAAAACACGATATTTATCATTTCGAATATATACTTTTGTTAAAGATGTGAAATGTAAAACAACTAGTACTAAACCAATTGAAGCAATTGAAATTAATAATGGTAAAGAAATTGGATCCATTGCTTTTTCAACATATCCTAAAGCAAATGCTTTAGTATCAAGATATACAACAAAGAATAAAACTACTTGTAAAATATCAACTAAAACTGATGCTTTAACACTTAATCCTGCATGGAATGAAGTAGATAAAGCAAGATATAATACTAAGAAACCAATTACTAAAACATATAATACTATTTGTAATAATTGTTTTTCTAAAGCAATTTCGTTAGCGTTTCTAATAACTAATAATAAACCAGAGAAAACTAGTGCAATAAGTCCTGATGCAAATGGAACATTTGAAACACCAATAACAAATTTATTTCTACGATCAAAATTAGCATAACGGAAAATAATTCCAATAAATCCTAATGCAAATAAAGCAATAGGTAAAATAACAAATTTAATTTGATAGATATTTGCAGCAATTCCTTCTAATCCAAAAGGAACAGAAATAGCAAGACTTGCTAATAAACTTAGAACTAAAATAATAAATAAGCTAATACTTTGTTTTTTGCTTAACATATTGAATCCTCCACAATTTTATTCTTTCACTAGAGTTTCACTTTGATTTTCTTGTACATCACTTTCAGCTTCTTGTGGAAGTTCTGTATTCTTTTGATTTTCTTTAATCAAGAAAGCTCCAAATTCTTGTTTAATCTTTTTAAATGCTCTACGGTATTCAGCATTTTTAGTTTCTAATGTAGGCTCATAATTAACTACTTCAGAAACATTCATACTAATATGGCTTTCGTTTTCATTAAATACCTTCTTAACTTTAGCGTTAAGTCTAAAGAAAGAAATGAATCCAATTACAAAAATAATTAGTAAAACAACGTTTCCCTTATGATAAATAGCTAATTCATTAAATGCATTATAATAAGCATTATTAATTGCATAGAATACTAAAATTGACATTAACATAAACATTCCAAGTAAAACATCGATAGAAATAAGTTTTGCTTTATCTGCTTTTAAAATTAATTTGTTTAAGAATTTTGTTGAAAAAATTAAACATAATACAAGAGCAAAAATAATAACAAAAACAATTCCATATATAGTTGAATCAAATAAGCTTGTTGCTATATCTTGGAACATACCAATTGTCAATGTTTGAAGCGTTGAAGTAAGTAATGCTAATAAATAAATAATTGATGGAAGATAAGATGTTAAGTTAACTACTTTTGAACGTAAACGACAATCTTCTAATTCACGATATTTATACACATTTGCTTTAACAGACAACATAATAATTACTAATGGGAAAATAAAACATTTTAAAAGAATATCTAATTCATATCCACCATCAAACTTTAATGTTCTAAATGGAAAAATAGTTGCAATCCCTAGTAATAAAGACACAAATACATTAAATTTAAATGCTCTAATTTGTCTTTTTTGTAGCATAAACTCACTCCTTACATAACATTATATGTTATTTTTTACACAACAATTAATTAATGTTTTATTAAATATTTTTATACATAGTATTTACGTACTTATTATACCATATTAACTTTATTTTGTAAAATAAAATGTAAACTTTTACATTAAAAATAATGGCATTTTTTTACATATTTTTCTATTATTTTTAAAAATAGACTTAAAAAAGTTTTTTTACTGAATTTTTTCTTATTTTATATAATCGAATATTTCCTATTGTATAAATAAAAAAAGAACAGTTTATAACTGTTCTTCATATTATTAATCTCTATTATTGGCAGCAATTAAAATAACAAATCTTAATACTTCATAGAATAGCCAAATGATATTTATTAAAATACCAAATGCAGCATACCATTCGTATTCTTTACCTAATCCATTATTTACAACCATATAAGCATTATCTAAACTAATAACAGTATAGATTGCAGCAATAACAATGTAAATTAATGAAATTAAAATTGCAAGTGGACCAAATTCATAAAATACAAAATAAATTGCAGGATTAAAAATACTAGCAATAGTAATAATAAAACTAGAAATTAATAGTCCAATTACAGCAGTAAAAACAAATTTTCTAAGTTTGTTAGTTACTCTAATAGCACCACTTAAATATAGTGCACAAGCACCTAAGAAAATTGCAAGCGTAGCAACAAAAGCAATAGTTGCTAAACTTAAACCTAAATCAGGTAAAGCAAGTTCTAATAAACCAGCAAGTGTACCAATCATTAAACCTTCTAAAACTGCATACGGAATTGATAAAACCTTTGTTGTTCTTGGCACAAATGTCATAATCAATAATAAGATGATATCTGCAATAATAATTGGAAAATAAATTGATACAGACCCAATTGGTCCAAGTACAAAAATTGATACAAGTGCAGCAAGCATAGTAACAAACACTAATGAAATTGTTTTAATTGATACGCCTTTTGCTGTTGCAACTTCTAAAGAATATTCATTTGAATAAGTTTCTGCTCTTTGAAATACAAAGTTATTTCTTCCAAAGCTTCCTCTCATATAATCACCTTCCTATTTTTTAAAATATATTCATTAATATTATACTCATTTTTAAAATAAATACAATACTTTTTATTTTTTTATCATTAAATTAATGTATGATCTTCTTTTTCTGGTAGATCACCAAACGCATGTAATGACTTTAATTTAGCAATTTGTGTCTTATTAAGTTTTGTACGTTTTTCAACATCTTCAATTGAAGTAAATGGCATTACTTTTCTAGCCTCTACTACAGTTTTAGCAGCTGTTTCCCCTAATGAATCTAGAGCTTTAAATGGTAAATATAATGATTTCTTATCTTCTGAAATAACAAAATCAGTAGCATCAGAAATATTAATATCAATTTGTTTAAAGCTATATCCACGAAGAACCATTTCTAGAGCAATCTTTAATTCATCTAATAAATCATCTTCTTTATTCTTACGATCTTCTTTTTTCTCGATTAAAGAAATCATATTTTTAATAGCATTTCTACCCCCAACAAACGTTTCACAATCAAATGCTTTAGCACGTTTTGAGAAATATACAGAATAATAATAAATTGGACGATATATTTTAAACCAAGCAATTCTTAAAGCCATAATAACGTACGCTGTAGCATGAGCTTTAGGGAATAAATATTTAATTAATTTACATGATTCAATATACCATTCAGGAACATTAAATTCCCTCATCATTTTTTCGTTTTCTGGTGATAATCCTTTACCTTTACGTACTTTTTCCATAATACTAAACGCATCAAAAGCAGGTAATTTTTTGCTTAATAAGTAAATCATAATATCATCACGACAACCGATAACTTCTTTAAATGGTAATTTTCCTTCATATAATTTATTTTCTCCAAGCACTAGTGTACTTGCATTTCCAAGCCATACATCAGTACCATGAGAAAGTCCTGATACTTTTAAAACTTCTCCAAATGATTTTGGTTTTATTGATTCTAACATTTCACGAACAAAATTTGTACCAAACTCAGGAACACCTATTGTACCACTTGATAATCTATCTCCATCATCACCTTGTAAATTTAAGGCTTCTTTACTGCTAAATAGTGATAATACTAGTGGATCAATATACGGAATATCTTCAACCGTAGAAAAATTAAATTCATCCGGATTTTCTTTAACATAATCCATTAAAGCTTTAATAACAGTTGGATCATCATGACCAAGAATATCTAGTTTTAATAAATTACTTTCAAAACTATGATAATCATAATGCGTTGTACGCCATGTTGCGGTTGTATCATCAGCAGGATATTGTACAGGGGTAATATCTGTATATTCAATGTGATCTGGAACTACAACAATACCACCAGGGTGTTGACCTGTTGTACGTTTGCATCCTGCAATTTCTGCAGCAATTCTTGAAATTTCTGCTTGTCTAAATTTTCCACCTTTTCTTTCGATGTATCCTTTTACAAATCCATAAGCAGTCTTATCAGCAACACTTGATACTGTTCCTGCTCTAAATGAATTATCAATACCAAACATTTCTCTACAGAATAAATGTGCTTTATCTTGATATTCTCCAGAGAAATTTAAATCAATATCTGGAACTTTATCTCCATCAAATCCTAAGAATGTTTGGAAAGCAATATCAATACCATTGTGTTCTAACATATTATGACAATGCGGACATTCTAAGTCAGGTAAGTCAAATCCACAATCAACTTTTTGTAGTTCTTCTTCAATATAATCAGGGTATTCTACAGGATATAAATCTTTATCATTTCCTGTAAATTTAAACGCTGTAAAATGACAATGAGGACATACATAATGAGGTTTAAGTGGATTTACTTCTGTAATTCCCATCATTGTAGCAACAAATGAACTACCAACAGAACCACGGCTACCTACAATATAACCATTATCATTAGATTGTTTTACTAACATATGTGAAATATAATAAACAGATGAGAAACCATTCCCAATAATACTATTTAATTCAAGTTCTAATCTATCGATTATATATTGTGGAAGTGGATTTCCATATAATTCATAAGCCGTTTCATAAGATAATTTTCTTACACCTTCACTCATTGAAGGAACACCATATTTTTCTAAGAATGTATCACGAGGAGTAAATAATTCTTTAGGGAATAATGGATACTCTTCACACATATCAGCAATAATATTTGTATTCGTTACAACATACTCATAAGCTTCATCATATGGTAAGAATTTAAATTCCTCTAACATTTCAGTCGTTGTTAAGAAATGTTGACAAGGAAGTTTTTTAATTTTCGGATCACAAAGTGGATGAATTCCTCCACCAGGAAGTGGAACATTTACATAAATATCTCGAAGTCCGACGTCTTCTTTTGATAAATGATGTACATCACCTGTAGCAACAATTAGTTTATTTTTAGCTTTAGCAGCTTTGATAATCTTATTAATTGCATCTTTTATATAATTAATAGTTTCTGCTTCTCCACTTGTATCAACTAAATAGCGATAACACTCAAGTGGTTGAATTTCAATAAAATCATAAAAATCAACAGCATTAACAACATCTTCATAACTTTTTTCATAAGCTAATCTAAAAATTTCACCATTAGAACAACTACTTCCAACTAAAACACCTTCACGATATTTTTCTAAAACAGATTTAAGAATTCTTGGTTCACGGTAAAAATGAGTAGTTTGGGCATCACTAATAATTTTATAGAAATTTTTAAGTCCAGCTTTGTTTTTAACAATAAGCGTTACATGTCTTGGATAAATATACTTAAACGCATCATTTTGATCTATTAAAGAATTAATATCTTTATAGTTATAAATCATTCTATCTTCTAAATCACTTAACATAACTTTAAAAACATTACTTGTAGTAATTGAGTCAGATAAAGCTCTGTGTTGTGTTTCAACAGTAACTTTTAAATGTTTAGCAACTTTATCAAGTGAGAACATTTTTAATTTATCGCTATATAAGATTCTCGCTAATTGCATTGTATCAATACAAGGAAAACAAGGCGCTTTTAAATTATTCTCTTTGATTTTTTGATTAATAAAATCTAAGTCAAATGTCGCATTGTGCGCAACTAAAATAGCATCTCCAACAAAATCAATAAATTCTTTTAAAACAACATCTATTGTTGGTGCATTGATAACGTCACTATTTGAAATATGCGTAATATTAAAGATTACATCATTAATTTCTTTATTAGGTTTTACAAATGTTGAATATGTATCTATACTCATTCCATTTTTAATTTTTACAGCACCAATTTCAATAATATCATCATAATTATTACGAAGCCCTGTAGTTTCAATATCAAATACAACAAACGTTGAATCAGCTAAATTAATTGAAGCTTGAGTTAGGGCAATATTATAACGTTTTTCATCAATTAAATTTCCTTCCATACCAGCAATAGCTTTAATACCATTTTTCTTACAAGCACTAAAAAACTCTGGTAAAACGTGACAGTTATTATGATCTGTTACAGCTAAAGCTTTATGTCCAAAAATTTTAGCTGTTTTTACATATTTATCAACATCTAAACAGCTATCTTGAATTGACATCTTTGTATGAGCATGTAATTCAACCCTTTTAACTTCTGCTTCATCAAAACGAACCTGAACAGTATCTTTACCACGAATTGTAATTTTATCAGCCATAATTACAACATCATTAGCAAAATCATCCCATTGAACACTACCTGTAATTTCTACATCTGTATCATGTTGTAATTTTTGAGTAAAGAATTCTTCATCCACTTGTCTAAAAAATCTTTTAACAGCAATACTATCTTTATAATTTGTAATCACACCACTAAATAAATTATATTGTGAATTGGTTTTTTTAGAAAAAATAACTCTTGTTTCAGGATTTTTTAAAATACCTCTAACAACAACTTTATCAGTACCGATAGATTGTTTAAATTCAACTACATCAAAATTAGTAACCGGTAAATTTTCAATATTATAAAAAGCAGGCCCAGCTTTATATTTTGTTTCTTTAAATTCTTCAGTTTCTACTTGTTGTTGCATTAATTTTTGACGATATTTTTCTTGTTCAACTGTTTCATATTGTTTACGTTCAATTTCTTTTTTAATACGATATTTTTCAGAAATACTTATTTCAAAACTACTTATATCAACGCTTAATAAGACAGTTAAACCAAATTCTTTAAAATACTCATTAATATGTTTTAATACATCTAAAATATTATTTTTTTCTTCAACAGTAGCACAAACAAACTTAATGCAGTTATCTTCGATTTTTTTAGAATATTTCTCTAAAATACTAACCATGTTATTTGTTTTTTTACAGTCTTCTAAAGCAGATACATAATAACCATTAAGTAGTTCTTTATCTATATTATGATCTTCATATTCAAAATCAAAAAATACTTTACTTATTCCTTCACTTTGAAAATAGCGATTTACTTTTAAAATTAATTCTTTTAAAGAACTAATAGAGACCACTTTAGGGAAACTTAATGATATGTGAATAGTCTTATTTACACTACTTGTTACTACTTCTAAGATAGTCCCATTATTTATTTCAGTTGATTCTACATTACAGATTGATAATAAATTTAACCAAACATTTTCCATAAATCGATAGCCTCCTATTATAGTTATTATATCAAAAATGTATATTTTTGTCACATTGTTTACTTAAAGAAATATTTTCCATCTAACTTCATATAAATAAGTAATAAAACTATTCTTATTTTATTTTCTTATAGTTCATTTTACTTTACAAAAATATAAAAATATTATATAATATCTATGCTAATAAATGGCTCTTTAGCCAAGCGGTAAGGCGTGGGTCTGCAACACCCTGATCGCCGGTTCAAATCCGGCAGGAGCCTCCATTTAGAAGTATAACTCAACCAGATGGTTGAGTTTTTTTATTTTCTTAAATTAAAGATTAAAAAAGCAAGGTTTAAACCTTGCTTTTATATTTTAATTAATCCCAAATCATTCTAGCGAATTCAGGGTAATCAATAAATGGATTATAGTTACCTTGGAACGCTTGAACACGTTCATTACGTTGGATTTCTAATTTACTTACTGGGTCAATTTCATTCCATTCAAGTAATAAATCTAATGATTTAGCAATATTAGTCCATGTTAAATTATATTTTTGTGGTTCATCATAAGCGATCATTAAATAGAAAATAATTCTAGCAACATCACCTTTATATTCATTAGTAGGAATATATTCATTACCGAATTTCTTATTACCACGGCTTGAATTTACAGCAATATCACAAGGACGAATATGGTGTAAGTCAGAACCAGCACCGCTTGTACCAAACCATTGTCCACCGCTATATTTAGTTAAAGATTGAGCCCATACATGTTCTCTATTCCAGTCATTATTTAAATCATTACTTTTCTTAATTGATTCACCAGTATAGAATAGAATCATATTGTTTGGATTGTTTGGATCTTCATCTGTATTCGGTAACTGATATTTACAATCATTATAACTGCTATATTTAGTGTGAGTATTTTTCATAATATCTCTTAATGCTTTTTCTAAATCAGAACCAGTTAATCCATTTGCATTTTTATAGTAACCTGTAAGAACTAATCCACTATCAGGAATTTCAGATTTAATTTCAAATGAATTAGATGCATTAGATAAAGCTGAATCTTCAAATAAAACATTATTTGAAACTGCTCTTACCTTTACTGTATAAGTTCCAGCACTTAATGTTGATACATCAATTGTACCTGCATTTTTTGTAATTTTTGTAGTTAAAATATCTGTTGTACCAGAGTATACAATTACAGTATATTCTTTAACATTAACATAATCAGAACTGTCAGTAAATGAAACTTGAACAGTTTTTGCTGTTGAATTATATGAAGTTTTAACATTTGCTGGAGTTGTAAGTGGAACAATTTCTGGATCTACAACTTTTTCAGGAAGAGTAAAACTTACTCGATCAGAAAAAGCAGAATTTTTTGTAGTTTCAGAATCACCAAAAGCAACAACAGAAACTTCATATGCACCTTCACTAATTGAATCAAGTGTATCTAAGAATAAACCACTTTCAGCAATAATAGCTTCAACGCAAACATCATTTTTATAAACATATACTTTATAATATTCAGCATTATTTACGTTATCCCAAGTTAATTCAAAAGTATCTTGGTCTACAACAACGTTAGTTGGAGTATCAAGTTTTACTTTTTCAGGAACACCTGGAGTTTGTCCAGGAACTGGCATTTCACATCCAGAAATAACAAATGTTAATAGTAGTAACGCTACTAAACTAAAGATTTTTAATAATTTTTTATTCATTATAAGTTCTCCTTATTTTTTCAAGACCTATAAATTATACCATTTTTTTACATTATTTGCAATGTTTATACATTAACAAACACATTTTTACCAGTAATAGGATGAATAAACTCTATCGAATAAGATACAAGTTCTAATTTTTCTCCCTTATAATTTGGATTATAAATTTTATCACCTACTAATGGATTTTTATTATAAGAAAAGTGAACCCTTATTTGATGAGTACGACCAGTATCAAGTTTTATTTGAACTAACGACTGATTTTTTTGTTTATCGTATTCAATAAGCTTATAATTAGTGATCGCACATACACCTTTATCATAAACAACCATTTTGTTTTTTTGATGTCTATCTTTTCCTATTGGATTATTAAATACACCTTGTTTTTTAATTTTACCTTCAACAATCGCATGATAAATTCTTGTTATTTCATTTTTTTCTAACATTTTTGATAAAGCTGAATGAGTAACAATATCTTTTGCGTACAAAATACAACCTGTAGTTTCTTTATCTAATCGATGAACATGTCTAATAGAACGATTAATGTTATTTATTTCGAAATAATATCTTACATAATTTGCTAAAGTATTATTTAATTTATCATCATATATTAAAGTATCATAAGGTTTATCAATAATTAATAAATATTCATCTTCATACAAAATATTCAAATTATAATAACTTGGTTCATAATCGATATTTTCATATTCAGAAATATCAATTATAATGTTATCTCCAATATTGACTAAATCGTTTGTTTTTAAAAAAACAGCTGATTTTTTAATTTTATTTGTGTTTAATAGATGATTAATTTTATGATGTCCTAGTCCAAGTTTTAATAATAATTCATTGATTGTTGAATTTTCTAAAACTTTCATTTTAAAATATTCCATATTATCACCAATATAATTATAACATATTTTTACATATAATAATAAAAAAACACTTTTTACAAGTCCAGAAACTGAACTCGTAAAAAATGTTTATTTTAAGCTTTCAATTGTTTGATACTTTACAATCACTTCATCATCAAAATCAGCAGAATTCATATATACAGTGTTGATAATTTCTAATGCTTCATTTGCAGATAACTCATCAGCTGCAACAGTTACTTCAACATAATCTTTTGTATAATGCACAAAACAATCAACATAACCCATATTAATAATAGTAACTTCCATTAAAACTTCTAGCTCAGCAATTTCATTTAAATCTTTAATGTTTTGAGTTGCTACTTCTTTTTCAGTAATTGTTGCTGTTGCAGATGCAAGAATTTCATTATAAGTTGCTAAAGTATCTTCTCTTTGTTCATTTAAAGTGTCTCGAAGTTCTAAAATTCCGTTTAATCTTCCTGTTGATAAATCCACATCAGGATTATCTAATGAAGTTTCAATATCTAGCGGTGATTTAATAAACCATACAGCTAGTACTGCACAAATTGTTAAACAAACTAACGCAAATTGACTTTTCTTAATCAAAATAAAATTCCTCCATATTCACTATAAGAATATGCAGGAATTTAAATTTTAGACTATAATTATCCAATCATATTTGGATTTTCTTCTTCTGTTTTTTCTTCTTGTGGTTTTGTTTCTTCAACTACAGTTGAATTTTCAACATTTAATGTTTGATTTGATACAACAGTAGGTGCTTCTTCTACAATCTTATGTGTATTTATACGGTAAATATAGAAAATATAAACACCAATTTGTAATACAACTAAGAAGTAAATGAAAATTGTATATTGTAAGAAGAATCCAAGAATAAATTCAAGAAGCGCAACTGGAATAAAGCTGATTGCTGCGACATTGAAGTATTCTTTGAATAATTTTAAGTTACCACGTTTTCTAGAAATAATCCAAGAGAATACAACACATAAAAGCGGAATCATAATACCAAATGGAATACCTTTTTGACAAGAAGTTTGATAATTAATAGATTCACCCCAACTAACAATGTGGAATAAACTAAATTCTTCAACAACTTTAATTGGATTTATTCCAGTAATTTCTTTATATTCAGTACCTGTTTCAACATAGTTATAACTAATTAGAGGTACATTATATTTGAATAAACGTTGCATACTTGAAGTAATTCTATCATATGGTTTAACTTCTAAATCACCATTTTTATATACATCGTTTCTTGATGCAGGAGTCTTCCATGTAGTTGGATCTGCTTGAGCTTCAATACTATTTGCTGGTAAGAAATAATCAAATACATCATTTTCTAAACCACCATCAGCAGTTGTTAATGTAATAAAGTTTGCGTAAATATCACTATCTTCTAAAACATCGCTAGTAAATCCACGATTAAATAGATAATAAATAATATTTCTAGTATAAATAACTACTAAATCATTTTCAACTTCATTATATCCATCATGTTCATGATAATATTTATCTAAATCAAAATGTTTGAATGTAGCGCTATTTTCTTCTTTAGTATATGTTGTAATAATTACATTATTAATATTAATTTTAACTTTATTATCTTCAATGCTAACAATCACTGTAAAATCATCAGATGTTGCCTTAATTGAAGTTTCATCAACTTTAACAAACTCAAGTTCAGTTCCATTATAGAAACCTACTCCATTTTTTGCAATTTGAAGAACTTTTTCTTCATTATCAAGTAAGAATGAATAAGTTCCAAGATATTTATCAGGAATAATTTGTTCTTCAGTTGATGTAGTAGTTTCTTCTAAATAATCTAGTTCATAAACAAATTTTACATTAGTTACTTTACCATGATTATCTTTAATTTTTGTATCATAAACATATTTATCCGCAACAGGTAAGCTTTTAACTTTTGCATATAAATAGTTTCCAGAATAATCTTTTTTATATTCTAAAGTAGGAAGTACGCTATCTCCTTCAACAACTGTAAAAGTCTTATCTTCAGTTAATAAGAAATAACTACCTCCAATAGAATTATTTACGTATTTTTCAACAGTCCAATTAGATGAACTCATTGATAAATAAAAACACGCAAAAAAGATTGCAAGACCAAACAACATACTCATTCCAGAAATTTTATGAGTTGTTCTTGGACAAACAATATATTTTATACCATTTAAAATTGATTTAAAAAACTTTTTCATACTTTTATATCTCCATATCTTTTTATATTATACCAAAAACAACCCTTTTTTAAAAATAAAATGACTTATTATTTAATATAATAAATATTTGGATGTTCAAAATCAGTTACTTCTTCTTGATTTAAAATAATTTTCTTATTATTCTTTAAATAGAAAACAATAATGTTTTGAAATAAATTATCTTCTTCATCATATCCTAATGACATTTCATAGTTTTCAACATAAATACCTTCATATAAATTAATTAAATTACTCATCATAATATTACAATACACAGACGAATCAAAATAAATATTAAAATTAATTTCATGAAGATGATCAATCACTTGAAGAAAACGATCAAACTCTGTTTTTGATGTTATTTCTATTTCACTAAGTATAATAACTTTATTATTTGCTTTTATTTTATTAAGTTGATACCATATCTTTTTTGATTTAAAGCTTTGGTAAGTAACTTTTAAATAGATACTATCACACTCTTCTTCAACCCCTTTATTTAAAACTTCTTTTGAAGATTTTAAATAATAATTTAATTTTTGATTATTTAATAACTCTAAATGTTCATATCCAAAATATTTACCCATTAAAACACTATCAAATGAATTAAAAATATTTTTATCAATAACGTTAGTCTCACTAATAAAACTTACTTCACAATATGCTTTATAATATTCTTTAAATAATTGTTTTGAAAATGTATCATTATTTTTCAAATAATCTAATACAAGATTTAAATTAATATTTTTATTTATATCATAAGCTGTATTTAGATAAATAATTTTAAGATCATCTATTTGTTTTAAAAGACTTAATTTAATCTTTTCTAAAATTGATAATTCAATTAAACCGTTAATAATTACAACAACACCATCATTTATATCATATAAATGATAAGAATCTATTAAATTCTTACTTAAGTTTTCTTTTAAAATATCAATATAGTTTAAATAATCAAAACCTTTTTCGGAAATATTTTCTAAATAAAGAAGTGTAAAATGATCATTTATTTTATTAATTAATAAATCATTAATCGATCTTAAAGAAAGATTATTATTTATTTTAATATCATTAAAGAAAGTAATATTTGAATCAATTAACTTTTCAGAACAAATAACATTTAATGTTTTCTTAAATTCATTTATTTTTATTACTATTTGAGGGTATTTTTTATTAGATATATCATAAAAGTTACTATTTAATTTAAATAAAGTTTTTAGTTCTTCACTTAAATAAATACCATTATCATTTTCTATAAGATAATTTTTCGTATATTTAACTACTAAATTATTTAAATCATTAAAAAGACTCTCTTCTTCTGATTCAATAATTTGTTTAAAAATTTTATTAATATCTTTATTTAATAAATTAATTGAATTTTGATTACTATATAAGAACAATACTCCTGTATAGTTTTCAGATGTATTAATATATTTAATATGAAGATATTTAAATTGAATGTTTTTTAATGATTTTAAATAATAAACATCTTTAGTTAAATTATCTAAATTATTATAATCTAATGTTATATCTGATTGTAATTCTAAAACAAAATCTAAAATTGATTCAATATTTTGAATATATTCGTATCTTTTGTTAAATACTCTTGGGGCTTTTACATGATAAATATTAAGATATTCTTCGTTATAGAAAAATTTTGATAAGTTATTTTTATATTTTCGATCTAAATAACAAAAGGACGCTTGTGTTACGCCTTGTTCTTTTAGATATTCATGAAAAAAATCTAATAATAATAGGCGAGTATTCACTAGCGTACCTCCTTAAATTCAAGATTAATTGTTACAGGACCATCAAGTTCTGTAATTAAATGCATTTCAGCACCAAAAACTCCAGGTAATGTTTCAATATGATATTCATTATTTAGAATTTCATTAAATTTTTCATATAATGGATTAGCCAAATCACCTCTTAAACACTCAGTAAAAGAAGGTCTATTACCATTATAAGGATCTGCGTATAAAGTAAATTGTGAAATAGATAATATTTGTCCTTTAACATCGATAATACTTTTATTTAGTTTTTGATTTTCATCTTCAAAAATTCTTAAATTAGCAATCTTTTTTGCCATTTTATTAATTTCATTAATTGAATCACCATATGTAAAACTAACTAACAATAAATATCCATGATTAATTTTACTAACGGTTACATTATCTACTACACAGCTTGCGTGTTTAACTTTTTGAACAATTACTTTCATTATTTAAACACTCTTTCAATTTGATAAATTTCGCTAATTTTATTTAAACTAACAATAGCATGATTTAAATCATCTAAATCATTTACTTGAAGTTTAAATTTAGTAATACATTCACCTGCAGTATTTTTTACAGATGTAACAGAAACAATTGATGCTTTAGTTGAGTTTAAAGCATTTATCATATCCGCAACACCATTACGTTTATCTAGTGATGAAATTTTTAGAGTTACTTGATAATTTCTAACAATATCATCATTATCCCAATAAACATTAATTAGTCTTTCTTGTTCTGCTTGTAACATATTAGGACAACCAATTCTATGAACAACTATTCCACTACCTTTAGAAACATATCCACAAATTCTATCTCCTTTGATAGGTTGACAACAATTACCAAGTCTAACCCCTGCTTTTTCTAAACCTTCAACAATAATACCGCTATTATTTCTTGCAATCTTTTTAACTTTAGTTGATCCTTCACTATATTGATCAAGTAACATTTCATCAGTTAATTTAATATCAGAAAGTCCTGCAATTTTATTAAGTGAAGAAAGTGGTGAAATTGAACCTTTACCAACTTCATAACATAAGTCTTCAAAAGAACGAACGTTATTTGATCCAAGTTTTTCTTTAGCTAATTTATCATCTATTGATTTTAGATTGAAATTAATTTGTTTTGCTGCTTGTTCAAGTAAATCAAAACCTTTTTTAACAAATTCATCATGTTGTTTTTTATTTAAGAAAGCTTTAATTTTACTTTTTGCATGTGATGTACGACAGTTTTTAAGCCATTCAACTGTAGGTCCAGCACTTGATTTATTAGTTTTAATCGAAACAACATCACCTGTTTTAAGTTGATAATTTAGTGGAACAATTTTTCCATTTACAATTGCACCAACAGTTGTATTACCAATATTAGAGTGAATTCGATAAGCAAAATCAAGAGGCATAGAGCCTTGTGGGAAATCTAGAACATCTCCATTAGGAGTAAAAACATAAACATTTGCATTAAAAATATCTTCTATAATACTATCTAATGGATCTTCTTCTTTTTGACCTTCAACATAAGTACTTAAATCTTTATACCATTTTAGTTTTTCAGTAATTTCAAGTTGTTCTTTTTCAGGTGTATAACTTGAATTACTTTCTTTATAAGCCCAGTGTGCAGCAACCCCTAGTTCTGCTGTTCTATCCATTTCATAAGTTCTAATTTGAACTTCAAAAATTTTACCTCCATTACCAACAATTGTTGTATGAAGTGATTGATAAAGGTTTGGTTTAGGAACAGCTATATAGTCTTTAAATCTTGCTGGAAGTGGTGTCCAAACACTATGAACAAGTCCTAATACTCTGTAACAATCTTCAACAGTATTTACAATAATTCTTAAAGCTAAAAAATCATAAATATCATCCATTGTTTTATTTTTAGTAACAATTTTTTTATAAATACTATAGATATTTTTAATTCTACCTTTAATTTGATAATTTTGAACCTTATGTATATCAAGTAAATCAGTAATTTTTGACATCATTAAATCAATATCATTATAACGTTCTGATTTCTTTGTATCGACTGCTTCACTGATTTGATCATATTGTTCTTTAGAAATATATTTTAAACTGATATCTTCAAGTTCTGCTTTAATACGATACATCCCTAAGCGATGCGCTAAAGGAGCATATAGATCTAAAGTTTCTTTAGCAATAATTTTTTGTTTTTCAGGTCTATGGAACTCTAAAGTACGCATATTATGTAGTCTATCTACAAGTTTAACCATAACTACACGAATATCTTTAGCCATTGCAAGTAAAATCTTTTGATGATTTGTTGCAAGAGCTTTTTCTTTTGTCATATATTTTAATTTAGAAATTTTTGTTACACCATCGACAATATTTGTAACATCTTCACCCATTTCTAAAATCATTTCTTCTCTTGACATCATCGTGTCTTCTAAAACATCATGCAATAGACCTGCTGCAATAGTTTGTGGCCCTGCTTGTAAAGTAGATAATAGATAAGCTACTTCAAGTGGATGTTGTACATATGGATCTCCACTTTTACGCATTTGACCTTCATGCATTTTTAGTGCAATATTGTAAGCTTTTGTTATAAAATTAATATTTTTTTCTTCTTTTAAATATGTCTTGACGTTAGTAATTAACTTCTCAAAAGTTACTTTTTCATCCATACATTAACATCCTTTCTATAAAATATATTATTAATATTTTAAAAGAGTGTGTACATCTAACCCTTCTAAAACTTTTCTACCGTTTAAATCAACAAGTTCAATTAAAAAACATGCTCCAACAACTTCTCCTCCAAGTTGTTTAACTAAGTCTACAGTTGCTGCAACTGTTCCTCCTGTTGCAAGTAAATCATCAATAATAACTACTTTGTCACCAGGTTTAATTGCATCTTTATGCATACATAAAGTATTTGAACCATACTCTAAATCATATGCTTTAGTGATTACTTCACGAGGAAGTTTATTTGGTTTACGAATAGGAATAAATCCGATATTTAAATTTGTAGCAACTGGGCATCCAAAAATAAATCCTCTTGACTCAGGTCCTACAATAACTGTAGCATTTTTAGCTTTAGCAAATTCAGTCATTTGATTACATGCTTCTTTAAATGCTTCTCCATTTGCCATAAGTGGAGTAATATCTCTAAACAAAATTCCTTCTTTAGGAAAATCTTGTACTGCTGCAATATAATTTTTTAAATCCATAATGTACCTCTTTAATAATAATTATAATAAATTATATCATTTTTTTAAATTTTAGTCAAAATATAATCTTTTTTTTAATAAAATAAAAGATTTTTTTTATTTTATTAATTATTTATAATATTAACCTATATAATTTAATATGAAAAAAATTAATAATCCTCTTCTATTAAATACCTTTTATTTAATATCAACAACATTTATTATTCGAATTTTAGGATTTGTTAATCGAATAATGATAACAAGAATCTTACAAATTGAAGGTATGATGTTATATGTTTTAATTACACCTACAATTTTTTTATTTTTAACAATATCTACAATGTCAATTAATTTATCGATGACAAAACTAGTTTCAGAAGCAGTTGTTACAAAAAAATATTCACCTTTAAAATTATTAAAAAATGGAAATAAAATTTTATATAAAACTAGTTTTTTGACAATATTCTTTTTTATATTAACATATAAATTTATAAGTGTTAATCTTTTAAAAGATGAAAAATTAATTTATCCACTTCTGTGTTCAATTCCTTTATACATTATCACCGGTCATACAGATCTATATAAAGGATACTTTAATGGAATTAAAGAAATTAGAATTTCTTGTATCGGTGTTATAATTGAACAACTTACTAGAATATTTTCAACAATTATTCTAGTATATTCATTTTACAAATACGGCGTAGTTACTGCTGTTTGTTTATGTGTAATTAGTGATAGTATTGGTGAACTTATAAGTTTTTTATATTTAAAATATAAAATGAAAAATTATTTAATTGATCTTCCTAATACGACTGGTGAAAAAGAAGCCATTAAAGAAATGACACTACCTACTACACTCAATCATTTATTATCAAAAGTAACACTTTTTTTAGAACCTATAATTTATACTAACTTATTAATAAGTTTTTTACCTAACGAACAAATTAAATTATTTTATACTGTTTTTACTGCCTATACTCTATCATTAATTACAATGTCTTTATTTATTCCTCAAGCATTATGTAGTTCTTCGATGCCTGAACTTACGGAAATATTCGTAAAGAAAAAATATAAGCAAACAGTTGCTTATATAAATAAAATCATCTCTTATAGTTTATATTTAGGGCTATTCATCACCATAATTGTTTATCAATATGGAGAATATTTAATGAAAATTTTTTATCAATCTAATTATGGAGTTAACTTAATAAATCCTGTAGTATGGATTTTTATTCTATGTTATATTGAATTACCTTTTTCAAATGCAATTAATGCTTTTGGAAAAACAAAAGTTAATTTTATAATTTGTTCTGTTATTTATATATTAAAATTATTTTTTATATTTTTATTTTATCAAAAAGGACTATATTCATTAATATATTCAGAGTGTCTTTGTTTAATTATTCATACTACTTTAAATTATTTATATTTACGTAAATCAATTAATTTTAAGTTTAATAAAACAAATTTATTTTATTTATCTTTAGTATTTATAACTGCTTTTTTATTAGATTCTATACTAAATTTAATTATTAACCTTGCATATATTAAAATTATTCTACTTGCTATTATTTATTTACTTTTAGGAATATTACTGAAAAATATTGTTGAAGGAAAATACAAATCATTATCAACGTAATAACATAATAAAACATCTTTTAATTTTTTGTTTTTTTGATTTAATAACTTTTCTATTCTTTTTATACTAACTCCTAATACATGAATATTATCAAAGCAATATTCTCCTGATACAATAATTGGAAAAGGGAAATTATTATCATTATCATATTTGTATATATTTAGCTTACCATTTGTATCTAAAACAGCATATTCTACTTCTTCGATTTTTCTAATTCCTTTTTCTCTTAATTGTAATAGTAAATCTCCAACATTATATTTTTCTTGTTCCATATTATCATAAACAATTTGTCCTTTTACAATTATGAATGTTTTATTCCCATCAATCAAAGCTCTTACTTTTGATTTTTTTAAAGAAATATGAGCTAATACTTTCTGAGTAATAGTAATTAATATAACGGGTATTATTGAATATAAAATATTTATATCATAGTTTTCAATTGCAAGAATACAGATATTTGCAATTGACATCAATATTATAGCATCAAATAAATTAAGTTGTCCTATTTCTCTTTTACCCATTTTTTTCATCATAAAATGTAATAAAAAGAAAACGATAAAAGTTCTTAAAACAATAATTAACAAATCTTTAATCAAAATAATCATCCTATCATAAAGTATTTTTTATATTCATAAAATTAAGTGGTGATAATATGTATCAATTACTTAATCGTTTAAAAACAATTCTTATATTCTTTATTATTATGTTGATTTTATCTTTCATTTATACTATTTTTCTATTTACTATGAATACAGAAATAACTTTTGATAATTTTCTAATAAACAATAATTATATTTCCTATTTTATTGGTTTAATTAGTTTTTTTATTTTAGGTATATTAAGTGTAATTAAAACAAATAAAAACATATTATTGAATAGTATCATTAATTTTTTAATTGTATATCTTTTTATATTTTCGTTTCAAATAATAAGTGATCATTTTTCATTTAATAACAAACAAATTATTAAGTTTTTTTCGTATCTATTTATAACTTTATGTAGTACATTTTTATTTAGTAAGAAAAAAGTGTAACAATAAATGTTACACTAATGTTTATAAAATCTAACTGAGATATCAAGAGGTTTAATATTTGATGTAATTGATTCTAAAGCTATATAATCAACTCCAAGTTTAGCAACACTTGATGCTTGACTTAAAGAATAATTTCCTTTAGCAACTAAGATTTTCTTTTTATTATTTAATTCTACAGCTTGATAGATTTTTTCTAAATTAAAATCATTTAAGAAAATAATATCACATTCTGTATCTAATGCTTTATTAAAATCTTCTAAGTCTTCTACTTCAATTTGAATTAGAAGATCTTTTTTATCTTTAGATTTTAATATTTTTTCAACAAGAAATTTAATATCATTATTTATCATTAAATGATTTCTTGTTATAACAATTCTTTCATTTAATTTAGAAATATCATTATAGCCACCACCATCAATTACAGCTCTTTTTTCTAAAATTCTGATTCCTGGTGTTGTATTTCTTGAATCAATTATTTGACATTCCGTATTTGCTACTTCTTGAACATATTTTTGAGTTAAAGTTGCTATTGAACTTAATCTTTGTAAGAAATTTTCAACAACTCTTTGACCTCTTAGAATATCTCTAACAGGACCATCAAGTGCTAAAATTACATCACCACGATTACAAAAAGAACCACTTTCTTTTAATACTTTAATTTTTAATTTAGGATTAATTAAATTATAAACTTTACAAGCTATTTCAACACCTGAAACAACTCCTTGAGTTCTTGTAATCACACTACATGTAATATTTTCTTTCTTATCAATTAATATGTTACTAGTTATATCTTCTTTATACCCATCTTCTAGAAGAGCATTTTCCGCAATCTTATTTAGTTCTTCTTGATAATTCATTTCATACCTCATTAATAACTAGCTAAAAAGATAATAAGACCGAATATTAAAGCAATTATCAGTATTGTAATAAGTACTTTCCAAAAAGATACAGGCATTTTACCGCCTACTTTTCCAGTTGACCCATTTACAATAAAATAAAAGTTTTTATTTCGATATTTATAGTTTGACTTCCATACAGGAAGTAAAACATATTTAAATTTAATATTTGAATAAACAGTTGATTGTTTATATTCTCTTACAACATCATAATTATACTGTCTAAGAATTTGATTTTTCATAATATCTTCAGTTTTCTTTTTAGAATAAGACCAACCTTCTTCTAATGTAACTGTATAATGTTCAGCATTATATCCAGCTAAATATCCTTCATCATATACTAAAGCATCATTTGTATTATAAGGAATAATTTCATTAATTTGATTATTAGTTAATGATTTCCCAGAAGTAACTAATATGTCATCAAAATTAAAATTCTTTACACCTTTTATTCTAAACCATCTTACTTCGGTAACAGTTCTTCTGTTTTTGCCACTACCAACAGTTCTTGTATAATATTTTCCTAAGACACCAAAGTATTCTGCAATACATTGTGAGTCAAATGTCCATGAAGGTAAATAAATACCTACAAGTTCAGTGTCTTTATATTCTTTCTTTAATTTTTTAGGAGCATATAAAGATTTTTTTAATTTATATTGAAATTTCTTCAAAGCTTCATCTTTAGATATTTTAAAAGGAATAACACGATGTGGTTTAATACCAGGTAATTCTTCTAATTTAATAACACTATCAGACCCACAAAAAGGACATTTCGAAGATAAATCTTTTGAATCTTTTACATTATCAGCACCACAATATTTGCAATGAAAAATTGACTTTCCTTCATTCCATGTATTACTTACAGCTAAACCATCAGATAAATCAAATTCTTCTGTAGATTTTAGTTCTTCTATTTTTGTAGTTGTTTCACAGTAGCTACAATGAAGAGCTTCAGCTACTGGATCATAAGCCATATTACCACCACATGATGGACATTTATAACTTATATTTTCAACTTTTGTTTGAATTTCTTCCATAATTATGCTACTTTATTACCACATTCTGGACAAAATTTTGCTGATGCAGGTATTTTAGCCCCACATTCAGAACAGAATTTTTCTGAAGGTAATTGTTTACCACAACCAGGGCAGAATTTAGATCCTTGTGGAACATTTGTTTTACATTCTGGACAAACTTTTCCAGGCACTTCTCTTGGTTCATCTTTTACAGAATTAATACTATTTGCAAAAGCTTGTCCTAAGCCTACTCCAGCACCCATACCAACACCAATACCTGCTAAACCTCCGCCTTCATTTTGTGCAGCATCACGAATAGCTTGAGCAGATTGATATTGAGTAAAGCTAGCCATTTTATCACTCATAATACCAACTGATGATCTTTGATCTAATACTTTTTCTACTTCTTCTGGTAATGTAATTGCTTCTACTACCATATTACAAATTTCAACACCAATATTATCAAAATCATCATTTAATGTATTTCTTAATTTTTCACCAATTTCACGATATTGACTTGCTAAATCAAGTACAGGAATATTAAGTTCTCCAATACCATCAGCAAAACTACTTACTACCATACTCTTGAAATACTCACGAAGTGATTCTGTTGAATATTCTTTGTTTGTTCCAAAGATTTCTCTCATAAATACAGCAGCATCATTAATTTTAAATGAATAAGTACCTCTTGCGCGAATTCTAACAGGTCCAAATTCAGCATCTCTTAACATAATTGGAGTAGCTGTACCCCATTTTAAATCAAAGAATTGTTTTGTATTTACATAGAATACATCACATTTGAATGGAGAATCAAATCCATATTTCCAACTAGCAAGTTTTGTAATAATTGGCATATTTTTTGTTTCAAGTTTATGCATACCTGGACCATAAACATCACCAATTTGTCCATGTTCAACTAAAATTGCAACTTGTGATTCAGCAACAATTAATTGACATCCATTCATAATTTCATCACGATCTGTCATCGGATATTTATAAACTATTGTATTTTGATTGTTATCATTCCATTGAATAACTTTTAATAATTGTCTTCTAATTCCACTAAATAATCCCATAAATATACCTCTTTCTTTTTACATTTTTATATTTTACTAAATTATAACACAAATTATTTAAAATAGCAAGATTAATTTTTTTATTTTTTATATTTCATTGTAGCGTTTACTGCCATTTTCCATGAATCAACTATTTCTTCACGAACTTCAGCATCCATGTTTGACATAAATACTTTTTCAATATTATGAAATTTCTTTATTGATTCTAAATTTTCATAAACACCTAAGGCAAGTCCACAAAGATAGGCAGCTCCAAGTGCAGTAGTTTCTAAGCATGCTGGTCTAGTAAGTTTTACATCTAATAAATCCGCTTGATATTGCATCAGATAATTATTAACACTTGCACCACCATCAACACCTAAATAAACCATTTTAGAACCTAAATCATCTACCATAACATCCATTACATCTTTTGCTTGTAAAGCTATACTATTAAGTGTTGCAGCAATGATATGATCTTTTGTAGTTGCTCTAGTTAAGCCAAAAATTGCTCCTCTTACATCATTATCCCAATATGGTGTACCAAGTCCAACAAAAGCAGGGACAACATATACCCCATTATTTGATTTATAGTTTTTAACATATTTTTCGCAATCTGATGATTTAGGGAAAAATTCTAATCCATCCCTTAACCATTGAACCGCACTTCCTGCTACAAATACACTTCCTTCTAAAGCATATGTTACTTCTTTATTAATAACCCAACCAATTGTACTTAAAAGTCCTTTTGTTGATTTAATTATTTTATCTTTTGTATTCATTAAAATAAAACACCCAGTACCATAAGTGCTTTTAGCATCACCTAGATCATAACAACATTGTCCAAAAAGGGCTGCTTGTTGATCTCCAATTAAAGATGCAATCGGAATTAAATGTCTTGAAGAATCTAATTCAATTAATTTTTCCGCATAACCAATTATACCACTATTTTCAACTACCTTTGGTAAAATATTTTTTGGAACATTGAATAATTTTAATAATTCATCATCCCAAGATAAAGTATTGATATTAAATAATAAAGTTCTTGATGCATTAGAATAATCTGTAACATGAACTTTTCCATTAGTTAATTTCCAAACTAAAAAACTGTCAATTGTTCCAAATAATAATCTATTTTCTCTTGCAAGATTTTTTGCTTCTTTTACATGTTCTAAAATCCAAGTAATTTTACTTGCAGAAAAGTACGGATTTATTAATAGTCCGGTTTTTTCTTTAATTAAATCACTATATCCTGCATCAATTAATCTATCACAAATTTCTTGAGACTGACGAGATTGCCATACTATTGCATTATATACAGGTTTTCCAGTTAACTTGTCCCATAATACAGTTGTTTCACGTTGATTCGCAATAGCAATACCTGTAATATCCTTAAGCAATAAATTAGCTTTATTTAAAGCTCCTTTAATTACTTGATAAACTGTTTCCCAAATTTCATCAGGATTATGTTCAACCCAACCCGAATGTTTACAAATTTGACTAAACTCCATTTGAGAAACACTAATTACTTTTCCATATTCATTAAAAATGATTGCTCTTGAACTTGTCGTTCCTTGATCGATTGTTAAAATATATTTATTCATAAAAGTACTCCATAATATAGAAATATTATATCATAATTTTTTGTTTTTGTTTAATTATATAATAATATTCTATTAAAAATAAAAAAAGCATCACTATGGATGCTGTTAGCTATTTATTTTTCAGTAAGAAAATTGAATATTGTAATTGTGGTGAAAATTCCAAAGACTCTTGACTAAATAATTCATTTTTACTAACTATTTTCATATTAATTGTTTCTAAGTAATTTTTAGTACCAAGGAATTTATTTTGATGATCTTTATAGTTATTTAGAATATCTTCAATAATATTTACATTATTAGATTTTAAAACTAAATGACCAAAAAAATCAGGTTTACCAGATTTAGAAACTAATCTTCCAAAACCCAGCAAATTAAAATCAACAACTTCTAAATCTAATAAATTATTTGAAGATTTTCTTATTTTACCATTTTCATATTTAAAATATAAATAACTTTCTTCTTTTAATTCTCTTAACATACCAAGAAATAATAAAGATTTTAAATTTTGATCATCTTTATTTAACTTATTAAAATCTATTTTATCTTTTTTATCAAGCGAACCAGATGAAGTTGGAACTAAACGTTCTTGATTTACATCATTATATAATGATTGATTATTAATAATAAAATATGATTCATTATTTACAATTAATTCAACTAATAAATTCACACCAATTAAATTAGTTAAATGACTATTACTAATATCCATTAAGCTATTTGTTAAAGGATTTAAAGATATTTTATTTCCTTTTATTAGCTTATTAGAATCAAATGGAGTAAAAATATTGCGATAAATCATTTCGTCAATCGAAACATAATGATGATATCTTACATCTTTTATTTTAATGATTTTATTTTCATCAAATATTAGTTCAGAATTTATACCTAATAATTTTCCATTAAAAATTGTTTTATCATCATTAAGTTTATTACCAATAATATGAGCTAAGGCACTTCTTGAATCACTATTTAATTTGTAATTATTCTTTTCAAATTTAATTTTTATATTATTAGCATTTAAATTTAATTTTTTATTTTCCACATCAGAATAAATAAATGTTTCATTATTATTTAAATCAATATGTTGAAAGTGATTATAATTTTTACTTAATTTATAATTTTTTATTACTTCATTTTTAATAGATAAAATGGAGTTTTTATTATTAATATCATTTACTATATTAAAACTAGTAGAACTTTTACACATTTTATTAAATTTAATTGTTTCAAAAATTGAAGTTGTGATTTTTTCTAAACTAGAAAATAAGATTATAACTAATGAACCAATTAATAAATAAGTTGCTCCTTTACTACTTTGTTCTTTATATTTAATGAAAATTGATAAAAATAAAATTACTGATTCCATTAAAAATAATAATAAATCTTTTAATCCAAATTTATTTGTAAATGCTTCAATTGTAGCAAATATTTTTGTCCTTTTATTTGCTTTTTGATATTTTGTTAATATTTTTGTTTCTTTAGATTTTTTATGATATTTTTTATTTATAAAACCATCTAATGCAAGATCGTTTAAATTAGTATTTAATTTTATAATATAATAATAAATATCTTTTTTCTTTAAAATACATTTATATTGTGTAAGTTTAAGATTTTGTAAAGATAATGACTTTCTTATCTTACTTAGTAATTCATAATTTTTATTTTGACTACTAGATAGATTAAAATTATCAATAGACGAAATATTTATATAATCATTATAATTGTTTTTTATAAATAAAACTACTTTCATTAAATCACCTCTAATGCTCTTATAATTATACTATTTATAAATTCTATTTTCAATTAATTAAGATAAAAAAATGATAGTAATTTAAATTACTATCATTTCAACTTATTATTTATTTAATTTCAATAACTTGATAACCAGCTTTTTCAATTGTTTCTTTAATTAATTCATTAGTTAATGAATCATTTGTAGATTCAATTATAACTTCTTTTGTTAGATGGCTTGGTGTTGCTTTTGTATTGCCTAAGGCTTCTAAAGCGTTTCTTACATGTTTTTCACACATAGGACACATCATTCCTTCAACAATTACAGTTTTTTTCATAATATTTAACTCACTTTCATTTGATTTTGGATGTAATAATTTAATGTTCTTTAACCTTAAGGCATTTGTTACTACACAAATAGAGCTTAAACTCATTGCAAGTGCTCCAAACATCGGATTAAATGGTTTACCTGTTATTAAATAATATAATCCTGTAGTCATAAGTAGAGCAATTATATTATATATTAAAGCCCAAAATAAATTTTGTTTAATATTTCTAAGAACATTTTTTGATATTATAACAGCATTATAAACATCAATTAAATCATTTTTTTGTATTATAACATCTGCTGCTTCTTTAGCAATGTCAGTTCCTGCTCCAAGTGAAATACCAACATCACTTAAAGCAATTGCTGCAGAATCATTTATACCATCACCTATCATACCAACTAATTGATTATTTTGTTGATAATTTTTAACAATTTGAATCTTATCTTCAGGTAAAAGGTTAGCATGATAAGAAGTTATTTCTAACTTTTCACAAATTGATTTTGTTACTGATAAATTATCACCAGTAGCAACTACTGTTTCTATTTTTACATTATTAAGCGATTTTAGGGCCATTTTTGCATTTTCTTTGATTTCATCAAATAAATACACACCACCAAGTAATTCATTTGAACAAAGTAATACAGTTGAGTGATTAGTATCAATTATTGTTATTTCTTTGTTTAATACTTGTTCTATAAACTGTTTATTACCTAAATAATACGTAATATTATCAATTTTCGCACTAACTCCAAGACCAGCTAATTGATTAAATTCTGATATTTCATAAGATGAAATATTTTTATTTAATCCATATTCTACAATTGCTTTTGCTAGTGGATGAGTTGAATAACGTTCAATTGAATATACTATTTGTATGATTTCTTGGACACTTAACTTACTAAATGATTTAACTTCTTCTACTTTTACATTACCTTTTGTAATGGTTCCTGTTTTATCTAAAATAAGAGTTTTAATTTTTCCTAAATTTTCTAAGCTATCTGCATTTTTGAATAAAATATTATTTTGTGCACTAAGTCCCATACCAACCATAATAGATGTAGGTGTAGCAAGTCCAAGTGAACAAGGACAAGCGATAACTAAAACAGAAATGCTAGAAGATATAGCTTTACTTAAATCATTTGATAAAATAAACCACGCAATAAAAGTAATTATACTTATTAAAATAATACTCGGAACAAAATATAAACTAATCTTGTCAGCAATACGCTCGATTTTAGACTTTGAATTAGCTGCATCTTCTACTAACTTAACTACATTATCAAGCCAAGTATTACCAATTTCATTAGTAACCCTTACCTTTATACTACCAAATTTATTAATTGAAGCTATTGTTACTGTATCAGCTTTATTTTTAAGAACTGGAATACTCTCACCAGTAATACTTGACTCATCAACATATGTGCTTCCTTCAATAATAACACCATCAAGTGGTATCTTTTCACCAGGTTTTACTAAAACAATATCATTTACTTTTACTTCATTTATACTTTTATAATTAATATTTCCTTTTTCATCAACAACATTGCATTCTAAAGGAATTAATTCTAGTAACTTTGTTAAAGATGATGTTGCCTTCAAAGTAGCTAATGATTCTAAGTATTTCCCAATTGATACAATTGTTAAAATCATACCAGCAGTTTCAAAATAAAAACCATGGATTATTTGATGTTTTGATAGGATATAATCATTAAACAAATAAAGGTTTGCAAAATTAATAATTGAATAAATAAATGCTGTGGTTGCACCAATTGCAATTAAAGAATCCATATTTGGATGTAGCTTAAATAAATTCTTAAATCCACTTGTAAAATAGTGAAAATTGATAATTATTATGGCTAATGATAGTATAATTTGACCTATTATATAATATATTCCATTCTTATATAGAGCAATTTTTACAAATAAATCAATATCAAACATCGCTCCCATAACAAAAACTATTAAAGGTATTCCACAAATTAATGAAATTAATAAATTTAATTTTCTTTTATTATGACCATTATCTTCATTTTGTAAATCAGTAGATAAAATTGCCTCATATCCAATTGAGGCAATTTTGTTCTTTATATCTTGAACAGTAAGCTCATCACTTTCATATTCAACGATCATTTTTTTAGTTAATAAGTTAACATTTCCAAAAACCACACCTGGTGTTTTATTTATTGTATTTTGAACATTTGCACTACATGCTGCACAATGCATCCCATTTACAATAAAGGTTTTTTGAATTTTAGGCATTCTTATTTAACATTCCTTTTAATTCTTTTAAAACTTCTAAAGTTTCTTCTTGAATTTGTTCTTTACGAGCTACTTTTTCAGCTTCGATTTGAGCTTGTTTTGCTGCTTGTTCATCAGCTAATGCTTTAGCTTCTTGAGCTTCTTGATTTGCTTTTGCTTCTGCTTCACGTTTAGCAACAAATGCTCTTTCTCTTCTAGTTAATCTGAAATTATTTTCTTGTTTCCATTCAATACGTTTAATTAAATCTTGAGTTCTTCTATTTGCATCATTTAATTTATTAAATGATCTAACGATAATGAATAATACAAATGCAATAATTAAGAAATTGATAATAGCATTAATAAATGCACCCCAGTCAATATAAATAGATTGAGTTAAATCAACAACCATATTTCCAGTAGCATTTCCTTCAGCATCAAGTTCAGCTACTTCTACTTTTTGTAAATATGTATAAATTTCAGATAAAGAATTTTTACCTAAAATTTTAGCTAAAAACCAGTTAATAATTGGTTTTAAAATATTGTTAGAA
The DNA here is from genome assembly GCA_045119035.1 of Bacilli bacterium. GTDB lineage: Bacteria > Bacillota_I > Bacilli_A > ML615J-28 > CAG-313 > CAYVQA01. The sequence goes on along the minus strand of JBGVCU010000060.1, from coordinate 5,567 downwards.
AGTCCATTAACGATAGCTGTGAAAGCACCACCAACGATAACCCCAACAGACATATCAACAATGTTACCTCTTGTGATAAATTTTTTGAATTCAGCGAAGAATCCACTTTTCTTTTCTTTTCTTAATCTTCTTCTTTCTTCTTTTGATAGTTTCATAATTTACCTCCTATTTATTTACAACTATTAAAGATTTTTATAACGTCATCTTTTGTAAGTTCTACAAATCCTGGCACTTTAGTTGTTCCATTATTTGTAATATCATCTGCCATTTTCATAAAATTCATTTCAACATTAAATTCACTTAAGGTAGATGGCATTCCTAAGAATTTAAAATATTTTTCAAACATTTCTATTCCTCTTAAAACAGCAATATCTTCAGGTAGTCTTTTATCGATATTCCATAATTCATAACTTAATGTTAAAAATTTAGTTTTAAGATTTTTATAAACGTAACGCGCCCAAGCAGGGAATAATACAGCAAGTCCTGCTCCATGTGCAATAGAATCATGTTTTGCAGAAAGTTGATGTTCTAATTTATGTACCGTAAAGTACATTTTTCCTCCCATACCTGTTAATCCGTTATGAGAAAAACTACTTGCTAGCATCAAAGTACTTCTAGCATCATAATTGTTTGGTTCTCTTAATACAATTTTACCAGCATTTATAACATCCTTCATTAAACTAATAGCAAAACTATTACTTAAAGTAACATTATCAATATCAGTTAAATAACGTTCAAGTGTATGCATTAAAATATCAACTATACCACATGCTGTTTGATAATCTGACACAGTATATGTTAACATAGGATTTTCAATAGCAAAAAGTGGTCTAATTAGATCACTATTATATCCATTTTTAAATAATATACTTCTATCACTAATAACACATGAATTACTTAACTCACTTCCAGCAGCACTAATTGTTAAAATAACACCAAGTGGTAAAGAATTTTTTACTGAAGCTTGATGATTTGATAATAATATTGGATCAATATTAGTACCAATACTAGCACAAATACTTTTGGCACTATCAATTACAGAGCCTCCACCAACAGCAAGAACAAAATCAACATTTTCTTTTTTACAAAGTTCAATTCCTTTTCTTACTAATGTTATATCTGGATTTGGTAAAACTCCTCCAAGTTCAACAAAATTTATACGAGATTCATTTAAACTATTAATGATTTTATCATATAAACCAGTAGTTTTAATTGAGCCAGTTCCATAATGAAATAAAACTTTCTTAAAACCATAATTTTTAATTATAGAGCCTACTTTAGTTTCTTCATCAACACCGAAATAAATTTTAGTCGGTGAAAAATATTCAAATCTCATAAGACATACCTCTTTTATGAAATATACACAAATTATATCACTAATTTATGTTTTTTTCAATTTAAAAACAACAAAAACCTATCTAATAAATAGATAGGTTTTAAATTATTGATTAATAAATCTTTGTAAAAATTCTTTTGTTCTTTGAACTTTTGGATTATCAAAAATATCTTGAGATGTTCCCATTTCAGCAACAACTCCTTGATCCATGAATACAACACGATCACTAATTTCTTTAGCAAATCCCATTTCATGAGTTACAATTATTAATGTCATACCTAAAGTTTTTAAACTTTTAATAACAGAAAGTACTTCGTCAACCATTTCTGGATCAAGCGCACTAGTAGGTTCATCAAATAAAATTACTTTCGGATTCATACATAAAGCTCTTGCAATCGCAACACGTTGTTTTTGACCACCTGATAAGCTTCTAGTATCAGAATAAATAAAGTTTTCTAGACCTACTTGTTTTAAATAATCAATAGCAATATCTTTTGCCTCTTGCTTAGATCTTTTTAACACTTTAATTTGTGCAATAGTACAATTATCTAAAACATTCATATTTTCAAATAAATTAAAGGATTGGAAAACCATACCTACTTCTTCTCTAATTTTATCAGTATTTGTTTTACGATCAAAAATATCAACATTATTAAAATAAATTGTACCTGATGTTGGAGTTTCTAATAAATTAATACATCTTAATAGAGTACTTTTACCACTACCAGAAGATCCTATTATTGAAACAACTTCACCCCTATAAATATCTAAATCAACACCTTTTAATACTTCAAGATTTTCAAAATATTTATGTAAATTTGTAATTTGAATTATTTTTTCACTCATAAATATCACCTAATTTGAACTTGGAATTGGTTTTGCAACTAGATTCATTTTCTTTTCTAGTAACCCAAGTAATTTTGAAATACCAAATGTTAAACATAAATATACAATCGCAGCAATAAATATAGCATCATTACTTGCATTCTTACCATTAATAGAATCAATAACAAAGAATAAATCCATTACTGAAATAACGCTTAATACAGAAGTATCTTTGATATTAATAATAAATTCATTACAAATAGCAGGTAAAGAATTTTTAATACCTTGTGGTAAAACAATATGAATCATTGCTTGACTTCTTGTCATACCTAAACTTCTAGCAGCTTCCATTTGACCTTTATTTAAGGCTTCAATACCACCACGAAGTACTTCTGTAAGATACGCAGTAGTATTTAAACTTACAGTAATAAATCCAGCAACACCAATAGATAAAAATTGATTTAAAATTGATCTATCAACATTAAATAAACTTGATAAAATTCCTGGTAAGAAATAATAAATTATAATTGCTTGCACCATCATTGGGGTTCCTCTAAAGATAGTAACATATGTTTGAACAAAAATATTTGCTGTTCTTTTTAAAAATGCTACAAATTCATTATCCTTAGGAGATACTTCTAAAGTACGAAGTGTAATAAATAATAAACCTAAAATTAAACCAACTACAGTCCCAGCCATACTTAACCATAAAGTAGTCCATATACCTTTTAAAATAGCTGTATAATTTTTTATACAAATATAAGATAATCTAACACCTAAAGGATCAAGTGATGATGGTCTTTTAACAAGATTTTTTGCTGTAATAAAATTTCTTACAATTCCAAATACAACAGAATCTAATAACACAATACAAACAGTTAGAATCGAAATAATATAAAATATTCTTTTAACTATTTGATTTTTATAAACTGTAATAAAAATTGTTTCAATAACAATTAAAATTAAACTAAGAACTATTAAAACATACGCCATTACTTTTGAATTAATAATTCTAAATCCACTTAAATCACTTTTATTTAAACAAACAATTCCATAAATTAATGAAATAATCGCAAATAAATAAAAGAAACAATTTTCATATTTTCCTTTTCTATTTAAAATATTCATATTATTCAGCATTATCTACAATTGCTTGATTCATAATATCATTTCTTGTAGATTCAGTAATTGTACTTAAAACTTCGTTAATTTTAGTTTGAAGTTCAGAATTACCTTTCTTAACTGCAATTGCAACACAAACATCTTCTTCTGAAACATTAAATCCATTTGTTAATTTAATATAAGTTAAATCTGGATTAGTTTCAATTACACCTTTAGCAACTGGTTCTTCTAAAATAGTAATATCAGCTCTACCTGATTTAATACTTGTAATAATTGTTGGAACATCAGCAAGTGGTGTTAAATGATTTACACCAGTTAATTGATCAATTAAACTATCATATAAAGTTTCAAGTTGTCCCACAACATTTGCTCCTGAAAAATCATTTAAAGATGTTCCATTTACATATTTAGAATTACTTGCCATTACTAAAACATGAGTAGAACGATAATAAGCAGCAGTAAAATCAACATTTACTCTTCTTTCTTCAGTATCACTCATACCAGCAATAATAGCATCAATTTGACCAGCTTCTAATGCAGGAATTAAACCATCCCATTCAATAGCTTTAATAACTAAACGATATCCTAATTGATCAGCAATTTTTTTAGCAATTTGAACATCATATCCTTCTGCATAAAAACTTGTTCCATCAATTGGATAGTTTGTATCAGATTTTACATTTTCAGTCCAGTTAAACGGTGCATACGCACATTCCATACCAACAGTAAAAGTTGGACGATCATCATTTTCTTGTCCTTTACAACTTGTAATTAATAAAGTTAATACTAAAACAAATAGTAAAGTAAATATTCTAGTAATTTTTCTCATTATATATTCTCCTTATTTTTTAAAAATATAAAATAAAAAAAGCGTGCTAGACGCTTTAAACCACAATATTGATTCATCTAGCGCCTCTACAAAATAATTTGTAGGAGTGTTATAGATATTCTCTATAACCCCATAAAATATTTATGCCTAAATATTTTATTCGGCGATGGTTACCTTTCTCTAAGTTCATTGCATGCCTGCTCCCTTAGGTACTAATTTACATCGCTACCTCTATGTTTCTTTTTTTACTGTGTATATTATACCAAATTACATCTAATTATGCAAATTAAATACATTATTACCATAATTGAGTGTAATTAAAACCCTTAACTTCAACGACTTCCAAATAAGGTGATCGTGCTATATCATTTGCTGTAACAAGCCAGCTTCCATCACTATTTAAATCTATTCCATACGCATAAAATGCGGCCCATACTAAATGCGAACATTGAGTTTTTTTAGGACTAGTAGATGTTGTAAATTTTGCTTTTGTTGATGCTAGTAAACTGTACTTCACTCCAACTAAATAGTTTTTAGTATATTCTATAACATCTGATAAAATATCTCGATACTCTTCTTTTAATCTAAGAACCATTACTTCAGGAAATGCAAGCCAAGTATACAACTTATCATACTTAGAGTTACTAAAAGGTGTATATGATTCTACAGTTAACCCCTTATCAATATCAACAACAATACCTGAATGACCATGACGATATCCAAAAGTATGAGAAGTAGAAGTAATTAAAATATCACCATTTTGAACATCAACAAATGGTAAATGATTATTCTTCAATTCGTGTTGATAACTTCCTAAGAAAAATGTACTTATTACTTCCTCTTGATTTTTTAAATGATCATTTTGATAATCATATAATTTATTTGGTTCATATTTTGTTAAAAATTTTTCAATAGAAGTTTTACTTAATCCAGTTTGAACAGATAAAGTATTAAACTCATTCAGTGTTAAACTTTCTTTTTTGTTTAATTTATTTACAATATAACTTATATCTTCAAATTTTGTTTCTTTTGGTTCTGTTAAAATTGGATTAATAAAGATATACAAAATAACTCCAATAATAATGATACCTAAAGATATTAAAACGAGCAATTTCTTTTTTCTTAATTTCATAAATTTCACCATTAACTTTATTATATCTAAAATTCAATAGATTATCAAATATTTTACAAATAAATAAAAAAACTCGATTCTTTCGAATCGAGTAAATTTCTAACTGGCGCCTCTTCACGGACTTGAACCGCGGACACCATGATTAACAGTCATGTGCTCTAACCGACTGAGCTAAAGAGGCATGTTATTATAGAAAGAGGCTGGCAACGTCTTATTTTTGCACATTGTACTATCGTCAGCGCTGAGATGCTTAACTTCTGTGTTCGGCATGGGTACAGGTGGATCCATCTCGCTATAGTCACCAATCCTTCTTTCAAAATTAG
>JBGVCU010000059.1:0-68917 GCA_045119035.1 Bacilli bacterium | reverse complement strand
ATTTGTAATAGAATATGACACTGATGCGTTAAAGACAAATTGTATGCTTTGCCCTGAACATAAGTCATTTCAAACTTGTCTAAATTGGAAGCAAGTAATGCTTCTTCCTATTTTATATACTGAAAAAAGATATGATGCTACCAATTATATTTTTGAAAACACAATTATTCAAACTTTTAAAAATGCAGGTCTACCAAACATATTTCAATTAAGTGATGACTTTGCACAATATAAAATTAATATTCATAAGCATAAGTGCTGGTCTTATGAAAAAGAATGGAGACTTCAATTATTTAAATTTAATACTGAAAATTTTATTACAGTAAAACCCAAAGCCATTTATTTAGGGTGTAAAATAAGTAAAATGTATGAAGATATTTTGGTTAAATATGCTACAGAGCAAGGTATAAAAGTATATAAAATGAATGAAAATACTAAAAAAATTAAATACACATTAACTAAAAGAAAATATACAAAAAAAGTCGATTAGCTCTGTATCAGAGTCAGTCGACTTTTTCATTTAGAAAGAAACTTTTCTCTTCTTTTTCTTAAGTCTTCTTTATAATCTCTTAATATTTCAAATTGATTAATTCTTTCTTCTAAATCTAAATCAGGATGTAATTTAAATTCTCTCCAGTCCCAATCTCTAAACCCATAAGGATTAGTAATATCATAAAGTAAATCTAAAGTTAATTCTTTACCAGTTTTAATTCTAGGTGTTCCTATATAAGTAATCTTATTACCTGATTGTCTACCGTTAATAAAACATGGTTCAACTTTAATTAATCCTTCATTAGATAATTCTTTAATTATCTTTTGAATTGTTCTATCACTAACCGCTAGTTTTGATGATAAATAATTAACTTTAATTGGAGTGCCACTATTATCGATAATATGGTTTAAGATAATTTCCTTTCGTTCACTAGGAGTAGGTTTACGATAATGATAAACTGTTGTTCTTAAAGTCTCATCATATAATTCTAATATTACTATTCCATATTTACGATAATTTTCTTCTTCTGATGTGTAATACATATTTTCCCTCAGCTGGCATATTAACCAACATTTTTTAAATCACTAATAATCAAAAATTTATCATAATAAAATTCAAAATTATTTTTAGTAAAATATTTAACTTTTTCTTCCTTTAACACTTTCCCATTTCTACTCCACCTAATTTGCCAATTACAATCACAAGGATGAACTATAGGTAATATCAATTCATTGTTTTTGATTTCTACATACCAAATCCATTTAGGTTCAACATCCTCAGCCCATACTGGTTCAACATCCCATAATTCAATAATATCCGCACCTTCAATATAATTACTAGATGCAGTATCAGCTAAAATACTATAATAGGTAAGTTCGTGTTGACTACATCTAAACTTTGGCAATTTATAAAAACCCATTTTCTTCCAAAATCTTTCCGAACTTGCTGGTTCACAAAATAACTTAAACACTTTGATAGAATCATTTTTAAAACGATCACGAACCAAATTATAAAATATTCTCCCAAAATCTTTCCCACGATAATCAGGACGAATAACAAAAATATTTATATCAATTACAAATTCATATGTTTTTCCCCAAACAACAAAACCAACACAACGATTGTCAATTTTAAATACTATTAAAGTACCTGCTTTTTGTGCACTAGAAATAATATTTCTATTGCAATAAAATCCCTCACCATTTAATTCATATTCTTCCTTTAACCAACCCATTATTTCATTTAAATCTTTTTTTGTAGGATTTGTAACAATTTTATAATCATTCATAAATAATCACTCCCTTTAGTTGCTAAAATACTTGGCTAAGATATAAACGATTTTAGTAGTAGGTTCGTAAATATCTTTATCTCTATAATCACACGATTTATATTTATAGATAATATTTTCCACTTCTATTCTATCCTCATAAGTTATGAATAAGGATTTTTCTATATCATCAAATGTTGATCCATTATCTATACTTATTTGATATGAGTCAAATTCACTAATTTTAATAATAAAGTTATTCTTTACTAGTTTGTATGTATATTTTTTATTATTTTTTTCTTTACTTAATTCAAAGCCTTTTTCTAATAAAATTTTGCATTTATGCGACATTCTATTTCTAAAAGACTCAATAATTAGGTTAACTAAAGTAAAAATCACTATTGGGATAATAACAATCACTATAACTGGTGCTAATGCTATTAAACGCATGCAATCTTCAATTCTATCTTTTTTAATAACTGGATTTTTATTAGTAAGTATAATAAAACCTGCTACTAACCAAATTGTAATTACTATAATAGATAATATTAACCCCAAACTCCCTTCATATAAAGGATTAATTAAGTTAAAATAAATTAATATAAATCCTAAAAGAAAATATGAAATAATTAATAATATGTAACTTATTTTTTTCATTTTAATCACCATTACTATAATCGACAGAATAATATTCAATATAGAATCCATATTCCTTAGAAATAATTTCTAATTCTTTTAAAATCTGCTTTTTATTTTTTATAAAATAATTAAGTCTTATCTTTTTGCCTTTTTCCCATAAACATCCATCAAATGATGAACTATTATCACATAATCTAAACTTGTTTATATCTTTTAATAAAATAATTTTTTGCTTTTTTATTTTATAAATAATCATCTTATCGTCATTAATTTCAAACGCAATATTAGGTAGCAACAAACTATAAATAAACATTGATAAGATAAAAATAAAACAAATTATCACACCAACCAAAACTATCCAATGAAACAATTCTTTTACATTAATAATTAACATAATGATAACTACAAATATAGGAATTAAAACAACCAGTAATGTAAAAGGTAACTTCCTAGAATTATAAGCAATCAATCTTTTATTCATAATTACTAGTTCCCCTTATTATTAATGCAAATGAAGTATGGGCCTAAATCAAGTGATTCTTCATGAGTATTAATATATACCCAAGACATATCTTCAGCAAAAACATATATTTCTCCACAACCTTCTATATCTTTAGAATACATATATCTTTTATCAATTTTTGAAAATTTTTCTTCTGGACATTCTTCATAAATAATAGCGTTATCCTTATTACATTTGTCATATGCTTCTTTAGCTTCTACACCAGTTAAATATTTGTTTTGATCAATTAATTCCCACGAAAATAAATGCCATATATAATTTCCTCTGCTTGTAACATATTTTTTTAATTTATCAATAGGAACATCATTAGCATAAATTTTAATAAATTCGTTTTTAAATTTTGATAGAGTTAACATTTGATGTTTCTCTACCTTTTCATAACTTCTTGGTCTTCTAACATATCTTCTCATGTCTTTTTTACAACTTCCAAACTTTAAATAATTTTGTCTTGCCTCAATTAATGAAACTCTATTACACTCATTATATTCATTAGGATCTTCAACATCTTCATCTTCCCAAAAACATACTGGGCAAATATCATACATACCCTTTGAATCTAATGTATAGTATCCGCAACAAGGACATTTATATCTTTCAATAAATTTTGCTTTATGTGTAAGTTTATTTATTTTAAGACTTAATAAAAATTCTTCTTTACTAATATCCATAAATTCATCATTAGGAACTCTATAATAAGAGTGTTTAAATTCTACAAACAAACATTTTTTAAATTTAAACACTTTAAAATGTTTATTTTTTATTTCTTTTCCGTCTTTGAACAGCATTCCATTTTTAAAATAAAACGAATGTTTTTTCTTTGTTCCACTTAAAAAAACTTTATCATTGTAATTAGTTAAAACATAACTTAAAAGATATATTAATAATAATATTCCAGGCAAGATCCAAATAAACAATAAATAGCAATTATTTAAACATATAGCAACTATAGACACAATAATAGACAAGCAAAAAGAAATAACAGTAGGAACAAACAACATTATACAATTATAAATTGTCATTGCTTTACCATCATTATATCCATAAAATGAAACATTACTTTTGTTCATTGCAAATCCTCCTTGAAATTTTATAAACCTAATTTCTTTAAGTGATACCTTATTATATCATTTTTCTATTAAATAATCTATTGATATAGATTAAATGAAAAGGTGAATCTACTCGAAAGTAAATCCACCTAGTTTTGCTTGTGAAAGTAATTTGCTATTTGTTTTAACTAATTTTTTCAATTACATCACATATTTTGGTATTAGGATAAAATCTAATAATATAGGTTTCTCCCAATTCGACATCTTTTACATTTAAAACTATATACTCATCTTTTTCAATTAAATAAAATTTTGGTTTGCTATTTTCTTGCCTACCGCTTCCGTCATAATCAAAACGAGAAACAGTAAACTCAACAACTTTTGCTTTTTCTTCTATATATGTATTGTTAGCTACATAATTATAATCTTTACAACATAATGCAAATTTACTAGCACACAATGTACTTAAAGTAAATGAAACACATGAGAAAACAATTAATAGAATGATACCATATTTCTTATCTAAAAATAATTTTTTTGCAAATACAAACCCTAAAATAAATAATGAAACAAATATAATCATTCCAATTAAAGTTAAGTAAAATAATGTCCAATAATTTTTAACCATTCTTATCCTCTCCTAAATATATGAATATAATGATCTGAATGTAGATCTATAGAAACACTTTCCTAAATCTACTTTTAAATTTAGTCCAAACATATTACTCTTCATAATACTATTTGAACCACCATATGTTACTGTTCGTGTAATAACATCATATAAATATTTATCACGATTAAATGTATTGCCTCTAGTTCCCATCTTAACTAATTGATTAGCTGCTGGTCTGAGAGCAACGTCAGCCGCAAATTTTCCTGCTTTTGCCAATCCTGCAAATTTGCCAGTGACGCTACCTAGCGAACCAGTCAATCCACCAAAAGCAAATGCTATTGCATAATCTTCCCAACTACCAAATTCTCCACCATAAAATGCAACACTAATTAAATCTGTTGCGGTTTTTCCTAAAACAGATGAAACAGCTCCTGATAATGCTACTCCGCCTACTCCAATTATTCCACCTACTGCTGCCCCTAATAGCGCTCCGGTTAAGACCCCAGTAAGTATGTCTTGTCCTTCAGAATAAGCAGTAATACCACCAAGCGTACCACCTATAAGAGCCCCACCAAGTATAAATGCTAATAAAATTGGAAAATTTCCTGTTGGATCGTACTTATTAACGGGATCATTACCGCAGTACGCATATAGATTTAATCCATTGATACTTTGAGGATCTAAATATTCGATTGAATCTGGTGAAATCCATCTACATAATTCAGGCGAATAGTAACGTGAGGATACCCAATAAAGCTGAGTTTCAACATCATAAAAATATCCTTTATATCTAATTATATTTATATTTCCTATAAAACCTGGAGAAGTATTTAATTGATATCCATTTATTGTATTTTCAAATACATTATGATTTCCCCACGCGTCATATTCATATTTACAGATGACATTAAATTCATTATCTAAAATGTATTTAATATTTCCTAATACATCTTTCAAATAAAAATATTCAACATCATCTCTAACAAAACCAATCACTTCATTTCTATTATATATATAATTAGTAGTTGTAATAATAGGTAAGTTTTCATATGAAGGTGTAATATCATTTATATTGATTGCTTTAATAGTTTTTACTTCTTTAATTAAAAGTTCACCATCATAAATATAATCATATAATAATTCTACATTTATATCTATTTGTTTTCTTCTATGAATTAGTTGTCCTTTAGTATTATATATATAATAAACTATTCTACCTGAAGGAGTTTCTAAATAAGTATTTAATCTATTATTATCCTTCCATGTAAACTGTTTTTGCCCATATGAGGAAGGTAATAATGTTTTTTCATTTATACTATACGTAATATTATCTGAATTTACTTTTATTAATTTATCTTTATAGTCAGAATCATATTCATACGTATATGAATTAAGTAACACATATGATGTTTGATTATCAGAAGTTATTTGCGGTATATAAATAGTTTTATTTATAATATTTCCCCCTTCATCATATTGATAATCAAATACTCTATTTAATAATTTATTTTCTTCTCTAGTAATTCTTCCTATATCATCATATATATAGCTTATTTTAGTTTCTCCTGAATATAAAATTTCTGATATATTACCTAATGAATCATATTTGATTTCTTCATTTTCAATATCATTTACATTATAATTTACTTTCTTTAAATTAGTAGAACATGAATTATTATTTTGATAATAATCATAGTTTAATGTTAAATAAATATCTCCTTTTTGTAATTGGCGAGAAGTTTGTCTATCAAATACATCAAAATTATTTATAACATTAACTGAATTATTTATAACGTTATTAGATGTAGAATAAGAAATTTTTGATGACTTTAATAAGTCATAATTAAATTTATCACCATTTATATATGAATAGGATTCTTTTCTTTTAAAATCGGAAGTATAAGTATTTAATGTTGAAATACGTTTAAAATTATCATAGCCAATAGTTTTTGAATAATGGCTATTTTCAATTTTTGTTAATAATCTATATCCATTATCATTATAGTTAATTGTAGGATTATCTACATTATAATCAGTTGAGTCATAATGATAATTAGTGTATAAACCATCATCATAAGTTCTTCTTAATAAAGCATCTGGAGAATCACTTGATACTTCACTACTATTTACAAATGAGTAGGTACACGTGTTAGAATATAAATTTTCAAATTTCTTAGTGTTGTTCTTGTCATATATTGCTTTTAAATTACCAGAATTATTATATATTTTTGTGTATGAGTCACCAGTATTATATGTAGATATTATTTTCTTCTCATTATTATCATACAAATATTCATATGAAATAAATTGATTATTCCCTACATTTACTGACGTAATTTCATTACGCGAACCATAAGTATATGAGAAAGCACAATCGTTATGATTTAAACTTGATAACTTATTGTTTGTGTATTGAAATTGATTACTGTTTTCAATATTATCAATATTTGTCGAAATTTTATCAATGCTATTATTATCTTGTTTATATGTATAAGTAATTTCTTTGTTATTTGTTAAAACTTCCTTATTGATATTATCAGTTAACTTGTTATAATAATATTTAGAAGATAACGGAAGATCAGAGTCAAATGGATATACTTTTGATTCCGTAATCACACTATCTTCATCATAATTTTCTATCATCTGATTGATTATTTTACTATTTGAATTTGTTTGTGCTAATGATTCTAAAGATGTATTAATTATTTTCTGATTATTTAATAGTATATAATCATATCTTCTCATTTTATCTCGAGAATCAATTTCCTTCAAAATATGTCCATATTTATTATATTCTTCAATTGTATGCACATTTTCGTTTGAACCAAAAAATGTAGTATTTTCCTTTATAATGTTATTATTTTCTAACCTTAATTCTTCATATTCAATTTTATTATATTGTTCTGTTACTGTACATATTTTAATATCTGATAAACTAATTTTTTGACCATCTATGTAACCAAAATAAACATTAGTAACATTTGAAGTTACATTTTTACCATCATTATACCAATGATTAAATTTATTATTGTAATCACGATTTAAATAACTATTAAATGTTAAAAAATAATCTAATTTAGTCATATGTACATTTTGAAGATCATGTTGTATTGTATTATTTTGATAATCAATGTAAAGTACATCTTTTAATTTATAATAAGGAATTAATAAATTAGTAAAAGTCTCTTCATTTGTATCAATATTTATGCAATCTGAAACACCCGAAACAGTTAAAACATCAAGGTAAATATCATCTAACACAACATTGCAGCTTACGTAATTAAATAGAAATTTAACATTAATATTATAATTTTTATTTGATTGTAATTCTAAAATTTCTTCATAATATTGAATTTTTCCATCATTTAATGCAATTTGTTTATTAAAAATTGAAGTAGAATTATTATATATATTTAAATAACATGATTGAACTCCATCATTGTAAGTAACAATATTTTGTAGTAATATTTTAAATCTAATTCGAATTTTTTGTTTTTTTATAAAATTAGGAACGTTAATTTTAATAGATTTTTTAAGATCAAAAATAACATTTCTAATCAAAGCACAACTAATCGATCTAGTATATGGTGTAGACATTGAATTCAAATTAATTACTCTATCTACTCCTGTATTATTATAATTCAATGTATATAATGTTTTTTCATAACTATTTTGCTTAATTAGTTTATTATTATAAAACTCCTCTGTATAAATCAATTCGCCATTATCATTATATTTAAAAACATTTGAAGTAATAAGCACATCATTTTCATTATAAATTCGTATTGTAGATTGACCAAATCTACTAATTATTTCGTATTTTGATAATCTATAAAAATCATTAATATTTTTCTGTATTTCAAAAAAGATTTTATTTATACTACCACCTATATACGATAAATAACAACTTTCACCAGAAGGATCAGTAACTCTAGTAAGTTCTGATGTATCAGGATCATATAAATATATATTACTATTATTTATACTACTATCATTAATTAATCCATCAATACGAACTACTTTATTATTTTCAACAAATAAGGTTACAACATTTTGATCAGGTTTCGTTATAATTATTTTTGTTAATTGAGATGATTCTTCAACATATGAAATATTACATACTCTTTGTAAATCATCAATAATACTGGAAATTCTATTATTTACATATTGTATGGTATTTTCAACATACAAATTATCATCAGCATACTTTCTGATGTTAGTCAATTTACCTTCTATATTAAAGATTAAAGTATGACTACCTTCCTGTGTTATTTCAAAAGAATTATTTAAAACTTTTAATATTAATCCAGGTTTAGTAACATCAAAATATATGTTTGAATTATTTGTTGATTTAAAATAATGGAACATACCAATATCATCATAATACTTATAGTCGTTTCCACTTGAAATTAAATATTGTTCATAATTAAATCTAAAAGGTTTTAAAATACCATTTGAATATTTATCATAAATTAATGATAAATTTAAAGGTATATATCCATTTGTTAAATTAATTATATTTGTGTACAGCTTATAAGTTTTAAAAAAAGGATCAAAAGATATACTATTATACATACCAACGCTTTGAGTTACCAAGTGTTTATTTGAAACATAATATTCATCAACTATATAATCAACAACAATTACTGCATTTGTATTATAACACGTAAATGAACTAACGGCATCACTTGCTTTAATATAGAATGTAGAATCTACAGTATTACTATTATAAAATAAATTCGAAATATCAATATATTGAAATGTTGAGTTAGAATCATCCGGAAGACCTGCTTCTTCTTCAATGCCAGTAATTTCTTCAATATCACCATTCATCTTAATTATAGAATAAGATGTTTTTGTTCCACCAGGAACATTTTTACTCAATCTTAATTTAACTTTAATCACGTTTAAGTCACTTGGAATTTCACAAACTAAATCACATTTAATATATTTTGTATTATTGCAAGTTATAATATCTGGAAAACTAACAACACGCTGATTTTTATCATACTGTGATAAAAAAATTGTCGAATCAATTAAATAATTACTTTTTTTATTAGTCATTAAAAATCTCCTTTTTTTAAAATTATATCTTTTAATTGTAAAAAAAGCAAATAAATATATAATTTTTTTACTAAAGATTTTTTAATTCACTCAATAGCGTTATTTTTAGTAATAATTTTATTCTTCAACTTATACATTTATAGAAATCTAAATATAATTATAATAAAAAATTTATAAGAGAAAAATAACTAAATCTATTTTTGCTTTTCTATTTATAAGTAATATAAAATAAAAAATCTCAACTAAATTAATAGTTGAGATTAATTACTTATTCAAGCTCAAATGCTCCTGTATATAATTGATAATATTTACCTTTAAGTTCCATTAAATCATTATGGTCTCCGCGTTCAATAATTTCCCCTTTTTCAAGAACCATAATAGCTTTGGCGTTTCTTATAGTAGAAAGTCTATGGGCAATAACAAAAACTGTTCTACCATCCATTAATTTATCCATACCTTCTTGAACAAGTTTTTCTGTTCTTGTATCAATTGAAGAAGTTGCTTCATCAAGAACTAAAATTGGAGGATTTGCAATTGCAGCTCTTGCAATAGATATCAATTGTCTTTGACCTTGAGAAAGACTTGCACCATTACCCGTAATATAAGTATCATATCCATTAGGTAAGTGTTTGATAAAACTATGTGCATTAGCAAGTTTTGCTGCTGCAATTACTTCTTCATCTGTTGCATCTAGTCTTCCATATCTAATATTATCCTTAATTGTTCCACTAAATAAATTTGTATCTTGTAAAACTACAGCCATTGATCTACGTAAATCATGTTTATTGATTTTATTGATATTAATTCCGTCAATTCTTATTTTACCATCATCTATATCATAGAAACGGTTAATAAGATTAGTAATTGTTGTTTTACCGGCTCCTGTTGCTCCAACAAGTGCAATTTTTTGACCAGGTTTTGCAAAGATTGTAACATCGGTTAATACTTGTTTATCTGGATTATATCCAAAATCAACTCTATCTAATACTACATTACCTTTTACTTCATGATATGTTAATGTACCGTCAGAATGAGGATGTTTCCAAGCCCAAATTTTAGTTCTTTCGCTTGTTTCAACTAATTCACCATTAACTTCTTTCATATTAACAAGTGTAACATAACCTTCATCTTGTTCTTCTTTTTCATCCAAAATTTCAAATACACGTCCTGCACCAGCAAGAGCCATAATAATTGTATTAAATTGTTGAGAAAGATTTGTTAAAGGGAAAGCAAACATTTTAGTAAACGATAAGAAAGCAAGAAGTGCTCCAACTGTTAAATTTCCCTTAATACATAACCATGCACCTAATATTGCTGTTAAAGAATAATGAACAAAACTTAAGTTATTCATAACAGGCATTAAAATAGAAGCAAATGTATTAGCTTTAGTTGCTGAATCGCATAATTCATCATTTAACACATCAAAATCTTGTTCAGCAATTTGCTCGTGACAGAATGCTTTTACTACTTTTGTTCCTTCAATCATTTCTTCAATATATCCATTTACTTTACCAACTTGGATTTGTTGCTTCATAAAGTATTTTCCACTTCTTGAACCAATAAATTTAATAACATAAGTCATTACAAAAACCATTAGAATAACTAATAGTGTAAGTACCCATGAATAAATACACATAACGATAAAAACGGAAACAACTGTAATTATTGAATTAATAAAATTAGGTATACTTTGAGAAATCATTTGACGCATTGTATCAACGTCATTTGTATATCTACTCATTATTTCACCATGAGTATGTGTATCAAAATATCTAACAGGTAGCTTTTGCATTTTTTCAAAAACTTCATCACGAATATTTTTTAATGATGATGTAGATATTACAATCATAATTCGATTATATGTATAGTTTGAAACAATACCAACAATATAAATACACGCAAGTGTAATTAGAATTTTATATAAACCACTAAAATCTAAAGGTAATCCCGCAGCATGAGTTTTTGCAAGTGGTAAAATATGATCATCTATAATTGGTTTAACAAAGGCATTACCTAAAACTCCTGTTAATGAACTTAAAACAATCAATACACATACAATAATCATATGTATACGATATGGTTTTAAATAGCTTAACATTCTTTTAATTATTAAACCAACATTTGCTGGTTTTTTATGAGGAACTGTATGTCTTCTATTCATTTTCATCAGCTCCTTTCATTTGTGAATAATATACATCTTGATAAATATCATTAGTTTTTAGTAAATTTTCATGTGAATCAAATCCAACAATTTTTCCATCATCTAAAACAATAATTTTATCTGCATCTTGAACTGAAGATACACGTTGTGCGATAATAATCTTTGTAACATCAGTTAAATTTTCTCTTAATGATTTACGAATAATTGCATCAGTTTTTGTATCTACTGCACTAGTGGAATCATCCAGAATTAATATCTTAGGTTTTTTTAATAGAGCTCTTGCAATACATAATCTTTGTTTTTGTCCACCAGAAACATTTACTCCACCTTGACCTAAATCTGTCTCATACTTATTAGTAAATGACATAATAAAATCATGTGCACAGGCATTTTTACATGCTTCAATAATTTCTTCATCAGTAGCATTTTCATTTCCCCAACGAAGATTATCTTTAATAGTTCCACTAAATAATACATTTTTTTGTAGAACCATTGATACAGAATTTCTTAAATTATGTAAAGAATATTCTTTTACGTTTACTCCACCAACTAAAACCTCACCACTTGTTACATCATAAAATCTTGGTATTAATTGAACAAATGTTGTTTTTGAAGATCCTGTTCCACCAATTATACCTATTGTTTCACCAGAATTTATTCTAAGATTTACAGTTTCTAACGCAAGATTATTTTCATCTTTATAATAACTAAAAGTTACATCATTAAATTCAATTGTTCCATCAGTTACCTGTAATTCTGTATTAGGACCATCAGTTATATCAGATTCTTCATTTAAAACTTCAATTATTCTTGAAAAACTTTCTTTAGACATAACAATCATTACAAAACTCATTGAAATCATATTTAATGAATTTAGTAACATTATTGAATATGTAAATAATGTGGAAAGTTGAGCAGGACTTAAATTAAGATATCCGTAAATAACTTCATTTGTTTCAGGATTAAATCCTTCAATATATGAGCCATTTACAACTTGCATTCCACCTATTAAAAATATTAATAACATAGTTCCATACATTGCAATTTGCATTAGAGGACCATTAAATGCAAGAACTTTTTCTGCTTTAGAAGCATGTTCTTTTAATGTTTGACTTTGTTCTTTAAATTTATCAATTTCAAAATCTTCTCTAACAAATGTTTTTACAACTCTAATACCATATAAGTTTTCTTGAATTGTTGTATTCATTGAGTCATATTTTTTAAACATTTTTCTGAAATTTGGATGTGCAAATAATGAAATGCACATTAAACCTATTGCTAGAATTGGAGCAACAATTAAGAAAATACCAGTCATTTTTGGACTAATACCATATGCTGATACAAGCGAAACAACAAACATTATTGGAGATCTTACTAAACCTCTTATTATTTGTTGAAATGCCATTTGAACAAAACTAACGTCTGTAGTCATTCTTGTAACAAGTGACCCAGTAGAAAATTTATCTATATTAGCAAAACTAAAATTTTGTATTGTTGCAAATTGTCTTTTTCGAATATTTCGAGAAAATCCAGCTCCAGCTATACTACACATCCATCCAGCAAGACCACCAAAAATTAAAGAAACCATTGCAAATATTACCATTGCTCCACCAAGTTTTAACACAAAGTTAAAATCTCCATTAGGAATAGCTTTATCTACAATTTCAGCCATTACTTTTGGTAGTGATACTTCAATAATTACTTCACATATAACAAATAACGGACATAAAATAGTAGGTATAATATATCCTTTTAAACAACTAAGAAGTTTTTTCATCTTCATCATCCTCTCTATTTTCAGCAAGTAAAGTTCTTATATCGATATTATCAACACTTGTACCTGCATAATTAACAATCATTTTATCAAGTGTTTGTTCGATTAAATTATATTCTTCATCAGATATTCCTGTAAGTGCTTTTAAATCCAAATCTTTAAAAAAGCAATCTAGTTCATTTATAGCATCTATTCCTTTTTGTGTAAGTTCTAAATTATTTTGTCTAAGATTATCTTCACAGACATCTTTAATAACAAAACCATTTTTCTCTAATCTTTTTGTTGACACTGCAATTGATGCTGGAGTAACTTTTAAATAATCAGCTAAATCTTTTTGACTGCACTTTGGATGTTTTTTTATATAAGCTAATATTAAATGTTGTCCAAAATATAATCCTTGATTTTTTAATTGACTATTAATATATTTTCTTCTTAATATTTGAAATACCATTATTTCATAAAATAATTTCTTTTTCATAACAACCTCTAAATAGTTAAACGTTTAATTATTAAACATTTAATATTATACATTTTTCTTAATAGAAATGCAACTAAATAGATACACATTCACATAAAAATCAAATTTATTATATGCAATACTATTTATTAAAATTCTAAAATGTGATATAATACATTTATATATGAAAGGATGATTTAATAATGAATAATGAAATTAAACCAGAAATTCAAAATAAAAAACAATTAGACCCAAAAAAAGTTAAAATGTTTAAATTAATTGGTGCTGCTAGTGTATTTTTATTTTTATTAATAATTATTGTAATTGCTATTAGACCAGCAAAATATGTTACTTGTATTTCTTATTTAGGAAATGAAATTAGAATTCAAAAAACAGATGGTGGGTTAGAACTTCCAGATGAAAATCATGAACAAGTTAAACGTATTGGATGTAAATTTTTAGGTTGGTATACTGATAAGAGTTTTGAAGAATCATTTAAATATGATCCTGATACTTTTACAGGAAAAAAACTATATGCTAAATATGAAAGAATTGTATATACAATAACTTATCATGAAGATGCTAATATTACTCCAAGTAACAAACCTACATCAAAAATGTCAAGCAGTGTTTATATTTGGAATCCAACATCTTTTTTCAAAAAATATGATGAAGATTTAGGTAAAGATGAAGCTGCAGCAAATGCATGGGGTGAAGTTGTAGGTACAGAAACTGACCGTGTTGCAGTAATTTATATTGATACACCAGAAAACATTATTGCATGGGAAATTTATTTAGCAAGTGATGTTGATTGTGAATCAATGATTTCCGTAATTGAAGCTACAAATATTAATGGCTATAATGTAGCTAAGCTTTCAAAAGAAATTATTGTACAACATACAAACGAAACTGGAATTATCTTAAAACCTGTATTTAGATAAAAAAGAGCTCATTTAGAGCTCTTTTATTTTATCTACTGTTAAAAACTGATAGCCATTATTTATAGAATATTCTAAAATACTAGGTAAAGCTTCTTTGTTACTACTTGACACAGAGTGCATTAAAACAATTGCACCATTATGTAAATTGTTAGTAAAACTATCGTAGCTATATTTTGCGCCTAGTTGTTTGTTAGTATTCCAATCTACCCATGCTATTGACCAAAAGATATTTGTGTAACCTAATTTGTTTACGTTAAGTAAACTTGGTTTATCAAACGCTCCTTCTGGAGGTCTAAAATAGGGTGCTAAATTTTTATTTGTTAATTTGAAATACTCTTCATTTAACTTATCTAAATCATCTTTTAATTTATCAAATGATAATTTGGTAATATTTAAATGTCCCCATGAATGAGAACAAATTAAATGATCTGAGTTTGATAACTTCTTAACAAGTTCAGGGAACCTTTTAACAAAATCTCCAGTTATAAAGAATGTTGCCCTGATGTTATAGTTATTTAAAATATCAAGTATAGGAATTAAATTTCCGTTATCATATCCAACATCAAAGGTTAGATAGATTTCTTTTTCACTTGTATTACCAACAAAATATGATTTAGTATCTTTTATTACTTCACGATATTTTCCTATATCAGGCGTATCATGGGTCTTATTTTTATTATATCCCCATCCGTTAACAGTAAATAGATTAGTTATGAACAAAATACAAAGTAAAAATTTAGTCATAATTACTCCTTTCTTTTGTTCATTTTATTTTTTGTTATTTTAATTATTTTATACATTAAAAATAAAAAACTCTTTGATTATTTCAAAGAGTTTATTTTTGTATAAATTGATTTATTTTACTATCATAATAATAATTAATAGAATTTAATATTTCATTAATTTCTGTTATAGATTCGTCTAAATCATCACAAAGTGCTTCAAGTGATGGATAAAAATCTCTTAATTTAGTATTTACAATACATAACAATATTGACGGACTTTTTGGTAACATAATAAACTCCTTATTAATTTAAATTATTAAATAATTTAATTCCTTTTGTATATAGTAATTTAGTTAAAATATAATTTATTATTAATAAAACTAATAATATTAAATATACAATAAAGAATTTACCAATTAAAATATATAAAACTAAAAATATAACAGAAACTAATGCTCCAATTGACATCACTAAAACTAGTGAAATACTTTGTTTTACTAAAACATTAATTGACTTATAATCTAATTTAGGGAATAATAAATTTAAGTATAAACCTAATATACTAATAAAATAACTAAATAATAAATGGAATAATAAATAAATAATAAAATATTTAAATCCTAATACGATACAAATAAAAATATCGGAAATTAATGCACCTGATAATAATAAAATAAAATTAAAAGTAAGTTTTGAATTAAAAATTGTTTTAACATCGATTGGTAAAACTTTTAATTCCCAAAAATTCTTTCCTTCAATTGAAATAGAACAATATGTTGTACATACTGTAGAAAAGATTGCTGTTGTAACAAACAAGATTATCGCTGGAGTATGAACTGAATCAAGTTTAATTAGTTGATAAATGATATCATCTAAAAAAGCTTTACCTTGCATCATAATATAAATACTTGCACCAATAATTAAAAATACTCCAAAAATTGAATTAATCACATATAATGGTGTTGTAAAATATCTATTAGCTTCTTTTTTTAATAAATCCTTAAATACTGTATTTTCTTCATAAGTGTTTGTTTTTCTAATTGCCTTATTTCTATTTTTCTTACCTAAGTTATTTACTTTTAAAATAAGTCCAATTGAATAAATCACTAATCCAATAATAATTATTATTAATAAATTTAAAAAGTTATTTTCCATAACAAAATTAAACATTAATTTAATAGGTAATAATTTATCAAGTAAATCAGTAAAAGATAATGTAGTATCATTTATTAATACATTGTTAATATAAAAATTAAACATTAACATTGATAATAATAAAACTACCATTAATGTTATTTGAATTAAAGATTCAATTTTTTTATTAATATTAGTCTTCTTTAAAAAATAACTAATAATAAACTCAAATCCATTTGTTAATAATGGTAAAATAAATATTAGTATTACTGAGTTTATAACAACAGTTATTGAAGTTTCTAAAACTATATAGTAAATTATTACACTAGGTAAAAATAGTAATAAATATAAACTAAAATCAATTATATAAGAAACCAAGCTTTTAGATATTAAAATATGATGTTTTTTAATTGGTAAACTAAGTAACATTTCTAAGTCTTTATCATCATCAACTGAACTACTTTTGAAAATTAAAGACAATAACATTATTAATATTAATGTAACAAAATTAAGTAACATAGCATATGGAGTAAGATTTACTGCTATACCATATTCTTTAAATATTTCATTTTCAGATACAATGAATTGATCAAGTGTAATGTATGATGTATAAGCTAAAGACCCGATTGCACCAATTCCAATTAAAAATAGGAAAATTCCAGCAACTATAAACTTTGATTTATTGAATTGTCTACTTAAGCTACCTATTAGATTAAGTAAATAATTCTTTGTTAGTATTAATACATTACGCATTATTTAACTCCAAGAACACTTCTTCTAAATCCTTATTCTTAGTTATATCTTCCATTAATCCTTGTGCAACAAGCTTTCCATCTTTAATAATTGCTACTTTATTACATAGTTTTTCAGCAATTTCAAGAACATGAGTAGAAAAGAAAATAGAACCACCTTTTTCACAAAACTCTTTCATTGCATTCTTAAAAATAAATGCAACATTTGGATCAAGTCCAACAAAAGGTTCATCTAAAATAAGTAATTTTGGATTTCTAATAAAAGCCGAAATTAAACAAAGTTTTTGCTTCATACCATGTGAATATGAATAAATCATGTTTGTTAGTTCATTACTAAATCCAAATAAATTTGCATAGTAATTTATCTTTTCTATTCTTTCTTTTTTAGATAATTTATATACATCGCTAATAAAATTTAAATATTGGTTACCAGTCATATTTTCATAAATATCAGGATTATCAGGAATATAAGCAATTATCTTTTTACATTCCATTGGATTATCTTTAATATTATAGCCATTAACATAAATATCACCGTCGTTATATGGCAAAATGCCGACAACTGACTTTATAGTAGTAGTTTTGCCGGCACCATTGTGACCAATAAAAGCGTAAATATCGCCTTTTTCAACTGTAAGTGATAAATTGTTAACTGCTAATTTTCCATTTTCATATTGTTTAGAATAATTAACAATTTTTAACATTTATAACCTCTTATGCATTATATCTTTTTTCAATTAATTCTTTTACTTTATCGATGTTATGATAAACATTACTGTATACACAGTTTGCAACATTTTTTTGAACAAAACTTGAATATTCGATAATACTTTTTTCAATTTTCTTAGCTTTACCTTTTTTAACAGGAGTAGGTAAATTTCTAATTGAATCAATAATACCTTCAATTTCATCTTTAGCACTATCTTCTTTTACATATCCAATAAATGATTCATAGTATGCAACTAAGTCACCAATTCTTTTAACTTTAGGAAGTTTCTTAGGTGCTTGTTTAACAATACTAACATGATGTAATGCAGGTGCATAGAACATTAAGAAAATGAACACAAAGAAAATGTAGAAAATTAAAACATAAATCATGTTACCAGAAAAATCAATAAAATATAAAATAGTAGTCATGATAAATGTAAAAACAAAATAAATAAATGCAACTACACCTGGTCCATTAACTGCAACAATTTGTCCTGGTTTATCAGAAATACCTACAAATAATGAATAATAGTAAATTCCAATTGAAATTAGCATCATTGCATATGTCATAACAAATGCACTATCAATTCCTCTTTTTGATACAACTCCACCAATTATAAATACGATCGCAGTATAAGCAACTGTAAAAATAGATAAACATAATAATGGTAATTTTATTTCTTTAATTCTATTCATGAGTTTTCTCCTTTGATATAATTACTTATATTATACCATTTATTAATATTTTTTTCAAGAAATGCATTTATATATTTAATATAAAAAAGACTTCAAATTGAAGTCTTATTATTATACATATTTTATTTAAATATTAATCTTATTACATCATTAAATGCAACGTATACAAATAAAACCATTAATAAAATAAATCCGATATTATGAATTGTATTTTCAACTTTTGGTGAAGGTTTTTTCTTTGTAATTGCTTCATAAATTAAGAATGCTAAACGTCCTCCATCAAGTGCAGGCAGTGGAAGTAAATTCATAAGTCCAACATTTACACTAATAATAGCAGTCCAATTTAGTAAAACAAGTAAGCCTTGAGATGTTGCATTTTTAATTAGTGATAAAATACCAATTGGCCCAGATAAATCATTTAAATTAACTGTTTTATCTGTAAATAATAATTTTAATGTATTAAATACTAAAAGCGATGCATCTTTGATTTGTACAAAAGGCATATAAAGTAATTTTAATAAATTAAATTTATAAACTGGAGAAATTCCAAGTTGAACTTTTGTATTTTCAATTCCTTGAGAATCAAGTAATTCTTTACTATATGTTTCAACTTCAATTGTTTCTAAAGATCCATTACGATCTACAACAATCTCAATATCTGCTCCTTTAACATTTGCTCTTTCATATGTGTTAAAGAATTTTAAACAGTCATTTTTAGAATTAATTGGAGTAACCATTCCAGTTGATTTTACTTTAATACTTTTAATTAAATCGCCTTCTCTTAATCCAGCTTTGTACGCAACAGTCTTTTTGTTTGTTTCACTATCCGCATATGAACCAATAATTGGTAAATTAATGCTACCTTCAACATTACTAAATACCATTTCCATAGCATAAATTATTGTTTGAGGGGTAACTGTTACAACTGGTTGAATAGCACCATCTCTTTTATATTCGATTTCGATTGTTCCATTAAATTCTTCATTTCCACTTGCATAACTATTTAAGGCATTTTGAATGTCAATCCATTCAGAAAGGTTGTTGTATTTACCAATTCTTATAATTTCATCATCTTTTTGAAGTCCAGCAATATATGCGGGTGTGTTTGGAGCAACTTCATCTAAAATTGTAGAATCATCAGCAGCATATCCACCGATAAGTCCCATTACTAAGAATACAAAAAATGCTAGTACAAAGTTCATTGCAGGTCCTGCAAACACTGATAAGAAACGTGCTTTAAGAGGTTTATTAACAAATGTTCTATCATGTGGAGCAATTTGTAATTCTTGTTTTTCATTAAAAGAAACAATACAATCACGTTTAACAGTATATGTAAGAACCTCATTTTGATTCATATGTTCTTCATTAATAGATTCTACTTTAACAAAAAGTTCATCTTCTTTTGCTTCTTTTGAACCAATTAAATCATAGCTAATTAAGTTATATTCAACTAAATTCTCATATTTTTTACTATCTACATTAGTAATAATTTTAGAAACTTGATTATTATCAAACTCTAATTTAACCTTTTTAATATCTTTTAAATAGTCAGCTTCAACTTCTTCTCCAGCCATTGAAACAAATCCTCCAAGAGGAATGGCTCTTACAGAGTAAGCTGTTTCACCAATTCTTTTTTGATAAATAATTGGTCCCATACCAAGGGAGAATTCGTAACATAAAATTCCTGCTTTTTTAGCAAAAAAGAAATGTCCCCCTTCATGAATAATGATAATTAAACTCAGAACAACAACAAAAGCTAATATTCCAATAATCCAATCTAACATTATTTTTCATCTCCTTTCATCATGTCTATAACGTAATTTTTAATAAAGCTATCTAGCTTTAAAATATTTTCAATTGTAAATTCTTCTTTTGTAAGTAAGAATTCATCATGTTTATCTAACATATTATTTACAATATTATAAATATCAAAATAACCTATTTTATTATCTAAAAATAATTTTACACAAGCTTCATTAGCTGCATTTAAAATAGTAGGATAGTATCCTTTTTTATTAATAGCTTTTATTGCTAATTTAAAACAAGGATATCTATTTAAATCTAATTCTTTAAAATTTAAAGAACCAATTTTAATTAAATCTAATCTACCTAATTTACTATCAATAAAATTAGGATAATTAATAGCAAAATTAATGGGATTTCTCATATCAGCATTTCCTAAGTTTGCTTCAATTGTACCATCATTAAATTCCACCATTGCATGAATTATACTTTCTTTGTGAACTAAAACATCTATTTTATTAATGTCTAAACCAAATAAATAACTAGCTTCAATTACTTCATACCCTTTATTCATCATTGTAGCACAGTTAATTGTAATGTCTTTTCCCATTAACCAATTAGGATGTTTTAAAGCATCACTTGAAGTTGCATTTTTTAATTCTTCTAATGAATAGTCTCTTAAGGCTCCGCCACTTGCAGTAATAATTAATTTTTTAACTTGATTAATATCTTTACCATACAAGATCTTAGCAAGTCCATTATGTTCGCTATCAATTGGAATAATTTTTACATTTTTTTCACTTGCTAAAGACATTATAATTTCACCAGAAATTACAAGTGATTCTTTATTAGCAAGTAATAAATCATATCCATGATTAATTACTTCATATGTAGGAATTAAACCTGCACTTCCGTTTACTGAATTTATAAATACTTTGTTATTTATATTATAATTAAATTCAACAATATCTTTTGTATTATTTAAAATAGTAATATTTGGATATAATTCTTTAATAGTTTGTGAATATTGTTCGTTTGTTATACCAACAACCATTGGATTAAATTCTCTAATAATCTCTAATGCTTTATTAATATTATTATTAAATGTAAAAGCAAGTAACTGATCATTATTTGATTTAATAAGTTCTAGTGCTTGTAGTCCAATTGAACCTGTTCCACCGAAAATAATATATCCTTTCATTATAGTACTCCTATAAATAAGAATACTAAATACATTGTTGTACCTGTTAAGATTAAACTATCAAAACGATCTAATACACCACCATGACCTGGAAATAAATTACTATAATCTTTAATACCAGATTCACGTTTAAATTTAGAAGCAACCAAATCACCAACTTGTCCAACAATTGTTATTAGAACAGTAAACAAGAATATACATAGAATATTTACAAATTGATGATTAATTCCAAATAAAGAAAATCCATAATGATTTTCAATTAAAATATAAGTAATGGTACCAAAGAAAGATCCAATAACACTTCCACCAATAGAACCTTCAACAGTTTTCTTTGGACTAATTAAAGGACATAATTTATGTTTACCTAATTTAATTCCAACAAAATATGCACCAATATCTGTCATCATTGTTGAAACACATAAGTAAATTAATAAAAATAAACCTAAATATTTAGCATCATATAATGTATCTTTAATACTTGTAACATAGCGAATAGATGATAAACACGCAATACATACACCACTATAAATTAAAGTAGTAATGAATAAACCTGAATAAGACATCTTAAGTGATGAATCTTTTAAACAAACCAAAAATATAGATACAACTATTCCTAATATAAGAAATAGTAAGAATTTATAATCAAAATCAAACATCTTATTTACAACAAAGAAGTTTGCTGTTACAATAAGAATATTATAACAAGGAAATACAAATCGATATTTTTCCATTGATGGATGTTTTTTAGAAAACATATTAATAAGTTCATATCCAGCAAAATAGCTTAAAAATAATGCAAGTGCTAAAGTAAAATAACCACCTAATACAACAAGTGGAATTAGAAGTAATGCCATTATAAGTGCAGTAATAATTCTTCGTTTCATTATTTATCTAAACCTCCAAATCTTCGTTTACGATTTTGATAGTGATAAATTGCATTTAGTAAATCAACCTTAGAAAAATCAGGCCAATATACTGTTGTAAAATATAATTCTGTATATGCAAGTTGCCATAATAAGAAATTACTAATTCTTACTTCTCCGCTTGTTCTTATAAGTAAATCAAGTGGAGGAAGTTCGTTAGTATATAAATGATCAGTTATTAAATCTTGATTAATAGAATCAATATCAATTTCATTATTTTTAACTTTTAAAGCAATTTCTTTAACAGCATTTGTTATCTCTTGACGCGATCCATAATTTAAGCATATTGTAAAATAAAAATCATTATTATCTTTAGTATTATTATTAGTTTCTTCAATTAATGTTAAAACATCATTATTAAGTTTATCTTTTTCACCAATAATCTTTACTCTAAAATTATGCTTTTTAATATTTTCTTTATATTCTTCTTTAAAACGTAAAGCCTCTTCCATTAAGTAATTTATTTCATCAACAGGTCTATTCCAATTTTCTGTACTAAATGCATAAACTGTAACAGCCTTAATTCCTAATTCATAGGCATACTTAACAATTTTATATAAATTTTTTGCTCCTTGTTTATGCCCTAAATTACGAGGAAGCCCACGTTTTTGTGCCCATCTTCCATTACCATCTAAAATTAAAGCAATATGCTTAGGTAATTCCTTTTTATTTATTTCTTGTAATAATTGACTTTTATTCATAGCTTTTTTCCTTTAACTATATTATTATATCATATTTGATAATAAAAATAAAGAGAAATCCATTAAATAATATTAATTTCATTTAAACTTCATTTTATATTAACAATTTATATTAAATATTATTATTCATAATATACATATATAACTTTTAATATAATATAAAAGTAGAATCTACTAAATAGTAGATTCTACCATATTCACAATTTTAAAACTTTAAATCATTTTCATTCAGACTTTTCATTTTTAATAACTTCTACTTTTTAACTATAATACGTTGTTCTTCATAAGTTATTTCTAATCTCCAATTAGGACAAAAAAATTTATAAGTTACAGAATAATAAGAACTCAAACCTATTGCACTCCTACCCGCAATTCTATTAGAATATCCTTTCTCTCCTTTATTAATGATTTCAGAATTCTTTTTAATTTTAAGTCTAGTACCACAATTTTTACAATACATTTTTCTAAAAATAATCCCTAAGTCAATTTCACCTTCAAAAAATCAATTTAATTAATTCTATAAAATTTATCTAGATTGAACAACAAAACCAGCCACCGTAAAAGCCAAGTTTAAACGTTCCTTCTTTAAACAGATATGTTACCACTCCTGTTAATCTAGACAGACTTACATCTATAACTCATCCATCATATCCAATCTCAATAACATTAACAGACTCATCAAAACCAAATCTAGTTTTATTGTCTTTAGATGAATCTTTAGAAAACACTAGGTCTGCAAAATATATATATTTCCTAAAGAAACATATAAAGAGTGATTTTCTTGATTATCAAAAAAATAAACTACCTTTATAAATTGATATACTCCAGCTAATCGCTGCAAATCCATCATTTGAATTAATAGCAGGTAATTTAAATATTGAATGCAACGTGCATGTACCTAAGCAACTAAACATGTCTACATTTGCACAACAATTAAT
The DNA here is from genome assembly GCA_045119035.1 of Bacilli bacterium. GTDB lineage: Bacteria > Bacillota_I > Bacilli_A > ML615J-28 > CAG-313 > CAYVQA01. Next base: position 44,418 of record JBGVCU010000059.1, on the reverse strand, counting down.
TTGGCGCTAGCAATAGGATTATTGCTTGGATAACTATATAAGTTAAGTCTAATAATGCATTGTAGATTTAATAATAACTATTTGTATTTTCATAAAATATTACTGTAAATCTGTATCATCTAAAATTAATTTATTTGTTTTCTTTTGAATATTAGAAATATTCAATTGTTCATTATAATCAGTTATGATATTACAATTCGGACAAAAATATACAAAGTTATCTATAATTTGTTTTTTATCTAGGATTACAGTGTGTCCATATTTAATTCTTTTAAAATCTGTATCGCCTTTAGAATTTAACTTGGACAACTTTTTCTTTTTTAGTTTTGCACCACACTTACAGCAAAACATTTTTTTAATCAACATTCCTACAGGAACTTTTATCTCATAACCCATATTTTTATCCTCCAAAAATAATTTTTATAATTTCATCAATATCGATTGTTACCGAATATCCAAACCATCCAGCTCCAATACCAAATTCAAATGTTCCATCTTTATACATAAAGGTAAAACCAACAGTTAAAAATTCTATATTTGCATCAATAATTCTGCCATCATAACCTATTTCTAAAACATTTGCTCCAAGATCTAATCCAACACCATCGGAACCAATTCCTAAGTAAGTGCTTATATTCCCGCTCGCAATATATAAAGAATGATTCTCATTATGGTCAAAATATAAACTACCTTTGTATACAGAAAAACTCCAATTTACAAACTCAATTTTATCATGCGTAAAATTAAAGAATTCAGGTACGTCTGTATCAAACCATTTCCCTTTTACATGCGGATCCCAATAGATTCTACTTCCTACATTTGAATTAGTTGTTGGTAATTTAAATGCAGGAAACATTGTAATTGCACTAAAGCTAGGACTACTATACATAATTTCAAATAGAACTAGACATCTATATTTTACCATATTATTAATTTTTTTGCTCATATTTTAATATTTCTATGAGTATATCTTTAATTATTAGTTTTAAGCAATCATCGTTTCTATTTACTTCAGACACAATATAAGTAACATCGTTTATTTTAATTTCAATAACTTTTTCTTTACTCATAAAATCCCTCCTTCAATAGTAACGAACATTTATAAGCCAAAGTGTCGGAGTCAAAATATAAAAAAGTTTAAAAAATTGTGCACAGGATAAATCGTGCTTCACTCTACTTCTCACGTCAGCACTTAGTAACTAGGATACCTAGATTACATATAAAAACCACCTCATTGGTTTTACCCAATAAAGTGGTTAGTGTTTAAATTCTATGTTTTATTAATATTTTTTATTAGAAATGCTAATTAAATCAGATTTCAATTCATTAACTTTCAAAATTCGTTCTTTTGTCACTTTTTTCTTGTAATATCTCGAATAGGCTAGTTTCTTTTTAATATGCTTGGTAGTAATAATAAAATTAAATGACAATTGATCATACTCTATTATTTGAATAGAAACAATATCGTTAAAATTAATTCTTTTCAGCAAATTTGGATGTCTTATATATAATTCTTCTTTAGCATAATCTATTTGAATTCTCATTGAAAGACTAAAACCTATCCAAAATAAATTTGCTAACAAACCTATAGAGAAAATTGTTACTATAAATAGTACTCCTGAATGTATTTCATCTGTAAAAAAACATAATATAATTAACAACAAGAATATCATAGCAATAAAAGTATATATCACACTCTGCCAAATAGAATTAAAATAAAATTTCTTTTTCATTTCTTTTTCTCCTTATTAATCAAACCATGAATTAACCCATTCTTCAATTGTTTTACCATTTATTTTGATAGGCTGAACATCAATATCAAAGCCAAAAATACTTAATTCTCCTGACCATAAATATTCAACACCTATAGGGACAAGAATCGCCAAAAACGGACCAACATATGGTATCATTCCTAAATAACAAGCTCCTACTGTAACACCAGTAGTATAAACTGTATCAACCCAAAAACTAACCCTTTTTTCTTGTGTAGTTAAACTCGAATCATGATAATTATTATATGCACTCAATCCTACATTTAGCCAATAACCAACATGCATCAATATTTTGTTTGCTTTTACAAGCGAATCATATTGACCTAATCCTTGTCTTCTTCTGATTCCTTCTAAAACACCAGCAATTGATGAGTAAATATTTACATTAAAAGCAAAAAAGTTTCCTAAAAAATCCAAATCCACATAGTTGTTATATGAACCATTGTTAATTATAGAATTCCCCATCGAACTTCTTATAATATTTACCATTCCTCCAACACTTGAATTGCTATACGCAATTCCAATTGGATTATTATTTGCATATGCATATAGATTTAATCCATTAATGCTTGATGGATTTAAACTTGATACATCTGCTGGTTGGATGAATCTTCCTAGTTCAGGACTATAATAGCGAGAAGTTACAAGAAAGAGGTTAGTTTCGACATCATAATAATATCCTTTGTATCTAAAAGGATTTTGGTAACCAATTGTAGAAGCAAGTCTACCTGTAACTCCTAAATTTTGTCCATATGCTGTATATGTATATTGTACCACAATTTCACCATTTTTTGTTGTAATTGCAATAATATTATTTAAATAATCTCTTACATAATAATATATATCAGTATTATCTTTGATAAATCCATATAATTTACCTTTTGAATCATATAAGAAATCAAATCTATAATCTCTATTAATTTCTGACATTAATAAATCATTATTGTAAATATATTCAGTACCAATACCCATATAATTTGCTTTTTTAATTCTTCGACCAAATTCATCATATGTATAATAATAAACTCTTCCATTACTTACATGTTGAATAACTTTTTCATTTTCATATGTAAAAGTATTGTTTTTATAATTAGTAATATATAATGTATTTAAATTATGATAATTTACATTATATGATGTATAGAAATCTTCAATATCTTCAATATCTTGAAATTCTCTTACTTCGGATAATTTATCTTTAACATTTGAATCATAAAAATATATCTTGTTTAAAAAAGTTTTATCACTGATTATTTTTTCTATATTACCATTAGAATCATATTCGTATGAAGTTGTGAAAACAGGAGGATGTAATATTATTTCATCTGTAATATCTGGATCATTCATATCTAGATAACTAGCTTTATCACATATTAAAAAACCTCGTTCATTATATGAATATTGATGAATTTCTTCATATATTAAACTTTCTGCTAAATCTTTAATAATAATTATATTTTCTTTCGCTTTGTATTCATCATCTAATAGTACAGTTTTAATAAACTTATTATTTCCTATAATTTCAGTTTCAGTATATTCCTTTAATACAGTATCATTATTATTTTCTTGTTCGTTTTCTTGATAAGATAAAATTATATTTCTTTCTTCTAAACCTTGTTCAGCAATATAATAAGAAATAATTCTGCCCAAATTATCATATTTTGTTATTTTGATTTGTCCTAATAGTTTTTTAAAAAAATTTTTAATAGTATCTACTTCACAATAAGCGTCAATTGAACATAACATTTCAATTTGTCCATATAACGGATAATATTGTACATTACTGTTATTATTTTTGTTAGTTAATTCTGTGTAATTCTTACCAATACTAAATATGAATTTATCAATATCAAGTGGATTATTAAATGAGGAAGTATATTCTTGTTCATCTAAAATAACTCTTACGTAAACGTAATTTTTATTATAATATCCTGATGTTACTTCTGGCTTATAGAAAGATAATGAAACAAAATGCCATGTATTATTAGTAAAAGTTAGATTAGTTACTTGTACTGAGCCTTTATAAATTACACATAATTTATTATTTTCATTTCTATATAATGCAATATTTTCTCCATTTACATTTAACCCTTCAAAAAAATATTGTTTACTATTAGTATAAGTAGTATATGCTCTAAACATAATTGTACCAATATCATATAGATTTAAGTCATAAAGTAAAGTTGCACCATCTGCTAAATAAGAACATCTCCCATTCTCATCATTATACTTAAATTCTTTAGATTCAACTTTATTAGGCATATTTTTCTTAATATATTTTACAGGAACATCTGAAGTTAATGAATTTAAATTATTTATTAATGGGAAAATTTTATAATCTTCTAATGTTGATTGATCAAATTTAAATGTAATTTCTGAATTATATTTTATTTGTTCTTCAGTTGTTGTTAATAAATCATTCATAACAACTTCATTACATACATTAAAATAATCTCTAATTTCATTTTCATTTTCTGACTTTCTACATGTAACATTTAATAAAGCAATCTTACCATTAAAACAATAAGAAATACTTTCACCATTAAATTTATGCCCTATATTATATTCTGGATAATTAGCAAATTCAATGACTGGTCTTGGTTGTGATAAATTTTTTGTGAAATAATTATTATTACAATACAAAGTAAATTTAAATGTATCCGATCCTATAGGTCCATCTGTTCTAGTTTCATATGAAAGGGCAAAATAATTCCATTCATTTGGTATAACATTAAATAACATATTATTTAATTCATCAATATTTGATACTTCATACGGATCAATTTGTTCATTTTGATTATCTATCAATTCAATATATAGTTTACTGTTTTCAATATACGCTCCGATAAAACATGAAGTACTATTGCTTTTGCAACTAAATATATATTGTTTTGTTGAAACATTATTTGGTTTAAAATAAAATTTAACACACCCACTATCTTCCAAATAATAATTATTACATTCAACTTTATACATCAAACAGTTCTCATCATCTACTTTAATGCACGGAATTAATTCAGATTTATTCGATGATTCCATTTTTGTATTATTTCGCCTATTTATGGCAGATAAAACTTGATTTCCTTTTATTAAATTGTTGGTTGTGGTATAACTAGCAACATAAGAATATTTCTTAAACGAATCTAACATACATTCTAATCTTGAAGATGATAATTCCTTATTATAGTTATATAATGTATATGTTTGCTCATTATTTTTTGTAACACATGACGAATTAAAATTTCCAAACCTATCATAAATATACTCTACAGTTACATTTGAATCAATTTCTTTTATTAATTCATCATCATTATTATAAATGTATTTTTTAAAACTAATATTATTTTTATTTAAGATTTCAATTAGATTATTTCTTTGATCATATAAATAGTGATATTTTAATGTTTCTGTTCCATTATTAGCAATTTTATATACATAAGTAAGTAAACCATTACTGTCATATACGTATTTATATCCATTACCGGTTGCGTTTTCTTTTTTAGTAATAATATTTCCATAAATATCATATTCAAAAGAGGCTAATAAGATATTATTTAAAAACATTTTTTCAATCAAACCAAATGAATTATATTGGAATGTATATTCTGATCCATTCGATAATAATATACTATTAACTCTTTTTTTGTCATCATAATTATATTTTAATGAAGTATTAACATCATTTTTTGAAAGACAAATTTCTTCAATTCTATTTTGTTCATATTTATAGTTAGTTTCAACTTCTTCAAAATTTGTTACTTTAATGATTTTCCCTAATGCATCATAGCCAATTTTTTTATTACTTTTTAAATCACTATAAATTTCTTTTAAATATCTATTGTCGCTATCATATACATATCTAGTATTATAATTTTGGCTTTCATTATAATTCGAAATTGTCGAAGATGAAATATTTTTTGAATTGTCTGTAACATAAGTGTTTGTCACTTTACATATATTTGATCTATTTGTTGAAACTACTCTATTATGTTCATCATATTCAATATTTGTTTGATCAATATTATTTTTAGAATTACTGATTAATCTATTATTTTCATCATATTCATATTTGATATATGAACTTTTAGAAATTGCTTCAATTAAATTATCATAAATGTCATATGTATATATTTGTCCAATGTATTTATTAATCAATTGAAGACCACCAAGTTCAAGAATATTTTCTCCTATAATATTAATTTTAACTTTTAATTTAGAGTATGATTGATAAGGTTTTAAACTAAAATATAGAATATTATACATATCATCATTCATATAATTATTTAAAATAATTGATTTTTCTAAATGTTCGTTCAAATATAAATCAATACTTACATTGTTATCTATTGATTTATTTAATAATTTTCTTCCCCATAATACAAATACTAAATTTTTATCGTTTATCTTTTCTAAGTTGACTTCATATTCTAATGTTTGATTATCATATCCTAAAGTTGTCAGTTTAAATAATGAATCATGTAAAATATCATTATATAATTCATTTGTGCATGATATTTTTTCAACGCTTACATTTGTGTTAATAAAATCAGATAACTGATCAGTCTCTAATAAATTATCTAATTTTGTTTTAACAGGAATTGAAGAACTTAAACTTAATAATTTACCAGAAGTACTATAATGAGTACATACCATATTACCTAAATAATCAATGGTATAAACAGGTAATTGATTGTTATCAAAAAAGTAATATTGTTTTTGACCATAGATATTTTTAACCACACTGTAATTAGTGTAATAATTAATAACTGAAGTATATAAATCATTATATGAATTATCGTATCCTTCGACAACATTAGTTACTTCTTTTAAATCTGAATTAAAAATAAATTTCATTTTATACTTTGATGAATGATCAATTAGTTCATAATCATTATAATTTAAAATTAGTTTTAACTCAGTTACTTCTTTAAAATCATCCTTATTTTTTTGATAATACACAATATTACATATTTTATTATTACTGTATTGTAATTCAATTTTAATTAAGTCTTCTTCTTTATATTTATAAATTACTCTTTCTACTATTCCATTATCATTAGTAATAAATATTACCTTATCATCTTTATTATTTGAAATAATTAAGTGACCATTCTCATTATATAAAATACTATACTCTTCACCAGTATAATATTTTATTAAACTAGGATATTCATCTTGATCTATATAAAAATATGCATTTCCAACTTTATCAAATAATTGGTATTTATACTGGTTACTGAAATTTCTTTTAATTTTTGTTCGTAATAATCTATTATAAAATATCTCTTCAACTTCTTCTTGATAGTATTCATCAACAGAACCATCCGAATTTTTAATCGTAATCATATTTTCATATTCTGTTAATTTTGAATAGTAATTTAATTTAAAGCCATAATTAAACATTGTACTTAAATTTTTATCTTGTTGATTAAATATTAATTTAGTATTAATTTGACTTTCCCCATTAGTTATAATCAATGGAATTACAATATGAAAATTTGCATCCTCTTTATTTAAATTTATATATGTCGTAAAAGCATTACCCACATTATATTGTAATTGACTTGTACAACTTTTTAATCCTTTATTCATAATTTCTCTCCTTTAAAATATTTTAATTATATTTGTCAATTGCCTAAGCAACTGATCATTTAATATTAAAGAAACTTCTGTTAAATCAATAAATCTATTAAATATATTAAAATAATGCTTCTTTATCTGTTCTTTAAACATATTCTTTTTTACTTGAGGTAAATCTAATGAAAAAGTTATAATCAAATCAATATCAGAATCGATTCTATTAATTAATTTTGAAAAAGAACCATATATTGATAATGATTTAACCTTATAGTTATTCATTAGTAATTCTTTATCTTTTAATAGAATTTGATAAATCTCTTCATATGTAATGTCAGTTAAATTAGTATAATAGCTTTTATCTTGAAATTTCTCTTTTTTATTTAATATTTCAAAAATAAATTTGTAAATACCAATTCTATTTCCATTAAGATATTCCTCTAATTCATCTTCATATTTCCTTAATTCACTTTGTTGAAAAGAAATTGTAGGAATATCTTTTTTTAAAAACATATAATTTAAAAACATCAAAGAAATAATCATTTTATCATTATCGTCAAATTCTGTTAAATGTTTTTTTATTCCTATATGAAATTTTATTGCACTTTCTATTCCCGGCAAATTCACAAATTCATAATAATTCATTATAATATCATTTAAACGTAATTCATTAAAAATAGTACAATTAACTATATAAAAAAATTTTTTTAATATTGATTTAGTTAATTCACTTTTATGATTACTTAATAAATAATAATAAGCATCATAAAAACTTTTAATTTTTTCTTCAATAGGAATTGTCACTCCTATCTCTGAATAAATAATTTGTTTATATATATCATGTCTAAATTCATAACCACAATAATTTAGCACCTTTTCTAAGAAATTTGATAAATTCTTTCTAACAATTAATTCTTTTCCATTCGTAATTTTTGTAAACTCATTCATATTTTACTACTCCTAAATTAAGATAGTTTTTTAATATTTGATTTGTTCCAGTAGAAGATAATCCACTAATTAAACCTATTTCTAAGGCTTCCCAAACACTATTTACATTAAAAATCATTAAGGGCTCTGTTAGATAAATAACTACACCTAACATCCCTCCTATAAAACTAACAATAATTGGAATTACTTTATGTAATTCTTTTTTCTTTTTAAATAAGAACTTATATAGTTCTGCAATTAAATAGCAAACTATTACAATAATTGGAACACTAATAAAACTCATAATATATCCTCCTTCTTTAAATTAGATTAAATCAATAACTCGTTAAGTACCATCCACTTTATAAATTTCATCAACTCTTTTTGTAACATTAGCAACAGATTCTTCTACTTTAGCGAGTCTCTCCAAAATATTTCTATCTCTTTCATCAACTTTGTATAAGTTTTTTTCAACTCTATCAACACAAGCTTTAATGTATCCAATATCTGAGAATATTACCCCTTCGGTTTTTCCTATAGTTTTGTCATCTTGTTTGTTAGATCTTTTAAAAGCTAAATATGCAAATGTAATGCTAGATAAAGAACCAAGAACACTAATTAAAACGATAATTGAATCAATAGTCATAATATCACCTCCTAACCAAAAAATAATTTAAGAAAATCACTTTTCATATATAAGGAAAGAAAAATGATAAAAGTTATACGTTTGTCGATATTTTTATAATTTTACAATTTTCTTCAAATTTTTAATTGCTCTTTTGTAAGTGATTGAAACAGCTGACTTAGAAATATTTAACTCTCTAGCTATATCTACTTTTTTCTTTCCTTCATAAAAAACCATATAAATTACTTTTCTTTGTTTATATGATAATCCGTTTAAATATGATAATATTTTATTTTTTATTTCCTGTTTAAATATTTGATCATCAATAGAAACAAATGAGTTGTCAATTATATCATTACATGAAAGATTATATTTCAATATTTTCTTGTTTTGTTTTCTTTCTCTTTCAATTCTGTGATATTCATCTATTAAAATCTCTTGTTTATATTTTTCATCCAGTGAATCATTAGAAATCAATTCAAAAAAACATTTATCGATATAAAACTTTACATTTTTATTTTCTCCTCTCTTATTTACAAAACTTAAAACAATTTTAACTTTATCTTTCATAAAATTCCTCCATACATCTATTTTTAATAAAGATATCATTTTTATAAAAGATATTTTGTCAAATCTTGTAATATTGTTTGAAAATATAATTTAATTTTGTTATAAAATAAAAAACAACCATTATATAATGGTTGTTTTGTTATTTTTTTTATAAGAATTGATTACTTTTTCAGGATTTTTAGAATGATATATTTTGTTAAAAATTCTTAATACATTTTCCGCATTTCCGTGTATTACATAATCTACAACTTCTTTTACATAATCAGGAGCTGTATCTAAGCACATACTAAGGTCAGCTTGTTTAAGTAAAGCAATATCAGTTCTACCTGAACCACAAACAATAAGTTTATTTAAGTTATTCTTATCTTTGATTGTATTCACTGAATGTTCTTTACTAACAGTTTTATCATAAATTCTTAAATAAAAATATTCTACACCTTCAATGTCACGATATTTATATGATACAAGTTTTACTATTTTATCTAGATTAATCAAATGACAATAGTTAACAAAATTATCTATTTTTTCTTTTGTATCGATTAAGATATATAGAGATGCATATAAATCACTTGGTAATACACCTCTAACAAAAGAATAAGCATTTTGTTTTCTTCTATGTTTATAGAATAATTTTTCTCCATCATTTACTAAGATATTATGATAAGCATGTAATACGTGATCATTTACAGTATATACAAATGCTTGCATATTGTTTTCATATAACGCTTTATCAATTTCAATTCTTGTTTCAGGTTCTATATGATCAATATCACTATATTTCTTTTTATTAAAGCTATATATTGCAGCACCATTCATTGTAATCATTGGATAGTTAATGTTAATGTTATTAAAAATATATTCGAATGACATTGGTGTTCTAGTTGTAGCAAATATTAATGGAATTTCACTATCATATAAATCATTAATTTTATATTTAGCATAAGCTGATAATTCATCTTCTTTAGATAAGAAGTTATTTTCTAAAGATGTCACAAATAGAATATTTTTATTACATCTATTTAAATGAAATATATAGTTATTTACAAGAAGTGAAACACCTACTCCAATTAAAGTAGAAAGTACTCTATTTGTTGCAAATTGAAATACTGGCATTCCTCCATTTCTTGCTGAAATTGTAACACTTAGAAATGTTAAACATGTAATAAAAACAGCATCTGTTTGTTTTAGTTTAACAGTTAATTCAATTAAAGGCATTAATGCAAGTGTGACAATAGAATATCTAATTAAATAGTATAAAATAAAATTTGATGATTCAATATTTATTAAATCAATAAAAATAAATTCAATAAATAAAACAATTAACATTCCAAAATATCCACCAAGTAAACTTCCAAAGGATCTAATTTTAGCCTGTTTTATGCTTGATTTTCTATCTCTATGGGTTGCGTATACTGCAGCAATTCCTGCAAAAAAAGGTGTATACATATTTGATGGAGCTTTAAATGATGAACTATCAATATTAAGAAGCTTATCAACCCATAGTAAGAAAATATATATTAATAATATTATAAATAATGTTACAGCAGTTTTTACAATTCTTTTTCCAATATGAAATTTCATATCATTACCTTCTTTATATTAAATATGTTAATATTATACCATATTTTAGTATTTTTTCTTTCTTTTTACTAATTTTTTTAAATTAAAAAAGGTACTAGTTAACTAGTACCTTGATTTACTAAATACTCATAATTGCTTTTTCTTTATCAGAAATTAAGCTATCAATTTTTTGAATTGATTTGTCAGTTCTTTTTTGTACATCATCTGAATGTCTTTTTAATTCATCTTCAGAGATTAAAGAATCTTTTTCTAATTTCTTTAAATGGTCAATAGCATCTCTACGAATATTACGAACATTAACTTTAGCTTCTTCAGCAGCTTTTTTTGCTTGTTTTACTAAATCTTTACGTGTTTGTTCGTTTAGTGGAGGAATATGAACTCTAACAACTTCTCCATCATTTGTAGGATTTAACCCTAAGTCAGCTGTTAAAATAGCTTTTTCAACATCACGAATGATTGATTTATCATAAGGTTTAACAGTAATTGTTTGAGGGTCAGATACTGCAATTTGTCCCATTTGGTTAATAGGGGTCATCATACCATAATATGATACTTGAACACCATTTAAAATAGCAGGATTTGCTTTACCTGTTCTAATACCAGATAACACTTTTGTGAATGCTTCAATTGATTTATTCATTTTATCTTCACAATTTAAAATAACTTGTTTTGGCATAATTTAACTCCTTTAAATATTATTCAGTAATAATTGTACCAATAGAAGGTTCATCTACTACTTTTGAAATATTACCTTCAACATTCATATCGAAGACAATAATTTTAATTTTATTTTCTCTACATAAAGTTGCACTTGTTAGATCCATTACACTTAAATGTTTTGCTAACATTTCATCATATGTAAGTGTTGTATATCTTTTAGCATTAGGATTTTTACGAGGATCATCATCATATACTCCATCGACTCCATTTTTAGCCATTAAAATGCAATCTGCACCAATTTCAGCAGCACGAAGTGCAGCAGCTGAATCAGTTGAGAAGAATGGATTACCTGTTCCTCCACCAAAGATTACAACAGTCTTTTTGTCTAAATGAGACATTGCTTTTCGATAAATGTATGGTTCACATACACTTGGAATATTAATTGATGACATTACACGAGTTTTTACACCCATTGATTCTAAAGCGTTTTGAAGAGCTAAAGAATTTAGAATTGTTCCAAGCATTCCCATATAGTCTGCACTAGAACGATTCATATCATTTTCAACAGCATCTCGACCTCTCCAGATATTACCTGCACCAACAATGATACCAAGTTCATCAACTTTTTCATATAAGGCTTTAATTTCTGTAGCAATTTTTTTAACATATAAAGCATTAATTCCAGTTCCATTTTTACCAGCTAATGCTTCACCACTGATTTTTAATATAACTCTTTTCATAAAGCCTCCCTGTAGAATAATTTGTTATAGTAATAACTATTTATTTGCAGCAGCTGCAGCAGCTTGAGCAGCAACTTCAGCAGCGAAATCGTCTTGACGTTTTTCCATACCTTCACCAACTTCGTAACGAACAAATCTTACAGCAGCGCTTCCGCAAGCTTTTAAGTGTTGTCCAACAGTTAGATCTGGGTTTTTAACGAATGGTTGATCTACTAAACAAATTTCTTTTAAGAATTTTTGAATTCTTCCTTCTACCATTTTAGCAACGATTGCTTCAGGTTTTCCTTCATTTAATGCTTCAGCAGTTAATACTTTTCTTTCATGTTCGATAGTTTCAGGATCTACACTTGTACGATCTAAGAAACGAGGGTTAATTGCAGCAACATGCATACAGATATCTTTTGCAACTGAATCATTGTTTCCTTTGATAACTGTTAATACAGCAATTTTTCCACCCATGTGTTTATAAACACCAAATACTTCATCATCTTGTTTAACAACATGTAAAACACGTCTTAAGCTGATTTTTTCTCCGATTGTTGCAGTAGCATTAACAACTAATTCGCTTACTAATTCTCCATTTAAGCTTGATGCTAAACAAGCTTCAGCAGATTCACATTTATTTTCGATACAAGCTTGACCAACTTGTCCTAATAAAGCGATGAATTTTTCATTTTTAGCAACGAAATCTGTTTCTGAGTTTAATTCGAAAATATAAGCATCATTACCACTAATTGCAACTTCACATAATCCTTCAGCTGCAATACGGTCAGCTTTCTTTTGAGCTTTTGAAATACCTTTTTCTCTTAACCAGTCGATAGCTGCATCAATGTTTCCGTTTGTTTCAGTTAACGCACGTTTGCAATCCATCATACCAGCGCCAGTTTTTTCTCTTAATTCTTTAACTAAACTTGCACTAATCATTTTATATAATTCCTTTCAAATTAATTTTCGCTATTTTCAACAACTGGAGCTTCTTCAGCTTTAGCTTCTACTTTTTCAGCTTTAGGTTGACGAGGAGCTCTTGGTTGTCTTTGAGGTTTTTGGTTTTTAAAGTTTTTACGGTTATTATTTTGTTGTTCAGCTTCAGGAGCTTTTTCTTCTTCAGGTAAAACATAAGGTTCAACAGCTTGTCCTTTACCTTCTAATACAGCGTTAGCTAAAACACCAATGATTAATCTAACAGCTCTTACACCGTCATCGTTTGCAGGGATAACATAATCAACGTCATCTGGATCACAGTTAGTATCTACTAAACCAAATACAGGAATTCCAAGTCTGTGTGCTTCTGCAACAGCATTGTGTTCAGTTTTTGGATCTACTACGATCATAGCTGCTGGTAAATCGATCATATCTTTAATTCCATTAAAGAATCCTTCTAATTTACCTTTTTCTTTATTAATTTGAGCTACTTCTTTTTTAGGTAATACTTCGAAAGTACCATCTTTTTCCATTTGTTCGTATTTGTATAATTTAGCAATTGATTTACGAATTGTTTGGAAGTTAGTCATTGTTCCACCTAGCCAACGTTTGTCAACATAGTAGCTTCCTGATCTAATAGCTTCTTCTTTAATAATATCTTGGATTTGTTTTCTAGTTCCAACGAATAAAACTTTATCGTTTTCTCTAACGATGTTTACTAAAGCTTGATAAGCTTCTTCAATTTTTTCTGCAGTTTTTTGTAAGTCAATGATGTATACACCATTTCTTGCTCCAAAAATATACTCTTTCATTTTAGGGTTCCAACGGCGAGTATGATGACCGAAATGAACACCAGCTTCAAGTAATTGTTTCATTGTAATTACTGACATTTTAATTTTCCTCCTATTTATTTTAATATTTTGTTTGGGCCTCTAGGAAAGTCATTGCCCACCGTCACTACTGCACAAGACGATGCCGCTATTTCCTATGTGTATTTTGCCATTAAGTATTTTACCATAATTTAGTGTTTTTTGCAAGTGATTTAACAAACAAAAGATTAATTTACAATAAAAAATCCTTTAGATTTCTCTAAAGGACTTTAATTTATAAAATAAATATATTTTTTGATAATCAAATATTTCCTACTTTAATTCTTTTTTAATTATTTTTTCGCCTTTAACATACCAGTAAATACCTTTATTTAGGTATCTTTTAAAATGATTGATTGGCTTTTCTAAAATAAATGAAATACCATATAATACGTAACACCATAACCAAATTAAAACAATTACAACTAAAAAGTAAATAAAAGAAATTGGAATTAGATTGTATACATAATTAAACAATAAATTATTTTCTCCATTTATTGTATAAAAGTAATTTGCATTTTCATTAAATCCAGAAACCACAAGTAATGTATTAATACAAAAACATAAAACAGTAATTAAAAATAAATTTTTAATTGATGTAATAATATCATTAACACCTGGTTTATAAATAGATGCCATAAAGAAACATAGTAATAAATTCAAATATAAATTTACTATATATAAGAAATTATGAACATAAAAGATACTTCCAAAATATTTATCACTTGGGAAAATCACCATAATTATACTAAAGAAAATTCCAATATAGTAAAAATTATGGACATGTTGATATTTCTTTTTAAAAATAACAATAAAAGCTAAAATAGAAATTAAGTCTGTTGGATGTAAAAATAAATCATCTAAAAAATTATAAGAATAATTTTTACTAAACATAATCCAAAATAAACGAATTATTGTAACAAATAAATTAATTGTAGTTAATATTTTTAATGAATTAAGTTTATCATCTAGTTCATTTTTATTAAAAAATAAGTAAAAAATAATTCCTGATAAAATCATTAATGAAATAAGAATAATATGTAAAATATTAAATTGGCTCATAAAATTACCTATTTAATTTTTTAATCATTGTTACAAAAGTTAATCCTTCGTGCTCAACTTCTTCATCAATAATTTCGAAATCTAATTTTTTATAGAAATTAACATTATATTCTTCTTGTAAAATTGTATCAATATACCAAGTATTTGCTACTTTATTTTGATTAATAAAGAACTCTAAAATCTCTGTTCCATAACCATTTGCTTGAAACTCTGGTAATAAGTAAAATTGAGCAATTTTAATTACTTTTGGATCATCAAGTTCAAAACCAAATATACCACCTATTATTTGTTCATTTAATTCAACTTTAAAATATTGACCAAAGCGGTATTTAATATTAAACTCCATACGATCTAATTCCATATGGTATGGATTATTATCAAAATCGCCATACTTCTCAGCATATTTTTTAAAAGCAATTTTTTGAACTTCTAATAATCTTTCAGCATCTTTTAATTCTGCTTTTTTAATAATCATTATATTTTCTTGGTTCTATTTACCGCTAGAACCAATTCCTCCTTTACGTTCTGTTTGAACATCATCTGAATCTACAAGTAAAAACTTATGAAAAATACCTTGAGCTACTTTATCACCTTTTTCAAATACATATGGTGTATCTGATGTATTTTTTACAGCAATCATTATATGACCTTCATTATCACTATTATTATAATAATCAGCATCAATTATTCCTTCTTGATTAACTAAAACAATACCATATTTAATAGCTAAACTACTGCGAATATGAATACTTAAATACTCATCAATATCCATATAGGCTTTAATTCCTGTTGGTAAAATCTTAATTTCACCTGGTCTTAAAGTAAATTTTGTAATAACACGGAAATCATATCCAGCACTTCCAATTGAGGCACGTGTTGGTAATACAACATCATTATATAATCTTTCCGGGCTCATAGATAATGTTTGAGCTCTTTTTTTAAATTCAATTATTGATACTTTTTCAAATCCTCTAATACTCATAAATATACCTCTATTTCTTACTTCTTGGATGGTTTTCTAAATATACTTTTTTCAATTGTTCTTTTGATACATGTGTATAAATTTGGGTAGTTGATAAATTATTGTGTCCTAACATCTGTTGAACACTTCTTAAATCAGCGCCACCATCTAATAAATGTGTCGCAAATGTATGTCTTAAAGTATGCGGTGTAATGTGAATATTATCACTTGTTCTTTTTAAAATATTATCCAAAATTACTCTTACGCCACGTGGAGTAAGAGGACCTCCATGATGATTTAAAAATAATAAATCAGTTGGTTCTTCATTTGAATTAAATAATAATTCATTACGTCCAACCATATTGTATTCTTTAACAGCAATTATTGCTTTATCACTAATTGGAACATATCGATCTTTATGACCCTTACCGAATACCTTTACGGTTTTGTTTCGAAAATCAAAATTTTTAAGTGTTAAACTACATAATTCACTAACACGTAAACCAGATCCATATAAAACTTCTAAGATTGCTAAATCCCTTTTACCTAATGCAGTTTGAGTATCTATTGAATCATAAATAGCCTCAATTTCGTTTGAATAAAGTACTTTAGGTAAACTTTTATCTAGTTTAGGAGACTCTACACTTTCAAATACATTATTCTTAATTAAATTCATTTTTTCTAAATAATGATAGAAAGATCTTACACTTGATAGTTTTCTAGCAATACTTTTTTTAACATAATCTTTTTCAGATAAATAACTAATATAATATCTAGCTATATTTGGTTTATCAACATCTAATAAAAGACCAAAACCATTACTAGATAAAAATTCTTTAAAATCTTCTATATCTTTAATATAACTTATCACAGTATACTCAGAACTATTCTTTTCTGCTTCTAAGTATAGCTTAAATTTATTAATTGCTTCTTCATCCTTAATTTTTGTTGATGTTTGTTTACTTACCTTTGGTTTTACAAATGGAGCTTTAGATGATTGTCTTTTAATCATTTAAATATTTTTCCTTTGTTTCATTAATAATTTTTAAAGCACGATTAACGTATTCTTCTTTACGATCCTTTTTCTTTGTATCATATCCTAGTGCTTCAAAAATCCCAAAATTTACATTCATAGGATTAAAATTATTTACATCAGCATTTGTTATATACTTCGATAAAGCCCCAAAAGCAGTCGAAGCTGGTAAATCAATTAATTCTTTACCATTTAAAAACAAATACATATTAAGTCCAGCAATTAAACCAGAGGCAGCAGATTCAACATATCCTTCAACTCCTGTTAGTTGACCTGCAAAGAATAAATCATCACGATATTTATATTGATAAGTAGGCTTTAATACTCTTGGAGAACAAATATAAGTATTTTTATGCATTACTCCATATCTTAATATCTTTGCATTTTCTAAACCAGGAATATATTTTAATAATTGATCTTGAGCACCATATTTCAAATGTGTTTGAAAACCTACAATATTGTACATATTTTTAAGACGATTATCTTGTCTAAGTTGCACAACAGCATATGGTGTCATATTAGTTTTAGGATCTCTTAAACCTACTGGTTTCATAGGTCCAAAACGAAGAGTTTGTTCACCACGACGTGCCATATCTTCAATCGGCATACATCCATCAAACACCTTAAGTTCAAAATCTTTTGGTATAACACAATCAGCATGAATTAAATAATCATAGAAAGCATCAAATTGTTCTTTAGTAAATGGACAATTTAAGTATGATGCTTCTCCTTTATCATATCTACTCTTTAAATAAACAACATCATAATTAATAGTTGATGCATCTATAATTGGCGCAATAGCATCAAAAAAATAATAATCTTGTTCATTTAATAATTCTTTAATTTTATGTGATAAATCATCAGATGTAAGCGGACCACTAGCAATTATAGTTGGACCATCAAAAATAGTTGTAACTTCTTCATTTATAACTTCAACAAGTGGATGATTTTTAATATATGAAGTTATATAATCAGAAAACATTTCTCTATCAACCGCTAAAGCCCCACCAGCTTCAACACGTGACTCTTCTGCTGCCTTCATAATTAATGAATCAAAGATGCGCATTTCTTCTTTTAATAAACCAACCGCATTTTTTACAGCTGCTGCACGTAAAGAATTTGAACAAACAAGTTCAGCAAACTTATCAGTTTTATGAGCACCAGTTGATTTAATAGGTCTCATTTCATATAAACGCACTCTAATATTTCTTTTAATTAATTGATAAGCTGCCTCACATCCAGCAAGACCAGCCCCTATTATATTGACTACTTTTTCCATAAAATATACCACACTTTACTATTATATTAATTATATAATAAATATATTAAAAAGTCAAATAAAAATATTAACCATTATAAAAAGGATGTATAAACATCCTTTTATAATAAAATATTAAAAACTTAAAATTATTAAAGCTACTAAAAAACACGAAATTATTGCCGCTACAAAAGTGATTAACGCAACAATCAATTTTCCAAAAATGTTTTTTTGTGTTTTCATATACATCAAAGATACTGCTCCAAAGGCTCCAGATATAGCTCCACCAATAGCACCACCTACAACAGGAAATATCGCACATAATTGAGGAATATTACCCCAGAACAAAATAAAAACTAGTGGAATAAATGCAAGAATATATTCTATTACAGTAGTTTTTTCAGACATTTTAACAAATACCCCATTAATATTTAATGTGATTCCCGATAAAGCACTACCAATAACTTTTACAAAATATTCACCACCAGCATATTGATTTTTGCCGATTTTTGTTAAAGTTGAATTATTAACTATAATTGTTTTTTTACCTGTCCAAAAACTTTCATTATATTCAATTTTCCCATACTTATCATGATCATTAATTATTTTCATCTGATACACCTCTTTTCTACTTATATTATATCATTTAATCTATTATAATGTAAACTAATATTATAAAAAAAGTTTTATGTTATCTAAATATTAAAATTTTAATGTTTTTCCTTTTATTAACCATTCATCTTTATTTGCTTCTAGTAGATCTTTAGGACTAATTTTTAAATTAGATAAAATCATATCGATTGTATCATTTTCTTTTATAATATATTCATTACGTTTTTCTGGAACAATTATTAATTGATTATCTTTTAATTTTAATTTAATAATATCATTTGCTTCTACTAAATCTTCTAAACTAATTTTATATTTTTTAATAATTGATTCAATTGTATCATCATTAGTGTATATTGATTTTATTTCTTTTTTTGGAATTAATAAATGTTGATTAGGATAAATAGTAGTACTTGTTAAATTATTTAATTCATAAATTGCCTTCGGTGTAGTTTTATATTCTTTAGCAATAGAAAATAAAGTATCTTTTGGTTTTACTTCATAATTTATATAGTTATAATTCAAATTATTCACCCTTTATTATTATATGATAAATAATTAAAAAGGAAATAGTAAAAACTATTTCCTTTGTATTATTTTATTTTCCAAAACTTTTAATTTCTTCTTGAACCATATTAATGAATTCATCTAAAGATACATTTACTTGATTAGTTGTACCATGATGACGATAAGTTACAGAGTTAGTTGCTTTTTCATTATCTCCAATTACTAGAACATAAGGAACTTTTCTAGTTTGAGATTCTCTAATCTTATAATTTAATTTTTCATCACGTGAATCGATAGATACTCTAATACCAGAAGCTTTTAAAACTTTTTCAACTTCTTTAGCGTATTCTAAATGAGCGTCATTATTAACAGGAACAATTCTCATTTGTTCAGGAGCAAGCCATAATGGGAATACACCAGCAAAGTGTTCAATAATAATACCAATGAATCTTTCAATTGATCCAAACAATGCTCTATGTAACATGATAGGACGTACCTTTTCACCATTTTGATCAACATATGTTAAATCAAATCTTTCAGGTAAGTTCATATCAAGTTGAATTGTACCACATTGCCAAATTCTGTTCATTGAATCTTTTAATTTGAAATCAAGTTTAGGACCATAGAAAGCTCCATCACCTGGATTTAATTTAAATGATTTACCAGCTTTACTACATCCATCAGCAAGTGCTTGTTCAGCAATATCCCAAATTTTGATATCTCCAATATATTTGTCTTCTGGACGAGTTGAAAGTTCAATATGATAACTTAAGTTAAAGATACTATAAACTCTATCAAATAAATTAATAAGTCTAGCTATTTCATCAACGATTTGATCAATTCTAATAAAGATATGAGCATCATCTTGAGTAAAGTTTCTAACTCTAAATAAGCCAGCTAAAGCTCCACTTGCTTCATGTCTATGAACTAAACCTAATTCTCCTAAACGAAGTGGGAAGTCTTTATATGAATGAATGTCACGTTTATATACTAACATTCCACCAGGACAGTTCATTGGCTTAATAGCAAATTCTTTTTCATCAATTTGAGAAGTATACATATTTTCTCTATAATTTGCCCAGTGACCTGAAATTTCCCATAATTCTTTATCTAACATAATTGGTGTTTGGATAAATTTATACCCTTCTTCTGTATGAATATTATACCAGAAGTTTTCTAAGTTCTTTCTTAAGATCATTCCATTTGGAAGCCAGAATGGGAAACCTGGACCAAATTCACTAATCATAAATAAATCAAGTTCTTTTCCAAGTCTACGGTGATCGCGTTTTTTACGTTCTTCTAAGTTAATTAAATGTTGTTTTAAAGCTTCTTCTGAATAGAAACATGTTCCATAAATTCTTTGAAGTTGTGCTTTTTTAGCATCACCTCTCCAATAAGCTCCTGATACATTAAGTAATTTAAAATTCTTTAACCATTTAGTACTAGATACGTGAGGTCCTCTACAAAGATCTGTAAATGAACCTTGAGAATAAATAGTAATTAGTTCATTTTCAGGAAGTTCGTTTATTAACTCAGTTTTATAAACATCATTTTTAAAGATTTCTAATGCTTCTTCTTTAGATACTTCACGACGAACAATATTTGCTCCACCAGCAACTAAAGCAACCATTTTCTTTTCAATTTTAACTAAATCCTCATCATTTAACTTAACATCACCTAAGTCAAGATCATAATAGAATCCTTCTTCAATAGCAGGTCCTACACCAAACATTGCATTTGGATATAATTCTTTAATTGCATTTGCTAGTAAGTGTGCGCATGAATGATTATAAATATCACCTAAACCTTCAACATCACCTGTAACAAGCTCAATAGAACCGTCTACTAAAATAGGTCTTTCTAAATCGATAAATTCATTATTTAATTTTGCAATAATACATTTTTTAGCTAAAGATGATGAGATACCTTTAGCAATGTCTAATGCACTTACACCTTGTTCAAATTGTTTAATTGATCCATCTGGAAATTTAATATTAATTTGTGACATATTTTCCTCCTAATAAAATAAAAAATCCCTAGAAGTTTAGCTTACGCTACTTTCTAAGGACGAAATTTCTTTTTTTCCGTGGTACCACCTTGATTTGTACTCATTACAGCTATATCGGGCATACCCGGTTTACATTACATAAACAGCTCCGAGGTAGTAATAATTTATTTTCCTTTAGCGTTTTCCACTCTCACGCCTCACTTGTAAAGTAATTATTAAATTATCGTGTCCTCATCAACACCAATATTCTAAAAATATTATACTCTTTATTAACGATTTTGTCAAAATATTTACTTAAATTAACGGTATACAGCACCATCTAACTGAACATAATTCATCATAGCTCTAATACGTTCTCTAATACGTGATGCTCTTACTAAATCAGTTCCGTTATTACTATCAGCTAAATGATTAATTAACTGTTCATCTTCTAAATTAGATGTCATAAATGTTGGTAAGTTATTATTCATACGATATTGTAAAATAGGACTTAAAATCTCATCTCTAATAAAAGCAGTAGAATTTTCCGCCCCAAAATCATCTAACATTAAAACATCAACATTTTTAAGTTCAGTAATTCCTTGTTCAAGTTTATTATCTTGAATTAAACTTTTTACTTTTCTAACTAAATCTGGATAAAACATAAACAATACATCATGACCTCTATCAGCTAGTGATTTAGCAATATAAGCCATTAAGAATGTTTTACCAGTACCGTGTTTTCCTTGAATATATAGACCTTTTACAAATTCGTCTTTTTCATAATTATCTAAGAATTCTTTAATTAAGCTTAAAACATTTGCTCTTTCTTTTGTAATAAATACCTTTTGATTTACTAAAGAATCAAAATCATATCCTTCAGTATATAGGTGATTTGTATTTTTTAACTCTTCTATTAAGAATTTACACTCATCATAAAAAGGTTCTACTTTATATGTATATTTAAGATTTATTTTCATTCCTTCTTGTGCTTGTTTACAAGAAGAAAGACCAGGACAATTAAGACACTTCTTTTCACTTGATAAATAAGCTAAAAATGATGTTAAATTTTTATTAATATATTCAGTTGTTAAATTATTTTCTTGAATAAATTTTTGAATAGATTCATTATTATTTAGTTCTTTAAGTAAAAGATTTAAATCTTTATTCTCCATGTTATACCTCTATTTGTTGAAGAAATCTTCCAAATCACTAATTGATTCTTCTTTTGTAACTTCTTCTTGTTTTGTATCTTTTAAATGTTGTTCAACCCATGAAGGAGCTTTTACAACAGGTTTTTTAGAATAAGTTTTCTTTTGATAAACTGTTTCTTCTTTTTCAGGATTTTCTATATAATCTAATGCTTCTTTTGTTGTTTTAATTCCCTTACGATACCATTCATTAGCAATCTTTAAAAAATAGTTAAGTGCTGGGAATGACCCACTTGTTTGACTTAGAACATAAATTAATAAAACATTAATAAAACCATGACTAAATCCATGTTTTCTGTGAAGTGACTCTAAAACCTCAATTTCTGAGGCAACAAGTCCTTTACCAAAACGAGCAGCAACAACAGCACTATGATTAGTTTTTTCAAGTATTTCAATTAGTTCATTATCAGAACTACTTTGTTTTATAGGTTTGATAGTTACATTTTCCTTCGTTAATTTTTTATCATATGCTTTTTTACATGCTTTTATAAATGCTTTTTCATCAAACATTTTATCAACTCTAATGATACTTCTTAAACAAAGAACAATCTCTTCATTAGTAAGCGAAAAACAAAAACTAACGCTGTTTAAAATATTATAAAATTTTGTACTCCTTAAATCACTTAATTCATATACATCAAGTGGTTCAATTTGAGCTAAAATTACTTCATAATCAAAATGATTATGTAATAAATGAGGTCTAGATCTTTTTACGCTTGACCACCATTTATCATAATTTGAAGATTCATAACAATCTAATGTATATACTTCATCAAAACTTTTTGTAACATTTTGAAATTCGTTTAAATCATAACTTGTAACAAGTAAATCTCTTTGAAGATTTTCATATTCCACAACACCAATTGTTTGTTTTAACATTGATGAAAGTAATAAATCATCAAAAAAATCAATTGGTTTTAAAATATCATGTAATACATAAATTGTTATTAAATCATTAGTATATGTTGAAAGAAGTGATGAGGCTTCTAGTTTTTCTTTAATAATATTAAATGTTTCAAAATTATCAATATTTAGTTTAACAAATAATTTAGTGTGTGATTCTTGTTTTGATTCAATTTCATCATGTGTAATTAAATCATGTAAATAAACAAATAAATCAAGTGCTTCTTTACCAATAAATGGTCCATATAATTTACTTAATAGTTTTCGATCTGTACTAGTTAGTGGATTATACGCTATAACCGCATACGGTAATGTATAGTAATTATTTGCCATTATTTTTTATAAGTTAATCTTCTATCTAGTTGATTATAGAACTCTTTAATAATTCTAGGTGCTTTACCAAGACTAATACCTGATAAAACATTAACAGTTAAATCAACTCGACAAGAACTTACTCCTACTCTAACAATACTTAAAATAACATCTTGAACATTTTTTATTTCTACAAAAATCTCAGAATAATTATCATCAATACTAACCACTTTATATCCTAATGCTTCAGATGCTTGAATAATATGGTGTCTTACAGTTTGATAATCATTCATATACACATGAGAACATAATTCTTTTTCTTTTGCATTTTCATATGTACTAACACTTTTACTAAAGAAAACTCTTAAACTCATTTTATTTACCTCTTTGTTTCATCAATTTTTCAATATCTTGATAAGTATAACATAAATCAGAAGAATTATCAATTAAAACAACATTTTGTTTTTTTGACAATAATTTTCTTTTTTCTTCATCACTCATTTGCGAATTTATTTTTAGAAGCGCATATTCATAATCAATATTATCTCGTTTCATTAAACGCTCTATTTGGCTTTCTTTACTAGTATAAACATACCAAACCTCATCCATCATATCTTCCATATTTGCTTCAAAAAGTAATGGAACACTAACAAAAATAAGTTTAGAAACACTATTTTTAATTTGTTTTTTCACTTCTTTAATAACCATTGGATGAATAATACTATTTAATAATTCGCGTTTTTCTTTATTATTATAAATTATACTACCTAGAATTTTACGATTAATTTCATTGTTTTCAATGACTTCAATTCCAAAGTTAAATTTTATCATTTCAATAACTTTGTTATCTTTATATAATTTATGTGTAATTTCATCTGTATCAATATATGTATACTTAGCATATTTATCTTTTATATAATTTACAACACTTGTTTTACCAGATGAAATACCTCCTGTTATTCCAATAATTAATGGTGATTTTTGTTGACAAACAGGACAATAATACGTTCCACGACCGCCAACTTTAATCTTTTTAATAATTGTATTGCATATTTTACATGGTTTTCCAACTTGCGTATGAACATTTAAATTAAGTTGAAATCTTCCTGTAACTCCTAAACTACTTGTATATGATCTAATTGTAGTACCACCACACATGATAGCGTAATTTAATACTTCAATAGATGATCTTATAATATTTTCACAATCCTCCATCGTTAAGGTAGATGCAATTTGTAATGGGTGTAGATTACATTTAAAACATACCTCATCAACATAAATATTACCTAAACCACATAAAACTTCTTGATCTAGTAATACTGTTTTAATCGGCACATTTAATTTGTGAATTTTATTAAATAACTCTTCTTTTGTTAAAGAAGTGTCATTTGCTTCTTTTCCTAGTTTAGCAAGTTCTGTTTCTTTGAATACTTCTTTTAAATCAGTAGTAGGTACTAATTTCATTGTACCGAATTTTCTAACATCATGATATCTTAAAGATTTTCCGCTCTTTAAAATAAAAATAACATGTTCATGAAGATATGGGCTTTCTAAATTTCTTATAAAATACTTTCCTTCCATTCTTAAATGAGATATTATCGTATAATCATCTAAAATAAAAAATAAGTATTTACCATATCTTTTAATGCTTCTAAAAGTTTGATTTGGTAATTTATAAATAAAATCATCTTTACTAGGTGCTAACATTTTATCATAATAAACATATACATTATCAATTGTTTCACCTAACAAGTGAAGTTCTAAAGTTCTTCTGACAGTTTCTACTTCTGGTAATTCTGGCATTTTACCACCTATTTCTATGTATTAAATCTAAATTTTCTCTATTTGCATCAAAAAACGCATCGTCACTTTCTGGATACCCTACAGTAATCATACTAAAAGGTTCAATATTCTCAGGTAAATTAAAATATTCAATTATATTGTTAACTCTTTCACTTAAACCGTTAACTCCAATCCAGCAAGTTCCAAGGCCTAAATAACGAGCTTCTAATAATATATTTTGAGTAGAAGCAGCTAAATCCTGAGAATAAAGTGGACACTTATATTTATTTTTATTTCCAAGAATAATTATAAGAAGAGGTGCTGTTTGAATAAAAGTAGATCTAGTATTTACACTTCCTAAATCTTTAATAATTGCTTCATCATCAATAACTATAAACTCCCATGGTTGTTCATTTATTGCACTTGGAGCATACATTCCTGCTTTTAATAATTTTTCAATATCTTCTTCTTTTACTTTTGTAGGTAAGTATTTTCTAACACTTCTTCTTGTAAATAATTCTTTCATAAAAGTCTCCTTATTTTAAATTCCAATTTGCCCCAACTTCAACGTCAACATCAAGATTAACGCCAATATTTACAACTTGAGACATTGTTTCTTTTAAAATATCAATAACTGTAAATAATTCATCTCTTGTTGCATCAATGATTAATTCATCATGAACTTGAGCAACCATTTTTGAATTTAAATTATTTTCTTTAATTTTTTTATCAACTGCAATCATTGCAAGTTTCATAATATCAGCAGCTGTTCCTTGAATAGGTGCGTTCATTGCAGTACGTTTCCCAAACTCTTTAATCATAAAATTTGAATTCTGAATTTCTGGAATATATCTACGACGATTAAAATATGTTGCTGTATATCCTTTTTCCATTGTTTCGTTAACAACACGATTTAAGTATGATTTAATTTCCGGATATACTTCAAAATAACGATAAATAAAATCATTAGCTTCTTGAACACTGATTCCTAAATCTTCTGATAATCCAAACGCACTCATACCATATACTATTCCAAAATTAACAGCTTTTGCAATTCTTCTTTGTTCTTTTGTAACTTCATTTAAAGAAATATTGTATATTTTTGCTGCAGTAGACGTATGGAAATCAATTCCTTCGTTGATTTCTTTAATCATTGTGTCACATCCAGCAATAGTTGCAAGCACACGAAGTTCAATTTGAGAATAGTCAGCACTTACTAAAATACCATCATTTTGTCTTGGAATGAAAGCACTACGAATAAGACGTCCTTCTTCTGTTCTTACAGGAATATTTTGAATATTTGGCTCAACAGAAGATAGTCTTCCTGTTAATGTTAAAGCCTGTTTAAATGTAGTATGAACTAAACCATCCTCATAAATTTCTGATTCTAAACCATTAACATAAGTTGAAACAAGCTTAGCATATTTACGATATTCAAGAATCATTTTCGCAAAAGGATGATTTTTAGCAAGTTTTTCTAATACATCTGCAGATGTAGAATAACCTGTTTTATTTTTCTTTCCCTTAGCAAGTTGCATTTCTTCAAAAATTACTACACCTAATTGTTTAGGAGAAGCAATATTAAATTCATGACCAGCAGCTTCATAAATTTCTTTTTCAAGTTCACTAATCTTTTCATTAAAAACTTGACCTAATTCGCTTAATCTATTTAAATCAACCTTAAAACCATTCATTTCAACATCAGCTAAAACTTTTGCTAAAGGAAGTTCCATACTTATTAATAAAT
Organism: Bacilli bacterium; assembly: GCA_045119035.1. Taxonomy (GTDB): domain Bacteria; phylum Bacillota_I; class Bacilli_A; order ML615J-28; family CAG-313; genus CAYVQA01. Next base: position 16,804 of record JBGVCU010000059.1, on the reverse strand, counting down.
CATATGTTTTTTCATCTTTTAATCTATTAACAACCACAGATTCAACTTTTTCTAAATAACTTAATTTATCTAAAGAATAATTGATTAATTTATTTTCATCATCAATTACAAAAGGTCTTTTTTTACCATATACACTTTCAGCATATGGTAAATTTGAACTAATAAATTTCTCAATCATATCCTTTACATCTTTACTTCCAAGTGAAGGATCAACTAAGTAAGATGCTAATGTTAAATCAAAAATAATATTTTCAACATCAAATCCTAGTTTTTTTAACCCAATAATAAGTTTTTTTGAATCAGTTGTAACTAACTCATAATCATTATTATTTAAAAAGTCTTTAATTAAATTATAATTTTTATTTAAAAAATAACGATTATTATTATTTAAAATAGCAATTCCTAAAACATTACCTCGGTGATTATTTTCGTCATTAAGTTCAATATCAATATATATCTTATTAGATGAAATATCTAATTTATTTGGATTTACAATAATTTCATTAAAAGATATAGTTTCATTATTTTCTTCTTCAATATCACCTAATCTTTTAATAAAAGAATTAAATTCAAATCTTTCATAAAATTTTCTTAAAGCCTTTTTATCAACCTCTTTTATTTTTGTTTCATTAATATCTAATTCGAACATTGCATCAGTATATATTGTAGCAAGATGCTTACATTTTAATGCTTGTTCTTTATTTTCTAAAATTAAAGTTCCAGTTTTACCTTTAATATTTTCTGCATTATCAATAATATTTTCTAATGTATGAAATTCTTTTAAAAGTTTAGTTGCTGTTTTTGGACCAATTCCAGGAATTCCAGGTAAATTATCACTAGAATCTCCAACAAGACCTTTATAATCAATTAATTGACTAGGAATAAAATCCATCTTTTCAAAGAAATTTAATTCATTATATTCATCTAAATCTGTTAAACCTTTCTTTGTTAAAAATACTTTTATATTTCCACCAACTAATTGAAGTAAATCTTTATCTCCACTAATTACTTCTACTTCATCAAAAAGATCTTTACTTCTTTTTGCAAGAGTTCCTACAATGTCATCAGCTTCATAATCATCTAATTCTAAACGATTAATTCCTATCACATCTAAGTATTCTTTAATAAAAGGAATTTGCATAGCAAGTTCTTCAGGCATCTTTTTTCTTGTACCTTTATAGTCATCATATTCTTTATGACGAAGAGTTTTTTTACCTTTATCAAATGCAATAAATAAATTTGTCATGTTTTCAGTTGAAAGAATTTTTTGCATCATTACAATAAAAGTATAAATAGCATTTGTATAAATTCCACTTGATGTTTGCATTAAGTTTCCACTGTATGCTGTTGCATAATAAGCTCTAAACATTATACTATTTCCATCGACAATGACAATTTTACTCATAAGAAATACCAACTTTCTTTTACATATTATTATCTATAGTATACCATAATTTTCAATTTTTAACAAATTAAATATCTTATTGAAATGTATAATATTTTTCTCAATAAATCAAAATAATAATGGTGGTTTAATGAAAAAAATCCTTTCTTTTTTATTATTATTTTTTACAATAATAATGTTATGTAGTTTTAATAATAAATCTATAGAAGAAATTAATAAGAAAAATTATCCAACTTTTTTAATTAATAATAGCTTACATAAAGCAATTGTTGATCCAATTTTTCTAGTTAATAGAAATTTCTACTTAGATGAAAAATATATTCCTGATGAATTAGAAATAATTGCTATTGATTATATCAAAAGAGATGAAGTAACATTAATTAAAAAAGAAGTAAATGATGCTTTAATAAATCTTCAAAAAGAATTAAAGACTATTATAACTGTATTTTCTGCTTACCGCTCATATGAAAAACAAACAATATTATATTTAAATAATAACGATAATTTAACCGCAAAACCTGGTCATTCTGAGCACCAAACTGGATATGCTGTTGATATTTCATCAAGAGATATAGGATTAACATATGAACTTGAACATTCCTTATTATATAAGGAATTAAATGAGATATGTTATAAACATGGGTTTATTTTAAGATATCCAAAAGGTAAAGAAGAAATTACTAAATATCCCTTTGAACCATGGCATTATAGATATGTAGGAAAAAAGATTGCTACAATAATATATAATGAAAATCTAACCTTAGAAGAATATTTTTTTAAATATGTTTCTTTATCATATTAGCCTAATCAATAATAAAATAATTCTCATATTATAATTTAGAGGAGGTATAAAATGAGACAATATAATCGACCATGCTGTGAAAATGAAAGATTATGGCTTCTTGCTGGAGCTGCTATATTAACTGCTCCATTTTGGCTAGGAAGAAATAATTGTTGTAATGGTAATAATAACAGTTGTTGTGGATATAATCAATATAATAACTATGCTCCATATCCATATCCTCAACCATACTATTATCCGCAACCTTATCCTTACCCATACCCTACTCCATATCAAGTTTAAATAAAACACCTGTAATATATTACAGGTGTTTATTTTCTTTTATTTCTATTTTTATAAACATTATAATATCCTCTATAAGGATAATTATATCCATATGGATAAAAATAATTTGGATATTGATAAAATTTATTTACATTTTTTTTGACATCACTTATTTCCTTGTTAATTAGTTCGTCTTTTGTTATTTCTTTTTCCTCAATTAAAAAATCCAATTTAGGATAATAATCTTCAATAAAAGGCTCGACATCATCAAGTTCTAAAGCAAGTGATTCAGGAATTTCTGGAAGTTTTATTTTTAGTCCAGGACTTAAATTTTCCCAAATTCGTATATGTTTATTTGCTTGTTTTATTTCATCAATATCAATGTTATAAATTAAACAAATATCTTTTAGTGATTCATTAGTTCTAACAATATGAAAATTCACAATATCATTCCTTTGATGTTTCATTTAAGAAATCTTCATTAATTTCATTTTCAAAATCATCACAAGGTTCAAAATTGTCACAAGGTTCAAATACAGTTACAACCATTTTTGTTTCACCAATTACCTCAACTATTACTTCAAATACTACTTCTACTTCAATACCACATTCAGTGATTTTTGCATTTGTACAAGTAGGTTGTTGAATAATACGGGCAGTTACATCACAATGATCACTAATAATGTTATTGCATATTAAATCTCTAACTTTAATAGTACCAGTATATTCAGGATTTCCTCTAGCAATATCTGTTTTACAATTGTTGTCATATGCATACCAAACATCTACTTCAAATGATCCATTTAAATCTACTTTGTTATTTTTATTTAATGTAGCTTCAAATTCATGATTTAATACCCAGCAGCCTAAAACACTATAACATTCATTAGTTGGAACAATTACTTGATTTACTCGAAAAATCTTTTTACCTTTTGCTACTATTGCCCTAGTAACTATTTCTCTTACTTCACTCATGTTTCCCCTCCTCATTATTAATATATTCAATACAATTAATAAAGTGAGATTTTCATTTAATTATATGTAAGAGAAATTAAGACATTACAAATTATTTTACAATTTCACCAAATAAATGCCAACTATAAGCTTTAGTGATTTTAACTTTAACTAAACTACCTATTAAACTAGAATCACCTTCGAAATTTACGAGTTTATTGTGTTCAGAATATCCTGACACCATTTGTTCATTATTTTTACTTACTCCATCCACTAACACTTCTACAACTTTTCCTTCAAAGCGTTTATTTCCTTTTAAACTATATTCATTTACAACTTCAATTAATTGATTTAATCTATCATGTTTTTGTTCTTCAGTTAATGGATTAGGATATGTTGCCGCAGGTGTACCTTCACGTGGTGAATATATGAATGTAAATGCACCTTCATATTCAGCTTCTTTTACTAATGATAAGGTATCTAAAAATTGTTCTTCAGTTTCACCAGGAAAAGCAACAATAATATCTGTTGTTAAGCTAATTCCAGGTATTTTAGCTTTAAGTTCATTAACTTTAGCCATATATTCTTCTTTAGTATATTTACGATTCATTCTTTTTAAAACTTCATTGTTTCCTGATTGAACAGGTAAATGTAAGTGTGGCATAATGTTTCCACCTTTAGCCATTGCATCAATAGTTTTTGAATCTAAATCTCGCGGATGAGATGTAGTATAACGAATTCGTTTAATTGCTGTTTTATTTAAATCATTTAATAAATCACCAAAAGAATAATCACCTTCTAAGTCGTTTCCATATGCATTTACGTTTTGACCAAGAAGTGTTACCTCAATATAACCTTTACTTGCAAGTTCTTCAACTTCTTTAATAATTGCTTCTGGTTTTCTTGAACGTTCTTTTCCTCTTGTATAAGGAACTATACAATAAGTACAGAACTCGTCACATCCATACATAATATTTACCCATGCTTTATGAGAATTTTCTCTAACAACAGGTACGCTTTCAAAAATATCTCCTTCAATAGATTTAACTTCTAATACTTTCTTTGATTCATGAATAATATCATATAAATATTCTGGAATCGAAGTAATATTATGAGTACCAAAAACTAAATCAATACCAGGAACTTTTTTCTTTAAATTTATGATTGTTTTTTCTTCTTGCGGCATGCATCCGCAAATTCCTACAATCATATTAGGATTGAATTTTTTAAATTTTTGGATTCTTCCAAGTTCACCAAATACTCTATCTTCAGCATTTTCTCTAATTGCACATGTATTAAATAATACTACGTTTGAGTCTTTTTCATCATTACCAGGAGTAAATCCCATAGATTCTAAAATTCCTGCAATTTTTTCACTATCTGCTAGATTTCCTTGACACCCATAAGTCTTAAGTAAATATGTTAATCCATTACCTAATCCTTTATATTTATCATCTAGTTTAAAATCAATATATTCAACATCAGTTCTTCTTCTTTTTCTAGCAGCTTGAATTGATGGTTCAAAATATTTGCTATAATCTTTACTCATATTAGTTCTTCCTAACTAGCTATTTTAATTTTTTGATAATAATCTGTATCAGTTAATCCAAATATGACTTTATTAAAAACAATACCATCATATCTAAGATAACTATTTTTAAGTACCCCTTCTTTTGTAAATCCAACTTTTTCACAAACTCTTATTGACTGAATATTTGTTTCAAAAGTTCCTGCTTCTATCCTTTTTAGTCTTAAACTATTAAATCCAAAATCTACAACAGCTTTTGCAGCTTCGGTTGCATAACCATGTCCCCAAAATTTAGGATTTAATGAGTAGCCAAGTTCAGCAAAAAACTTTGGAACATGATTGTATAGTTCAATAGTTCCAATCATTTTCCCAGTTTCTTTTAAAACAATTGCCCAAACTCCTAAGTCACCTCTTGATTGGTTACCAATAAAACTAGCAATAATTGACTTTGTTTCAAAGATACTACCATGAGGTTTCCATCCAGCTGTTGGCCCAACTAAATTTGTTTTTGAATATTCATACATATCATCAACATCACCCATGGAAATATTTCTTAATATTAAACGTTCTGTTTTAATAATTGGTAGAATAGACATTTTACCCCTCCAATATGTAAAAAGTTGGCAATGCCAACTTCTTATATTCTTATTTTCTTGTTTCAACGATAAATTTAATCGCTGTGCGTTCTTCCCCATCAATTACGATGTCACTAAACGCAGGAATACATACTAAATCTTTTCCTGTTGGAGCAACATAACCTCTTGCAATAGCAATAGCTTTAACAGCTTGATTTAAAGACCCAGCCCCCACTGCTTGTATCTCTACAACTTGCTTATCTCTAAAGGCATTTGCTAGAGCTCCAGCTACTGAATTTGGTTTTGATTTTGATGAAACTTTTAATACTTCCATAATATCCTCCTATACTAATTAGATTTTTCATCATGTAATTCAAAAATTACATAACTATTTTATCACATTAATAATGTCGAAAGATGTCACTTTATGATTAGTTTCATTAATATCTACAACAAGTCCACAGAATTGTTTTTTACCGTTTTCCATAGGCACATGACGAGTTGGCATACCTGTTAAAAACTTCTTAATAATATACTGTGGTTCAACTCCAATTACACCATCTCTTGCACCAGTCATACCTAAATCCGTCATATACATTGTACCATTTTGAAGTACATGAGCATCATTTGTTTGAACATGTGTATGTGTACCAACAATAATGTTTACACGTCCATCAAAATGAAGTCCATAAGCAATCTTTTCAGAAGTTGCTTCTCCATGAAAATCACAAATATAGATATCACTTTTAACATTCTTTAATAATTCTTCTGTTGCTTTAAATGGACAATCTAAAGAACTATTATCAAATGTACGACCTAATACTTGAAATACCGTAATTGTTGTTTGATTATATTTGATTGTTGTATATCCTCTTCCATGAGTACAATTTGGATAATTAAGAGGTCTTACTAAATGTTTTGCGTCATTCATAAAATTCAAAACATCTTGATTTCCAAATGTATGATTTCCAAGTGTTACAACATCAACATGATTATCTAATAAAAAGCGATAATATTTTTCATTAATTCCATTTCCATGTGCAATATTCTCACCATTTGCAACAATAAAATTAATTCCATAATCTTGTTTAATAGTAGGAAGAACATCTTCTATAATGTCACGACCTGCTTTACTAAAAATATCGCCAATTAATAATATTTTCATTTAACTTATTTTCCTATCTAGCTACTTCGTTTACACGAACTTCTCTAATAACAACAACTTTGATGTTACCAGGATATTGCATTGTAGTTTCAATTTTGTTTTTAATGTCTCTTGCTAGTTTATAAGCTGTTGCATCATCAACTTCTTCTGGTTTAACCATAATTCTAACTTCACGTCCAGCTTGAAGAGCATATGATTTATCAACACCTTTAAACTCATTTGTTAATTCTTCTAATTGTTGAAGACGTTTAATATAACTATCTAATGATTCACTTCTAGCACCAGGTCTTGCTGCAGATAAAGTATCAGCTGCTGCAACTAAATGAGCAATAATTGTTTGAGCTTCTTTGTCACCATGGTGAGATGCAATAGCATCAATTACTGTTGCGTGTTCTCTAAACTTAGTAGCTAAATCAACACCGATATCAACATGGCTTCCTTCCATTTCATGGTCAACAGCTTTACCAATATCATGAAGTAATCCAGCACGACGTGCTAAGATTTCATCTTCACCAATTTCAGCTGCAAGTTTTCCAGCAAGGAAAGCAACTTCTTTTGAGTGAGCTAATGCATTTTGTCCATAACTTGTTCTAAAATATAATCTTCCAACAAGTTTAACAAGTTCAGGATGAATTTTTCCAATACCTGTTTCAAATATTGCTTTTTCTCCTTCTTCACGCATTTGCATTTCTAATTCTTTTGTACATTTGTTAAATACTTCTTCAATTCGAGGTGGTTGAATACGACCATCTGAAATTAAAGTTTCTAGTGTACGACGAGCTATTTCACGTCTAATTGGATCAAAACATGAAACAACTACAGAATCTGGTGTATCATCGATAATTAAGTCAACTCCTGTTACGGCTTCTATTGCACGAATATTACGCCCTTCACGACCGATAATACGTCCTTTCATTTCATCATTTGGAAGTGAAACAACAGATACTGTTTTTTCTTGAATTGTTTCATTAGCGTATTGTTGAATAGCATTAGCTAGAATAACTTGAGATTTTCTAGTAGCTTCATATTTAGCTTTTTCAACTTCTTCTTTAATGTAAACAGCAATCTCAGATTCCATTTCATTTTCAACTTTTTCTAAAATCATTTCACGAGCTTCAGAGTTTGTTAAACTACCGATTTCGTATAATCTCTTTTCTTGTTCTTGGATTAATTCCTCAACTTTGTCACTTCTTTTTTCAACTTCTGCTTTACGTTCTTCAAGTTTATTTTCTTTTTGGATTAAACTATCTTCACGTTTATCTAAGTTGTTTGAACGGTCATCTAATTTTTCTTCACGACGATCTAGTTTTTTTGCTTGATCTTGAAGTTCCATTTTCTTTTCATTTACTTCTTTTTCGTGATTTTTCTTTAAATCTGCAATTTCTAATTTAGCTTCATTTATTAATGTACGTTTAGAAGATTCTCCTTCTTTTTTTGCATCTTCAATAATTTTTTCAGCTTGTTTTCCAAGAGCACGGAAACGTTCTTCTGTTTCAAGAACACCTTCGTTCTTACCTCTTGAATAACCTTTAGATTCGCCTCTTCCTTCAGCACTTTTGTTAACAAATAAAATAACAAAAGCAGCTGCAACTAAAGCAACAACGAAGAAAATCCAACCCATTATTGTCCCTAAAGACGCTAAAATTAATGTTGGCATTTCTTTTTCTCCTTCTATATATAAAATATTTTTTAAAATATTAAAACCTTTTTTAATACCTTATTAATTATACTATAAAATCATTTTAAAGTCAAACAATTAAATAGAATATCTTGATTTTGAAAATATTTTAAAAAACCTTTGAAATTTAGTATTTTACTTGTTTAACTTAATAATAAAATGATAAAATTATATAAACATAAAGGGGGATATAATATGTTTGGAAAAAATATAAAAAAAGCAAATTTAGGTATTTCTTTTGAAAATAAAATTAATCTTGCAAATAATCATTATTTAGACCATGATATAGCTATAATTTACAAAAAACCTACACCAATTCAACTTGTTAAAGTAATGTATCCGAAACGTTCCAGAGCCAAAATCACAGAAGCTTATTTTAAAATACCATCAACAACAGATTATAATGGTATTTATAAAGGAAAATATATTGACTTTGAAGCAAAAACAACACAAGCAAAATCTTTTTCTTACAATCGAATTTATAAACATCAAATAAAACATTTAGAAACTGTTAAAAAACATGGTGGTATTAGTTTTTTAATAATTGAATTTTCTACACTTAATGAAGTGTATTTACTACCAATAGAAATTTTTAGTAAATATTATCATGATACATCAGAAAAAAGAAGAAAAAGTATACCTTATCATGTATTTAAAGAAGAAGCTTATTTAGTAGAAAGCAATGATTATATTGAACTAAATTACCTAAAGATAATTGATATATTAATGTAATAAATCCCTCACCTTATAAATAGGTGAGGGATTTTAAATAACATATTAAAATATTGAACCTTTTTAATATCTTGCTATATTTTTAAAATTGGATGGATTGTAATTAAAACCCGAATATCCATCATCTAATGATAAACGACAATAAATTGCTGTCTTATATACTTCTTTTTGTTTCATTTTACCTCCTGTAAAATAAAACATATGACTAGCCATCTATGTTTTATCATATTATTAATGTTTATTCTCATATTTTAATATTTCTATGAGTATATCTTTAATTATTTGTTTTAAGTGATCATCATTTCTATTTACTTCAGACACAATATAAGTCACATCGTTTATTTTAATTTCAATAACCTTTTCTTTACTCATAAAATTTCTCCTTCAATAGTAACATACATTTAACTATTAAAGTGTCCGGGTCAAAATTAAAAAATTTTAAAAGTTATATAAATCTGTAACAGGATAAATCGTCCTTCACTTTTCTTCACACGTCAATATTTAGTAACTAGAATACCTAGATTACATATAAAAAACCACCTTATTGGTGTTACTCAACAAAGTGGTTAGTGTCTAAATTCTATGTTTTATTTATTGTTTAATAATTTCATTATTTTTTTGATTTGCTTTTTAGAAAATAATCCAACATAAATATATTTAACATTATAATTTCCAAAATCAATTAATATAGCTTTGCTTTTATTAAATTGCTTAAAGTATTTTTGTACTTCCTCTTTTCCGACTAATTCAATTTTTCTAATATTAGATATACTTTCGCACCATCCATCATTATTAGTTCCATCCATTATATTATTTTCAATAATTCCATTTTTAATAATTAATTTAAAAAATTCCGGAGTTATTAAAACCAAAAACTCAAAAAGTATACCAAACCCCATTGGAGCACAGATTAAATAAAATGGAACCACTGAATTACCAAGTGTTAATAAATAGAAAACTAAGAATCCAATTAAATAAAAGCATGTTGGAAAAATTAATATACAGATAAGACTTAAAATAATAATAAATTTAACTGGTATTATTTTCATATTTTTCCTCCTAATTAATCAAACCATCCTACTACCCAATCAATAATCACATCACCAAACTCATCAATAATCCATCCAACGGCAGCCCCTGCCACCGCTCCGATAGCAAATCCTACTGGTCCAGCAGCTGATCCCAAAGAAGACCCAAATTTTGCTCCTGCCCAAGTTCCAACAGTTATTGCCACACCTGTAGCTGCTTTAAAGACAAGTATGTTTTTCCCTGTAGTCAATCTGACATTTAGTACTACTTGACCGAAAGAATGGCCATTTTGATAACTATAATATCCTGCTTCTATGACATCTAAAGCAATTAAACCAAAACCAATACCTTTAAATATTTTTGTACTTGTTGAAGGTAAATTATCTAGAGTAGTATATCCATTAATTCCATAAGCAGAATAGTGAAAATCTGATAATGCACCTCCTACAGAAAATTCTAGATTTTTTTCATTATAGCACAATTTTATAAAAAATGAAAGCCAACAACAATTAAATAAAATATTTTTTAAAATTTGTAGGAAAAACAAATGCAATATACTCAGTCACTGAACTAAAATGTGTTGCAAATTTGCTTATTTTATAGGCAGGATAAGGAAAAAGCAACAAGTTGCATTTTCGACTGTTGCGACAACTAGGATTCCCAGGTTTCGTTCTTGTCATCTAAATGTAAGAAAGGATGAAACTGAGATTATCATCTCCACCCTTAATGTTAAAAGTGATGTTTGTTTAATTATTAATATTTTTATTTAAAAATTTTAAAAATTTATCTAAATCAGAAAATTCATTTATATTATATTTAATAATCTCTTTTTCGTTATTATCCAAAATTAAAATTATTTTATTCATACATATAATTCCTTTTTTATAACCTTTCCTCTTTAAAAGAAACAATATTTTCTTTGAATTAACACACGAAGTTCTTAAATTTGATATATTTAATTTTTTTTCAAATTTAAGTATATTATTATAATCTCTTAATTTTTGGACAAAAATTTTATATACGTTGTTTTTAAAAAACAAATTAAACATAATATAATCAATATAATTTATTATCATAACAGGATTATATTCCAATATAATAGAAAATATTGAAATGCAAATTAATATTATAATTGCATAAATGATATTATAAGGCTTATCAATAAGGATTAATCCAAATGGCAAAGATAAAATAGCAAGATTTATTAAAATTACAAAAGCAAATCTTTCCACAGGTTTTGCATAATATGATCTACCTGTTTTATCACAATCTTTATGATTATATTCATATTTTGTTAATTTCATAATTTAGATATCTCCCTCAATGCTTAAAATATTAATCCCCAAACGAAAGATGTAGTACTTCCTCCAAGATTAGAAGAAAAACCTTCCCATAAAGTTTTTGAGATCCAATTTCCATTTTTTATTGCTTTTATTGCTGCTTCTACTGACTTACCATTCTTTTTAAAACTATAATTAACACCCAAGTTTCTAACCACATTTCTGTTATTAAATGGATCGGTATTTAGCTTTTTAATTTGAATTTTATTAGAAATTATTCTTGATAAAGCTCCTGCTCCAAATGATATTGCAGTAGATAGGGCGATACTTCCCATTGTGCTCCAAAAACCATTTTCATGTAAATCTCCGGATATAGCAGCATCTGCTAGTCCTCCAGCCACAGAGAATATTGCTTGAGCAGCTAATCCACCACCTAGTCCGCCGAAGAAACCTGAGATTACTGCTCCTAAATAATCCCATCTATCTTTATCTCCACCTAGTTTTCCATCTCCAATTAAATCTTCTACAACTTCAAATGCAAGACTTATTCCTATAGAAATAAGTAAAGTAGCAATAGTAAAATGTCCACTAGGATCGGCATACATGATTGGATTATTTTTGCAGTAGCAATATAAATTTAATCCATTTACACTTTCTGGATCTAGATATTCAATATCATCAGGACTTATAAATCTACATAATTCGGGTGAATAATACCTTGAGGATAACCAAAATAATCCCGTTTCAACATCATAATAGTATCCTTTATATCTAATTGAATTAATATTCCCAATAAAAGTGTCTGCATTATTTAAAGTATATCCACTAGATGTTTTTTGGTACACTAAGTGATTTCCCCAAGCATCATATTCGTATTTTGCAACTACATTACAAGTAGAATCCAAAATATATTTAATATTTCCTATGCAATCATATGAATAATAATATAAGGAATTATTATAACTAAAACCTATCAAATTATCGCCATCATATAAATAATAAATATTTTTAAATAATAAATCATTACCATTATTACCAGCAGGATAAAGCACTTTTTTTGTTACAAGCTCTTCTAATAACTTATTACCGTCATATACATAATATATTTCTTTTTCAATGTTTGATGCAACACGAACATTTTTCTGTATTCTTTGGCCTTTTTCATTATATTTATAAGCTGTTCTATTACCTGTTGATGTATTGTAGTGAGCAGTTAAATTATTACGTTTTGACCATGTAAATGAATGATTCTTATATGAAGAAAGTAAAACTTCGTTATTTAAATACGTTAAATTATCAGAATTTACTTTTATTAGTTTATCTTTATAAATAGAGTCATATGAAAAAGTGAAAATATTAATTGGAGTTTTATTATTCAAAGCAGTGGTTGTAAAATTATATTCCTTTTTGCTAAGTATATTTCCGCCTGCATCATAGTCATATAAATAACTCTTTTGAAGAATAGGATTATTTTCTCTTATCAATCTACCAATTTGATCATAGAAATATTCAATAGAACTATTATTATCATTATATGTAACTCGACTAATGTTACCTAATGAATCATATTCAATATTTTCATCATTGAAAACCTGTCCATTATGTTTATAGATTATTCTATTTATGAAATTAGAGCAATAACTTCCATTTTCTTTATATATAATAGATCTATTAATAGAAAAATTATTATTTATCATTAAAGAAGTATCAGAAACTCTTGATATACTATCATAATATCTTGATGAATTAATTGAAGTAGTATTTGTGTTTGTTGATAGTTTGTAAGAAATTTTATTAGTATTGATTAAATCACTGTTATACTTATCTCCATTTATATATTCAAATTCTTCTTTTTGATAAAAATGTGGAGTTTCTATTTTAGTCGTTTTTATTCTTCTTTTTGCATCATAACCATATAGTTTAGTAAGTCTAACATTTGTTATTTTTGTTACTTGTTTATATCCATTATCATTTCTTTTCTCAATATAATTGTCATCATTATAATCGGTTTGATCGTAATAATAATAAGTAGCTAAATATCCATCATTTGAAACTCTTAATAAAGAATCAGCATTTCTCTGCCCAGTCGTACCATTAGTAACAACATTATACGTGTTTTCATCAGAATAAGTGTTAGTAAATAATGTATTATTATCAGAAGAAATTTTATATAATCTTCCATACTCGTCATAATAACTTTCTTCACTATATCCAGTTGGATAAGTAGTTTCAATACCAGTATTAGCATAACCATATGAATAACTATTATTAATTAAATTAATAGATGATATTTTAATATTAGTTAATTCTTTTCTACTACCATATGTTAAATCATAATCAAAATTATTGTGATTTAATTTATTAATTATATTGTAATTATAATCAATTATATTTTTATTATTTATATTATTTATAGTTGTATTAATATCTGATATACTAAAATTATCATCTTTATAATTATATTCAATGACTTGATTATTTGGCATTATCATTTTTGTACATTGTCCAGATAACTTATTAATATGCAATGTGGAAACTACTCCATTTCCAGAATTAATTAATTCATAGTCAGAATCCATTTTAATTTCTTGAATTGAATCATTACCATAGATTATTTTATGTTGCTTATATGATCTTTTCCCGTCTATACTAATAATTTCTTCATTAAAAACATCTTCTAAATTTGAATATGAATACATATAATTACGAGTATTTCCTTTTGAATCAACTACAGATTCTAATTTGCCAAAACAATCATAAGTTTCAATAACAGTATGTTTAATATTTGAATAATCTTCTTCAGTAATAACTTTATAATAATTAGTAGTGATTAAGTTATTAACAAAAATAGTTCTATCTACTAAAAATGATAAAGAGGCAACTTTTAAAGTATTCAATTGAAAACTATTATTTTCATCGAGATAAATAACTACATTATTAATATTTGCTATCATACATTTACCGTTATCATACCATAAATGATGATTAGACGGATTTTTAATATAACTATTCAGTGTTAAAATATAATCCGATTTTGTTAAATCAACACTTGAAACAGAATTTGAATTATTATCAAGTGTAGATGAGAAAATTATTCTATTTGGTTTTATTATTTGACAGAAATTTTCATTATCAAGTAAATACGAAACTTCTGTAGTATCTTTATTAAAACAATCGATAGTTTCAATAGAAAATGCTTTAGTTAAACATAAATTTCTTAAATTCATTTCACAACTAATACCACTGGCATTATAATAAAATTTAATATTTACCCAATTGCTTCTTGGAATTGTAAATTCTTTTTCATAATATGATACAATATTTTCTTTAGAAAAATCTAATGGTATACAGATTATATTTGATCCTATTTCACTATCATTCATAGAATATTCAATATGTATTTTTAAATTAACATTAGGTGTCTCATATGGGAAAAATTTAATCTCTCTAAACCATGTCTTGAAATTTACTTTATATTTTTGAGTTACTTTATCATTCAATGTATCTAATCCAGTTATCTGGTGAATTAATGGATTATTTATTTCATCATTATCATAAATAAAGTTATAGATTTCAAAATCCGGTAATAAATCTATACTAATCTCCTGAGGTTCAATATTACTATTAGGATGATATGAATACGGTGTATAGTATAATGTTTTAACATTTGAAATCTCATCGTTTCGTATATCATATGATTTAACTACACTTCCCTCATCATCTACTTCGATAAATTTTTCATCTATTAAATTACCTGCTCTATCATAATTTTTAATGCAAATTTGTTTGTTATTTGTATTTATTAAATTTTTTGAAATTTGATATTTCGAAGAATTTTTTAAAACATAATTCCTATATCCATTAAATGCAATATTATCATCATAAAAAAATTCGATTCCATCATGAGTATAATCACAAACACTAGATAAAATTGATAGTGAAGTATTTCCTAAATATTTAAATACAATATTGTTATTAATTTGCGAATTATTTACAGTACCATTTATTGACGTTACTACATTATTTTCAATCGTTACAGTAACAATTGTCGAGTCCGGTTTTGTAATGGTAATATTGTAATTAGCACTATCGTAATTATCATAGGTAAACAAACATACTCTATTTAAATCATCTGTGATACTATATATTTTATTGTTTATATAATTAATATTATTTTCAATTATTTTGTGTTCATCAATTTGTTTTGTAATTTTTGTTAGTTTTCCATTACTATTAAAATCTAATCTTAATGTTTTATCATCAGTAATATAATAACCATTTGTTTCAACATAAAGTACTAAACCTGGACTAGATACATCATAATAAATTGACGGTACATTTGATTTAATAAAAGTATGTCTATTAAACATATCATCAAAATAGTAAATAATACTGTCATTAATATAAAGACTTTGTTCATAACTAAATTTAAAACATTCTTTGTTTTCTTTTGCCATTAAATAGCTATAATTTAATGATAAATCAAGTGGTAAATACCCACCTGTAAGTGAAAATATTTTAGTTGATGTTACGTATTTTTTGAATAATGGATTAATAACACAATTAGTTGTATCACCTACTGAAACATTAAATTTTGAATTTTTATATACACTATATTTATCTTCAATGAATTCTAAGAATATTTCGGCATCACCACTGCTACAGCTAAATGAAGTAATATCATTTCCTGGTTTAATTACAAACGAAAAAGAATTAGAAGTGTTGTCTACAAAAAGATCAGTAATATCCAATAATTGTGATGTTGATGAACTATCATTTTGTATATAAGCCTCTTTTGTAAATTCAGGTGAATTAATTACACCATTTGTAATTTTTGAAACATAACAACTTCTATAATCTCCTGAACAGTCTTTTAGCTTAATTTTTGCGGAAATTAAATGAATTAACGATAAATCCAAATTAAAAACATCACACTTTATATATCTATTCACATCACAATAAACACGCTCTACAGTTGTAATTTGTGTTGTAATCCGATTATACTGAAATAAAGTAACTGATGCTTCTGAAAGTTTTTTAAAAATTTTATTTGTCATATATATCCCCCCTTATCAATATTATACTATCTATTATGTTATTTTTCAAGCAAAATTGTAACTAAATATTTTTAAAACATTATTTGTCAAAGCAAAATAACTTTAAATATAGAAAAATATTGTAATAAATGGAAAATAAAAAGGATATTTGTTTAAATTCATAAAAAAATAGATTAGCAATTGCTAATCTATTTTGGTTCTGTAAAATCTTTTGAGGTTTTAAGATTTTGAGATTTTAAGATAATTATTAAAATCTTCTAAGATAATTAAAAGCGTCTAGTACATTAAATACTAAACGCTTTTATTTATGTTCATAATTTCCTATAATAATATTG
>JBGVCU010000058.1:0-42785 GCA_045119035.1 Bacilli bacterium | reverse complement strand
TGAGACAATAAATAAATTTATAGAGTACTACAATAATGAAAGATTACAAGAGAAAATAAAAGAGCTAACTCCGCTTGAATTTAGGAAGTTAACTCTTAATAGTATCTTTTTTTAACTTGTCCGTTTTTACCGAACAGGTTCTAAGGGTGATTTTTTATTTTATCTTTGATATTTTTTTAGTTCTTCTACTTTGTCTAATCTTTCCCAAGGTAAATCTAAATCATTTCTTCCAAAATGTCCATAGGCTGCAGTTTGTTTATAGATTGGTTTTCTTAAATCTAAAGAATTAATTATCCCTTTTGGAGTTAAATCAAATACATTTCTTGCAATTTGAATTAATTCTTGTTCAGAATAACTAGATGTACCATATGTTTCAATTGAAATTGAAGTAGGTTCAGCTACACCAATTGCATATGATAATTGGATTTCCATTTTTTTAGCAAAACCAGCTGCAACAAAGTTTTTAGCAACATATCTTGCTGCATAAGCTGCACTTCTATCTACTTTAGTTGGATCTTTTCCAGAGAATGCTCCTCCTCCATGACGAGCATATCCACCATAAGTATCTACAATAATTTTTCTTCCTGTTAAACCTGAATCACCTTTTGGACCACCAATTACAAATCTTCCAGTTGGATTGATATAAATTTTTGTATTTTCATCAATTAATTCAAGTGGAATTACTTTATTAATAACTTCATTTCTAATTAATTCGTGAAGTTCTTCTTGAGTGATTTTTTCATCATGTTGAGTTGAAACAACAATTGCTTCAATTCTTTTTACATTTCCGTTTTCATCATATTCAACAGATACTTGGCTCTTACCATCTGGACGTAAATGATCAGTTAATCCAGATTTTCTAATTTCTGTAAGACGTCTAGTTAATTTATGAGCAAGTGTAATTGGAAGAGGCATATATTCAGCTGTTTCATCACTTGCGTAACCAAACATCATACCTTGGTCTCCTGCACCTTCTCCATCAAGTACACCTTGATTAATATCAGGTGATTGGGCATCAATTGATACAAGTACTGCTAAATTTTCAGCATCAAATCCAATTTTTCCTCTTGTATAACCGATTTCAGCAACAGTTTCTCTTACGATTTTTTGAATATCACAATATCCAGTAGTTGTAATTTCCCCCATTACTAAAACTAATCCAGTAGTACAAGTAGTTTCACATGCTACGTGTGCATATGGATCTTGACGTAAAATATCATCTAAAATTGCATCACTAATTTGGTCACAAACCTTATCAGGATGTCCTTCTGTTACAGATTCAGAAGTAAAAATTCTTTTATTTTCCATAATAAAAACTCCTTTCTATATAAAAAAGCCCCATTATGGGACCTTGTAATTTTTCATAGTTCCCATAAGTCAAGTATTAGCACCGTTTCAATTAATGAATGGTTGCTGCAGGGTCATAAAGCTTGTCTCTCGCCTGCTCTGTATGGCTTGAATATTATATCAAATATTATCTTATTTTGCAAATAAATTGTTTTATTTTATCCATTCAGGGTAATTTTCGAAAATTAATGTTTCATTAGTCATCGGATGATTAAACTCTAATTTATATGCGTGTAATTTAAGATTTGTTTTAATCTTACTTCCATATAATGTATCCCCTACAAGCGGATGATTTATATTTGAAAATTGAACTCTAATTTGATGATGACGTCCAGTATGTAAATTAACTTTTACTAATGATGTATTATCAATATATTTTATTAACTCATAGTCTAATATTGCAAGTTTACCTTTAACTTCATTAGTTACATAAGATTTAACTTCTTTTTCATTTTTAACTAAGTAATTTTTTAATGTATCAGTTTCTTTAACTTTTCCTTCAACTAAAGCAATATATGATTTTTTAAAAGTATTATTTTGAACTTGTTCAGCTAAGCGTGCAGCAGCTTTTGATCTTTTCGCAAAAACCATTATTCCAGATGTCATTCTATCTAGTCTATGAACTAATCCTAAATATACATTTCCTTCTTTTTCTTCATTTACTTTAATATATTCTTTAATTAAAGATAGCATATCAGGATCTTTCGTAATATCTTCTTGTGATAAAATACCGCTTGGTTTAATTACTACGATAATGTGTTTATCTTCATACAAAATATTTAATTTCATATTAATCTACCATTTTTAATATTTCATCTTTTAAAGTAGAAATAATTTCATCACTATTTAGTTTTTTAACTATTTCTCCTTTTTTAAATAAAACAGCACAATCTTTTCCACCAGCAATACCTATATCAGCGTTTCTTGCTTCACCAGGTCCATTTACAACACATCCCATAACAGCTACTTTAATTTTTTTATTTAATGTATTTAAAAATGGTTCAATTTCTCTTATAATATCAAACATATTGTAGTTTGTTCTACCACATGTAGGACAGCTAATTAATGTAGGTTTATTAAATAAATTACACATTGAAAGTATCTCTTTACATGCAGGAACTTCTTCAAGTGGATCAGCTGTTAGAGACACTCTAATAGTATTTCCAATTCCTTGATTAAGTAGCGTACCTAAAACATAACTACTTCTGACAAGACCAGAATGAACAGTACCTGCTTCAGTTAAACCAATATGAAGAGGATATTTAAATCTCTTTGATGCTTCAAAATTTGCTTTTATAGTTGTATCGATATCGGTTGCTTTAATACTTAAAACTAAATCATAAAAGTTAGCTTCTTCAAAAATATTAATATAATTTTCTAAACTAACAAGTAAAGCTTCAACCATATCATTTGATGTTCTTAGTACTTCTTTATCAACGCTTCCGCTATTAACACCAATTCTAACTGGAACATGATATTTTTTACATGCTTCAATTACTTTTAAAGTATTTTCTTTCCCACCAATATTTCCAGGATTAATTCTAATTTTATCAATACCATTTTCGATTGCACAAATTGCAAGTTTATAATCAAAATGTATATCACCAACAAGTGGAACACTAACATATTTTTTAATTTCTTTTACAGCGTATGCATCATCCATATCCATAATAGAAACTCTTACTAACTTACAACCTGCTTTATGCAAATCATTAATTTGCTTTACAACATCTAAAACATTACTTGTTTTAATATTACACATTGATTGAATAACAACATCATTATTCCCACCAATTTGAACATCTTTAATCATTACTATTTTTGTATTATTACGCATAAGTAACGCTCCTAAATAAAAGGATTAGTATCAACTAATCCTCTAATTTCTTGTAGTTATTTTTTTACAACTTTAGACTTAGTTGTAGCTTTTTTAACAGGTGTTTCTGCAACTTCTACAGCAACTACCTTTCTTTTCTTAATTTTTCTTTGTGGACTTCTAATACGTCCTCTACGTAAGAAGTTATAAATAGTACTTCTTGAAGCCTCAATATTATATTGTTCTTGACAAATTTTAGCAAACGCACTAAAGTTTGTTCCACGATACTCTCTTCTATATAATTTACATACAAATGTTGAAATTTCGGTATCGTATGTGTTATATGGTTTATATTGTTTATTCTTATGAATAACACCATCTAAACCTTCATTTAATACTTGACGTTTAAGGTTTCTAACTTGTCTAGTAGAAATTTTAAGCATTTGTGCTGCTTTTGTACCATTAATTTCACCAGCAATTAATTTATTAATAACGCGAAGTTTTTTCTTTTCAACCTTCGACATCTTCTTTTTCTTTTTCTTTTCTTCTTCTAATCGTTCTTTTTCTTCTCTTTTGATTCTTTGTTCTTCTGTCTCTACGATTGGAGCTAAAGTTTTTTCTACCATAAAGTTCACCCTTTCATATGTATATTATACAATATTTAGACAAATTTATCAATTAATTTGAATAGGAAAAAATAGGTAAACTATTTTCATTAAATTATTTCTTCTTTTAAGTTAGGATTAAAAATTCCACTTCTTAACATTTCAATTTCTTTTTTATATGGACTTAATGAAATTATTTTAGATTTTTCAATATATGGTGTTTCTAAAATTTTCGGAATATTTTCAAAACGTGGATCTGTCAAAATTTTATATAATGTATTAAATCCAATTGTTCCAAAACCTATATTTTCATGTCGGTCTTTATGTGAGTCTAAAGGATTTTTAGAATCATTTAAATGAATTGCTTTAATGTTTTCAAGTCCTACAATATTGTCAAATGATTCAATTACACCTTCATAATTATCAACAAGATCATAACCACCATCATTAATATGACAAGTATCTAAACATACCTTAATTCGATCTTTATCATAGACTAAATCAATAATTCCTTTAATTTCTTCAAAAGTGCGACCTACTTCTGTACCTTTACCTGCCATTGTTTCAAGTAAAATTACAGTATCTTGACCAGCTGTTTTTCTAAATATTTGATTTATTCCCTCAGCAATATACTTAACTCCAGCATTTGAACCTTCCTTCATATGTGCACCTGGATGAAGTACCATGTATTTTAAACCGCACTCATAAACCATTTCTAGTTCTCTAGTTAAAAAACTAATTGCATATTGTCTTTTTTCAGGATCTGGATTAGCTAAATTTACAATATACGGAGCATGAACAATGATATCTTCTTTTGTAATACCATATTCATTCGCTAATGCTAAAGCTTCTTTTGCATTTTGATCTTTTACAGGTTTTCTAAATGTATTTTGAGGAGCACCAAGATAAACCATCATACAATTTGCACGATTTTCTAAAGTTTCTTCTACACTTCCAATTAACATTTTTAAACCATTATTACTTACATGTGAACCTATTTTAATCATTGTTTCGATGGTTCCTTTTGTGATATAGTTCATTAATATGTTGACGTTTTGCTTTAGAAACTAATTTTTTAATTTGTTCATTTCTTTTTTTCTTATAACCAGGTTTTACTTTTTTAGGTAAAACTATTTTTTGATGTAATTCTTCTTCATAAGTTTTAGCTTTAGTAGGTTGACGTTTTGGCGCTGAAGCTTTAGTTAAAGTACCATTGCTTAATTTCATGAAACTAACAACTAAACCTTTTTCTTGAAGTTTTTTAACATACGTATCATCTTGATAAGAATATAAACTATATGCCTCACCAGTTTGATCAAATCTAGCAGTACGTCCAGTTCTATGGATATAGAATTCAATTTCTTTTGGTAAATCAAAATTAATTACATGAGATACACCTTGAATGTCAATACCACGCGCAGCAATATCACTTGCTACAACATATTTGAATTCAAGATTAGCAATTCTTTTTAAGATTTGCTTTCTATTTCTATCATCTAAATCACCATGAAGTTTACCAACTTTAAGTCCTTTTTCAGCTAAAAACATTGCTATTTCATCTACAGTTTCTTTTGAATTACAAAAAATAATTCCTAAATATGGGTTAATAAAATCCATTAATTGAAGCAATACTTCTTTTCTATCTTTTGCTTTACAAGGAACCATAATATGATCAATATTTTTATGAGTAAGATTTTTTTCTTCTAAAGTAACTATTTCCATTCCTCTTAAATATTTCTTTAAGAATGTTTTTAATCCTTGAGAAATTGTTGCAGAGAAAATTAAAAATTGTGGATCACCTTGAAATACTGCCATTAATTTATCTACTTCTTCAATTTCTTTTGCATCAAAAACCATATCAGCTTCATCAATTACAATTGTTTTTGCAGTATGAATCTTTAAAACATTTGAAGTAATTACTAAGTCATTTAATCTACCAATTGTCCCAATAACAATATGAGGTTGACTTGTTGTAAATTTTTTAATTTCTTGTTCTCTATCAACACCACCAATTGCACGTGCAACACTGATAGGAGTAGTAGAAAATTTTGTAAGTTTTAAGAAAACTTCATAAAGTTGAGTTGCAAGTTCACGAGTTGGTGAAACAATAACAGCTTGAACTTCTTCTTTTGATAAATCAATATTTTGTAAAATTGGAATTAAGAATGAATGTGTTTTACCACTACCTGTAGCTGATTGTACAATAATACTTTCTCTTTTAATAGCTTTAGGTATAACTATTGTTTGAATAGGCGTTGGACTTACAAAGTTAATACTTTCAAGGCCTTTATTTAAATATTCTTTTAAATTATAGTCTATAAAACGCATACTACCTCTCCTTTCATCATATCTTTTTCAATTGATGTAATTAATACATCACAAAATTTATTAGTTAAATCAATATCAGATTTTACATAGATTTCTAAATAATTACTAGAATGACCTACATAATATCCCTTTTTAGTTGTTTCAAATAAAACATTAACAGTTTTATTTAAAAAATTACTTTCATATTGGTTTTTTAATTCTTTAGCTGTTTCAATCATGACACTTGCTCTATTATGAATAACAGCAGGATTTAAATGTCCACTTAAAGAATCAGCAACAGTATTTTTTCTTCTTGAATACGGGAAAATATGCATACTAGCAAATTTCATTTCTTTAATAAAACTAATCGCATCATTAAAATCTTCTTCAGTTTCCCCAACAAAACCAGCTAAACAATCTGTAGTAATTGCAATATCTTCAAACATATTTTTTATTGTATTAATTTTAGTACGATATTCATCAGTTAAATATTTTCTATTCATTCTTTTTAATGTATTATCACATCCAGCTTGAAGTGGAATATGTAAATGATTTGCAACTCTATCAGAATATTTTTTAATTGTATTTAACAATTCATCAGTAATTTCCATTAATTCAATTGAAGAAAGTCTAATTCTTTTAATATTTGTTTCTAAACAAATTCTTTCAATTAATTTAGCTAAATTAATTGTTTTTAAATCATAACCATAAGTCCCAGTATTAATTCCACTTAAAATAATTTCATTAACACCTTGATTAACTAAATCATTTACTTCGTTAATTACACTTTCAGGATTTCTACTTCTAATTGGTCCTCTTGAATAAGGAATTGCACAATATGCACAAAAGTTTTCACATCCATCTTGAATTTTAATAAATCCTCTTGTATGTTTTGTTAATTTATTAACACGCATTTCTTCATAATCATGGTTAGAAAACATTTCATCAACAACATTGATTGATTGTTTAGTTTCTAAATAACTCATAATAAAATCATAAATACCAGTTCTATTTGTTGTTCCAATAACAATATTTGCAAATTGTGATGCTTCATCTTTATTTAATTGTGAATAACATCCCATAACAACAATTAATGCATTGGGATTTTTGTTTGCAAGTGAACGAAGCATCTTACGTGATTTACTATCAGATGTATGAGTCACTGTACAAGTATTTACAATTATAACATCAGCTTCACTATCATTAACTGTCAGACTCATTCCTTTTTCTTCTAAAAGAGACGTAATCGCTTCTGATTCATAAGTATTTACTTTACACCCTAAGGTATAGATATTAAATTTCATGTTTATCCTCTATTTCTAGTTCATAACTTAAAGCTGCCATTACATAAGTAGGTGCAACTTCAGTACGAAGAATTCTAGGTCCTAAAGTAATTGGAATAAAATTATTGTTATTCAAGATTTCAACTTCTTTTTTACTTATTCCACCTTCAGGTCCAATCAATACTAATAGTTTATCATTTGGTTTCAATTTTTTTGCAACATCTTTAAAACTACCATCAAGTGGATTAGTTTCTTCATAAGCATATAAACAATAATCATAATTTTTTGAATACTTAATAAATTCATTAAAATTCTTTAAATTAATTGATTCAAGCACTTTTGTTCTATGAGCTACTTCTGATGCTTCTTTTGCAATTTTATTAAGTCTATATAATTTTTTATCAAGTTTTTCATCAATCATTTTTACATTGGATCTTTCCATTGGGAAGAAAAGATATTCACTTGCTCCAAGTAAAGATATTTTTTCAACAACTTCTTCCATTTTAGTTTTCATAACTAAACCATGCGCTAAACAAACATAAACAGGAAGTTCAGTAATTTCTTTATAAGAATCTATGATATTTAAAGTTGTTTGATTTAAATCAGCAATTTCAACTTTACAAAGATAAGTTAATTCATCTGTAGTACAAATTAATTCATCACCTTTTTGCATTCTCATTACTTTAGCAATATGATACGAATCATCTTTATTCATAATTATTTGATTATTTAATATTTGTTCTTTACTAATAATATAACGTTGCATATATAAAAACCTCTATAATATATAATATCATATTTTGATAAATTTTTCAATTATTTTAGAAAAAATACTATAAGTAAATTTTACCTATAGTATTAAATATTAATATGTCTTATTTTATAATTTTTAATATTAAAAATATGTATTTGTATTTTCATATTACTTTTATTATCTGTTGTATTAATTATCACTTTATGATATTTATGATTATTATTTAATAATCCTAATACTAACAAATAATTATAAGTAAATAATGCAGTTGGTTTACTTGAAGAAACATAATTTATATTTTTAAAATATGGTTCAATAAATTCATGTATAATACCAAAATGAGTACATCCATAAACCAAGGTATCAATATTTTTATCAGACAATATTTTTAATTTGTTTTTAATTACATCTTTCGTATGAATACTATTCATACTGTTGTTTTCAATTAATTTTACAAACTCACTGCATGCAACTCCATAAGTATTAATATTTTCTGATTCTAGAATTTTTTGATAAAATTTACTTTCTATCGTTGTTTTAGTTGCAAGTAAACCAACATTTTTATTTTTTGTACTTTTAATTATTTCTTTACATGTAGGATTTATAACAGTAATTATTGGGGTTTTTATATATCGTTTTAAATAACTCACAAATATTGAGGCCGTATTACAAGCTATAATAATTAATTTTACTTTTTTCTTTTCCAAGTATTTACATATCTGTAGTAATCTTCTTTTAATTAAATTATTTGATAAATTTGAATAAGGACAATATTTTTGATCAGCAATATATAAATAAGATTCATTTGGAAGTATTTTTAAAAGTTCTTCCAGTACTGTAATGCCACCAATTCCTGAATCTATTATTCCTATTTTCTTATTATTTTCTTTCACTATTAACCTCTTTTTAACTATTATATTAAATATTATTCTTATTAAATGTAAAAAAGAACTTCAAAAGAAGTTCTTTTAATTCTTATCAAACTCATTCCACTGATATGCTATGATTGTTTTAAGTGGATTATATAAAAAGATTATTGTTATAAAAGTAGTAATACTTAATAATATTTCATATGTAATATCTGATATTAAATAAGAAATAATATCAACCTTAAAGAAAAACTTACTAAAAGGTAAATATGACCAACAATATACCA
Organism: Bacilli bacterium; assembly: GCA_045119035.1. GTDB lineage: Bacteria > Bacillota_I > Bacilli_A > ML615J-28 > CAG-313 > CAYVQA01. The sequence continues at coordinate 33,517 of JBGVCU010000058.1, read as the reverse complement.
AACAACTAACAATACCCATTGCTGCTAGTAGATATTTGTTTTTATTTCTAAACAAATACCCCATTAATAATGTAAATTCCCAACCGATAATCATTGGAATAATTACATAAGGCATAAATGATCCAAGTGATAGATTATCTAATGTTAAATAAATGAATAACACAAAATTTCCCCATTTAAGTCCTAAAGTACCACCAATTATTAAAATTAATAAAAAAGATAATTGAAAACCGGGGATAAAAGATAATGTTAATTCCTGAATAAATAATATTGATGAATACATTACACAAAGCAGTAGTTTTCTTAGATTAGTATTTTTCATAACATACCTCTTTTATATTTTACCACTAAAAATCTTTTTTTTCAAATAATATATTAAAAAAGGTACTTCATGCAAAGTACCTTTAATAGTCTTATTTATCACCTTTGAAAAATTTCTTAATTTTATCAAAAATTGAATTGCTTGCTGTTTCATCTGTTTTAGATAATTTTGTAAATAAATCTTTTTGTTCAGATGTAAGTTTTGTAGGTGTAATTACTTTAACTACAACATATTGATGACCAACTCTGTTTGTTCTTTGATTTAAAATACCTTTATTAGCAAGTCTAAATTTAGTTCCAGTTTGAGTACCAGCAGGTACTTTTAACTTAACCATACCATGGATTGTTTTTACATCAAATTCTTTACCTAGTGCAACATCACTAAATGTTACAGGTAACTCTAGATAAATGTCATTTCCATCTCTTTCAAAAATTTCATGACTTGCAACACTTAAATCGATATATAAATCTCCACTTGGTCCACCATTAGATCCAGCTTCACCTAAACCAGAAACTCTAATTGTTTGCTCATCATCAACACCACTTGGAATTGTGATAATTGGTTTAACAGATTTTCTAATTTTTCCTTTTCCACTACATTCAGAACAAGGTTTAGTAACAGTTTTACCTTTACCATTACAGTCAGGACAAACAGTTTCTGTTTGCATTACACCAAGGAATGTTTGTTGTTGTCGAATTACTCTTCCACGTCCTCCACATGTTGAACATGTATGAACATCTTTTGGATCTTGAGCTCCAGTTCCTTTACATTGAGGACAGTTCTCTGTCTTATTATAATGAACTTCTTTTTTACATCCAAAAGCAGCTTCTTCAAAAGATAAATTCATTTTAACACGAATATCTTGACCTTTTACAGGACCATTACTGCTTTGTCTTGTACGTCCTCCACCAAAGATATTACTAAAAATATCTTCGAATCCGAATCCTCCAAAATCTCCTCCATTAAAACCAGCATTTCCAAATTGGTTTGGATCAGCATGTCCAAAGCGGTCATAATTGGCACGTTTTTGAGAATCACTTAAACAATCATAAGCTTCTTGAACTTCAATAAATTTTTCTTGAGCATTTGGTTCTTTAGAAACATCCGGATGATATTTTTTTGCTAAACTACGGTAAGCTTTTTTTATTTCATCATCAGATGCTGTTTTTGCAACCCCTAAGACTTCATAGTAATCTCTTTTTGTTGCCATTATAAAACCCTCTTATAGTCTAATTATTTAATATCTTCATAATCAGCATCAACTACATTATCATCAGTTTCAGCATCATTTGTAGATTGAGCTTGTTGTTGTTCTTGAACTTTTTGATATGCTTTTACAGCAATGCTTTGAGAAGCTTTGATTAATTCTTCTTTTTTAGCTTTAATATCTTCGATATCATTTCCTTTTAAGCTTTCTTTTAATGCATCGATTGCAGAATTTACTTGTGTTTTTTCATCTTCAGTTGCATCATCTTTTAAATCATCTAATGATTTTTGAGCAGCAAAGATATATTGTTCACATTCATTACGTAAATCAACTTCTTCTTTTCTAGCTTTATCTGCATCAGCATTTTCTTCAGCTTCTTTAACCATTCTATCGATTTCATCATCACTTAAACCAGTTGAACCAGTTACAGTAATTGATTGAGATTTATTTGTTTTTAAATCTTTAGCACTAACATGAACAATACCGTTAGCGTCAATATCAAATTTAACTTCAATTTGTGGAACACCACGTGGAGCTAGAGGAATATCTCCTAATTGGAAACGTCCTAAAGTTTTGTTATCAGCAGCCATTGCTCTTTCACCTTGTAATACATGGATGTCTACTGCTGGTTGATTATCAGCTGCAGTTGAGAATACTTGGCTTTTTGAAGTAGGAATAGTTGTGTTACGTTCAATTAATCTAGTCATAACACCACCTAAAGTTTCAATACCTAAAGAAAGAGGTGTAACGTCTAATAATAATACATCTTTAACATCTCCACCAATTACTCCACCTTGAATAGCAGCACCCATTGCTACAACTTCATCTGGGTTAATACTTCTATTAGGTTCTTTACCTAATTCACGTTTAACAAGTTCTTGTACGGCAGGAATTCTTGTAGAACCACCAACAAGTAATACTTGATCTAAATCACTTGCAGAAATTTTTGCATCTCTTAAAGCTTGACGAACTGATTTAGTTGTTGCATCAATTAAATCTTGAATTAATGATTCAAATTTAGCACGTGTTAAACTCATATTTACATGTAGTGCATTTCCGTTTGCCATTGTAATAAATGGAATATTAATATCAGTTGTTGACATGTTAGATAATTCTTTTTTAGCTTTTTCAGCTTCAAGTTTTAATCTAAACATTGCTGTTTTATCATTTCTTAAATCAACACCTTCTTGAACTTTGAAATCATTAACGATATAATCAACAATACGATTATCAAAGTCATCTCCACCTAAACGGTTATTTCCAGCTGTTGATAATACTTCATAAGTACCATCAGCAAGTTGTAATACAGAAACGTCGAATGTTCCTCCACCTAGGTCATAAACAAGAATAGTTTGATCTTTATCATTTTTATCAATACCATAAGCAAGTGCTGCTGCAGTTGGTTCATTAATAATACGTTTAACGTCTAAACCTGCAATTTTACCTGCATCTTTAGTTGCTTGACGTTCAGCATCATTAAAATAAGCTGGAACTGTAATAACTGCTTCAGTAACTTTTTCACCTAAATAGTTTTCAGCTGTTTTCTTTAAATTTTGTAAAATCATAGCTGAAATTTCTTGTGGTGTATATGATTTAGATGTTGATCTAATATCAATTTTCTTATCTGTTCCCATATGACGTTTTACAGAGAATACTGTATCCATGTTTGTAGCAGCTTGTCTACGTGCATTTTCACCAACAATAATTTCTCCATTTTTAAATGCAACTACTGAAGGAGTAGTTCTTAATCCTTCTGCGTTAACAATAACTTTAGGTTCTCCACCTTCCATAACAGATACACATGAATTTGTTGTACCTAAATCGATTCCAATAATTTTACTCATAATCATAATCTCCTTTATTAATTTTCTTCTGATTTTTTACTAACAATAACCCTACTAGGTTTTAAAACACGGTCTTTATACATATAACCGTTAGTCATTACTTTAATAACTGTTTCACTTTCAATTTCATCATTAACTTCAACATTAATGCATTCGTGATAATTACTATCAAATTTCTTATTTAATGCTTCAATTTTCTTAACATCATTTGATTCTAAAACTTGATTAAAACGATCATTTAACATTTTAAAACCTAATAAGAAATTTTTTAATTTTTCATCTTCAGTTGGCATGTTTACAACTGCGTCAAAAATATCAACTATTTCAATTAAATCAGTTAAAATATCTTGTAAATGATATTTTCTTTCTTTAATTCTTTCTTCATTTGTTCTTCTTTTAAAATTTTCAAGTTCTGCTCTATTTCTTAATAATAAATCACTAAGTTCAGCAATTTTATTTTGTAAAGCTGTAATTTCGTCTTCATCTGCTTCTTCTACAACTTCAGCTTCATTTTCTTCTTCTAGTTCACCATTTTCTTGCTCTTCTAATTCCTCTTCACGATGGCGATTAAAATCACTCATATTACCCTCCTATACAATTTTCTTAATATTATCTGCAATATATTCAAGCAGTGGAATGATTTTATTATATTCCATACGTGTTGGACCAAACACTGAAATAGTCCCCTTATCACCAGTTGAAGAATGATATGGAACTGTAATTACTGTACAATCTTTCATTGCAGTAACTTCGTTTTCTTGACCAATCTTAATTGAAATACCTTCATTACTTGCTTCAACAACTCTTAATATTTCACGTTGTTCAATTGCTTCAAATATTTTTCTAACTTTGTTAATGTCTTGAAACTCAGGTTGAGATAAAATATTTGCTTGTCCTGTTACTAAATATTTATCTTTAGCCATTTGAGTAAATGCTGATAGGAAGACATTTACTAGATTTTCATGATATTTAATAAAATCAGCTATTTCATCATTATCAAAATTTTCATTCATTAAAAGAGAAATTTCACGAACTAAACGGTTTTTCAGTAAATCATCTAAAACATGAATTACTTTTTCAACATCCTTAGTATTAATTCCTTCTGGAATAATAATTCTTTTACTTTCTACATGTCCATTATCTGTAACCATCAATATAAGCGCATATTGACCTTGTAAACTAATGAATTCTAATTTTTTAACTTTTGCATTTTGAGCATTATTTCCAAGAACAATTGCAGCATAATTTGTAAGTTCTGATACAAGTGTCATTGATTCTGAAATTGCTTGTTCTTTTGATAAATTACTACGATTAAAAATTTCATCAATCATTGGAAATGCATAATTTGATTTTTCTGATTTTTGATTTAATATATTCTCTACATAAAGTCTATATCCTTTTTCAGAAGGAATTCTTCCACTTGATGTATGAGTTTTTTCTAAATATCCTAAATCTTCTAAATCAGCCATGTCATTTCTTAAAGTCGCTGATGAAAATTGTAGTTCTGGTCTTTTAGATAAAGTGCGCGATCCAACTGGTTCGTTATTTCTTACATATTCTTCAACTATTGATGTAAGCACTAATTTTTGACGTTCAGAAATCATATCTTTACCTCCTATCTTTTTTACAATAACATTATATCACATATTATTAGCACTGTCAAGCGATTAGTGCTAATTTTATATCATTTCATTATTATTATATGTAAAATTCATATTTTTATCACATTTAAATAAAAAAATAGACTTAAAAAATAAGTCTATTTAATCATCTTATAATAATAATTATTTTCTTTTTCATTTAAAATAGTTGAAGATTTACCATGGCCAGGATAAACTATAAGTTTTGGATCAAGTTTCATTAAATGAATAATACTTTCTTTTAACTGTTGTTCACTGCTTGTAAGTAAATCTGTTCTTCCAACAGCATTATTAAACAATGTATCACCACTAAATAAATAATCATCAATTAAATAACATACAGATCCATTTGTATGGCCAGGTGTATGAATCATTTTAATTTTAAACGTTTCATACGAAGTCACTTCTTGAAGTTTTCTTAAATTACTAATTTCATTTAATTTTGTTACCCCAAAATATGTTGCACAAGATAAGTTAATATCATTTATCTTTGATAAATCATTTTTATGAACAAATACTGGAACATCAAACTTTTTATTTATTAACGGTAAAGTACAAATATGATCAAAATGACCATGTGTTAGAAATATTCCTTTTAATAAAGAACCAGAAAACTTCTTTTTTATCATAAATTCAATTGATCTAATATCAATACTTGGATCAATAATAATAAATTCTTTTTCATTACCGACAAAATATGTATTACAGTAATTTTCTTTTATAACTTCAACTATCATAATAATACCTATGTTTTTTTATCAATTTTCTTTTTTCTATAATCAACAATAATAACATCATTTCCAATTTTTAAAATTTTATCCCAATCAACAATCACTTGTTCTTTAGAAGAAAAGATATTACTAAATTTGATTCCTTTATTTATAATAATACTATTAATAGTACCATCTAGTTCTAAATTTATATCAATTATTTTACCTAATTTGTTACCATCATCATCATTGATGATATCTTTTTGCATTAAGTCTGTTAATTTCAATATAACACAAGCCTTTCTTTATATTATATGAAAACAATATAGACTTGTGCCTAATTTTCGATAATTTCTTTTTCTAAATGACTAAATATACCATCTAAATTATAAACAAAACGTTCATTACCTACAAATAAATGAACAACTACGCTTCCTCCATCAACTAAAAACCAGCCAGATTCATTAGAAGATGAAAATCCTTTAATCGTATAACCAGCTAAAGCTAAATCTTTTTTTAGATAATTTACAGCCGCACTACCTTGACGATTAGAATTTACTGAACCTACTACAAAATAATCATAAAAAGGAGAAACAGTTTCCATATGATAAACAACAATATCTTTAACAACAGCTTTTGATAAAATATCTAATGTAGTTTTAAGCATTTAAATTTTCCTCCTTATAATAATTATATGTTTCATAGGTTTTAGAATAAACGGCAAACCCCTTACTCTCTAAATATTCAATAGTATTTTTTGTCATTTCAAATATAGCTTTATCAATAGATTTATAAGCTAATTCTCTAATAACACTAGCTTGATTGAATTTTCTACCTTCTTCAATATAATCAGATAAATAAATTAACTTAGTAAGACTACTCATATTAGCTTTACCAGTTGTATGATATTTTACCGCATCAAGAATTTCTAAGTCAATTATATCTAATTCTTGTTTTACAATAACATCACCAATTAAAGCATGAAATATTTCTGGAAAATTTAAAAGTTCTAAATCGCTAGAATATTCTTTTAAAATATATTTTTTTAATATTTCAGTACTATATACTTTTGAGTAATCATGAACTAAGGCAGAAATTTTTATTTTTTCTTCATTTAGATTTAGATTATGAATCTTATTTAAATAAAGAGCCATTTTAATAACCCCTAAAGTGTGATTAAAACGCTCTTCCTTATTATATAATAAAAAATGATCTTTTACTTTTTCATATAAAGTATTATAATCTAACATATGAAAGTTTTCACCATTCTTAAATCAATTTTTTCATATACTTTTGCTTTTACTAAAACATTTGTACCTGTTATATGAACAAAACCAACACCTGGAACTTCTAAATCATAAGCACCATTTTCAAATTTAAATTCCACTTCTTTAGTTGCACTTAATAATTCAATTTCTTTTGCTGTTGCAGGAGGATTAAGAAGTGACCCTACATTTTTTTCAAATACTTCTGACGCATTTACAGTTTTTGTTCTATGTACATATAAATCATTAGAAACATATGTTGAAACAGAGATTTTTTCACCTTCAACAAAATCAAGTCTTAAAAGTCCTCCTAAGAAGATTGTTTGATCAGGATTTAATTGATATGTACGAGGTTTAATATATTTGTGTGGTGTAATTTTTTTAATTGAGTCAGGTAGTAAATATGCTCCAAATGATGATGGATTAATAATCCCTGGAGTATCAATTAAGAAATTTTTCTTATCAAGATTTATTTTAATAAAATCTAATGTAGTATTAAACACTTCACTTGTTGTGATTAAATCTTTATTAATTTGATTTGTAATTTTAAGTAAAGCATTAATAAACGTAGATTTACCAACACTTGCACATCCCATTACATAAACATCTTCAAAGTTTTTAGTTTTACGATCTTTTCTAAAACGAAGTTTCTTAATTTTTTCCAATACTTTATCAACATTTTGTTTTTTATAAGCTGATACCATCATAACAGAAACTACATTTAACATTTGTTCTTCAGCTAATTTTTTAACAAACATTTCTAAATGATTTAACTTAATAGTACTTGGCAAAAGGTCAGTTTTATTGATTAAAATTAAAACTTTATTATTACCAATATAATCTTTTAAATTAGGAATAAATGAACTATTTAAATTAAGAACATCCACAATAAGAATAATTAAAGAATTAGTATCTTTTATACAACTAATTTTATTGTAATAACTCGCAGTAGAAGTACTATAATCATAAGTTGCATTGTGATGCATTATTTCATAACATCTTTTACAATATACTTCTTCACCTTGTTCTATTAACTTTATTTCAGGTACATATCCCGCTTTTAAAGGATCATTAGATTGAATTTTAATTCCACATCCAATACATTTACTCATTTTCGTTTAACCTTTCAATTTGTTCAAATTTTACTGGATCTTCAATTTTAATTTTTTGAAGAATAGCAGCTTCACGTAGTCTATTTACTTTCGTATACCATTTTTCACTTGATCTAACAAGCGATTTAACTAAAATCGAATCTATATGCAGTCTATTAGCAACCTTAATGTCTGTTAAGATTTGATCACCTATAAACACAGTTTCATCTTTATTAATATGATTTCGATGAATAAAAGGATTAACTCTCCATAAACGAGGTTTATGAGCTCTTGCTAAATATCCATCTACAGGAAACGTCTTAATAAATTTTTTCACTCTTATAGAATGATTATTACTCACTATATAGATTTTAAAACCTAATTTTCTTAGATAAGCATTAAAATCAGTTAACTCTTGAGGAGCATTTAGTCTATAATAGCTAACTAATGTATTATCTAAATCTGTAAGTATGATTCTTTTACCTTGTTCATATAATTTAACAAAGTCAATCTCCCTAAAATACATTTGAATAGCTGTAGGAATATACTTTAACTCTTTTTTTCTCATAATTTTTCCTCATTTATTTATATATTATTTATTATACTAAATTTCGCCATTTTTGTCAAACTAGTTGATACGAGATTGACCTTCAGGAGGTATTAATATTTTATCACTTTTATCACTTTTTATTTTACCACTAATAGGTAGTATTAATTCAGAATCTTTTCCAGAAGTATTAACAATCGAAGAAGAAAAAAAGTATTTAGATCTTTGGAAAGAAAAAGATATGGATGCGAGAAACATTTTAATTGAACATAATTTAAGATTAGTAGCACATATAGCCAAAAAATACGAAAACTCTAATGTAGATAAAGATGATTTATTATCTATTGGAGCATACGGATTAATTAAAGCTGTCGATTCGTTTAACTTTTCTGCTAATAATAAACTTTCTACTTATGCATCTCGTTGTATTGAAAACGAAATTTTAATGCATTTAAGAAACATTAAAAAACATAAAGATGTAACATCATTATATGCCCCTATTGGAGAAGATAAAGAAGGTAATGAAATTAGACTTGTAGATATCATTGAAGATAAAGAACCAATTCCATCTGATAAAGCTATTATTGAAGAACATAATATAAAATTAAAGGAAGCTCTAAAAACACTTTCTGAAAGAGAATTAGATATTATTTCAAGGAGATTTGGATTAAACAATAGAAAAATTGAAACACAAAAACAAATAGCTAAAAGTTTAGGTATTAGTAGAAGCTATGTATCAAGAATTGAGAAAAGAGCTTTAACAAAGTTATATTTAAATCTAAAATAAAAATTATTATAATTAAATAATTTGTTTCGAATTTTATATAAAATTAAAAACCCGACTAAAAATAGTCGGGTTATTTTTTATCTAATTTACTAAAATTAATTTACTTTGTAAATATTATCATTATCTTTAATTTCAACATCTACAGAATCAACTAATCCTGTTCCAGCTGGAATTAATCCACCAATGATGATATTTTCTTTTAATCCTTCAAGTGTATCTTTCTTACCACGAATAGCAGCTTCTGTTAAAACTCTTGTAGTTTCTTGGAATGATGCAGCTGATAAGAATGAATCCGCTCTTAGTGATGCTCTTGTAATACCTAAAATAACAGGTTTTACAACAGGGATACGTTTACCTTGTTCATAACATGCTTTAATTTCTTTATAAATTTCTGGTTTAGAAATTAATGTACCAGGTAATAAATCAGTTCCACCTTCATCAATAACAACAACTTTTTGTAACATTTGTTTAATAATGATTTCAACGTGTTTATCTGAAATTTCTACCCCTTGGCTACGGTAAACTTTTTCAACTTCTTTAAGGATATATTGTTCAACTTTAGTTACTGGAGCAACACGCATTAATTCTTTTGGATGAACTAAACCTTCAGAAATTTGATCTCCGGCTTCAACAAAATCACCAACTTTAACAACAGCACCTTTACCACTGTCTGTGATATAAGTTTTAACGTCATTTTTATTAGCAATAGTAATTTCGAAACGGTTATCTCTTTCGTTATGTTTAATACTTTCAACATGTCCTTTAATTTCAGAAATGATACCTTTACCTTTTGGTTCACGAGCTTCAAATAATTCTTGAATACGTGGTAACCCTTGAGTGATATCGTCTCCGGCAACCCCACCTGAGTGGAATGTACGCATTGTTAATTGTGTACCAGGTTCCCCAATTGATTGAGCAGCAACAATACCAACAACTTCACCTTTTTCTACAGGAAGTGTAGTTGAAAGGTCAGATCCATAACATTTAACACAAACACCATTTGGTGTAGGGCATCCATGTTCACCATGTGAAAGGTTAGGAGCATTACATGTAAGAATTGTTCTGATTTTAACACCAGGGAATTTTTCAGGACAATCTGCGAAGAATTTCTTACGATAAGCAAGAATCTTATCAGCAATTTGTTCTGTAATAAATTCGTTTTGTTTTAAGACAACAACTTCTAATCCTTTTTCATTTAAATAAGAAATTGTTTCAGCAGCATATCTACCAATAATTCTATCTTTTAATGGAACAATTGGAGAAGCTGATTTATCGATTACACCAGATTTATCTGGATATAAATCATTAACATACATACCTTTATCTGTTCCACAGTCTTGACATGTAATGATTACATCTTGTGAAACGTCAACTAAACGTCTTGTTAAGTAACCAGATTCAGCTGTTTTTAACGCTGTATCGGTAGAACCTTTACGAGCACCGTGAGTTGAAATAAAGAATTCTGACATTGATAAACCTTCTCTAAATGAAGATTTAATAGGAATTTCCATTGATTGACCGTTAGGTTTAGCCATAAGTCCACGCATACCAGCAAGTTGTAGGAAGTTTGATGCAGATCCACGGGCACCAGAATCGGCCATTAGGAAGATATGGTTAGTTGTAGCACCTTCAGACATCATTTTCTTAATTTCTTTAGAAATCTTATCAGTAGCTTTCATCCATACATCAACTACATTACGATATCTTTCATCATTGATTAATAGACCACGTTCATAAAGTCTTGTATATTTCTTAACTTTTTCATCAGCTTCAGCTAAGATTTCTTGTTTATTATGAACACCAGTTACGTCAAATGCTGATACTGTAATACCTGCAAGTGTTGAATAATAGAATCCTAAATCCTTCATCTTATCTAATGTTTTTGAAGTTTCAGCAAGTTTAGCTTGTTTAAATACTTCAGATACGATTTGAGATAAGAATTTTTTCTTAACAGGATCAGAAATTTTCTTAGATGCGATAACTTCTTTATAATTTTGACCACGATCAACGAAATAATCAAGTGGAGTTCCATAAGTTAAATTTGAACGATCAGCAATATTAACATAAGGGAAGAATGTAGGGAAAATACTATTGAAAATAGTCTTACCATATGTAGTAATTAAATATTTATCTTTTAATTGTTCATTTAATGCTTTACGTTCTTCTAAATCATCACATTCAACATGTAGATTAATGAAGTCACGTCCAACTGAACGAGCAGGAATTACGAATCTTGTGTGGAAATCAATAATTCCTTCTTCGAAAGCATGTTCAACTTCATTTAAGTCTTTGAATGCGCGACCTTCTTTTTCAGGTTGACTACGTTCAATTGTTAAATAGTAGTTACCTAAGATCATATCTTGAGATGGAGTAACAACTGGTTTACCATCTTTTGGAGCAAGAATATTTTTAGATGCTAACATTAAAAGTCTTGCTTCTGCTTGTGCTTCTTGAGATAAAGGAACGTGAACTGGCATTTGGTCACCGTCGAAGTCCGCATTGAATGGAGTAGTTACAAGTGGATGTAATCTAATTGCTTTTCCTTCTACAAGTTTAGGTTCAAATGCTTGAATTGAAAGTCTGTGAAGTGTAGGAGCACGGTTTAATAAAACTGGGTGTTCTACAATTACTTTTTCTAATGCTTCCATTGCTTCTGGAGCACCACGTTCAATTAATTCTTTAGCTTTACGAATACCAGCTTTTTCATTTTTAGGTAAAACCATATCTGGATTTAATAAAGCTTGTTCTTGTTCTTTATTTCTTAAATAATTAATGATAAATGGTTTAAATAAAATTAAAGCCATTTCTCTAGGAATACCGCATTGATACATTTTTAAATCTGGTCCAACACAAATAACTGAACGTCCAGAATAGTCAACACGTTTTCCTAATAAGTTTTGACGGAAACGTCCTTGTTTACCACGTAAAATATCTGATAATGATTTAAGAGCACGGTTTTTGTCTAAAACTACTTTTTTGTTACGTTTAGAGTTGTCAATTAAAGCATCAACAGCTTCTTGTAACATACGTTTTTCATTTTTAACAATTAGATCTGGTGCTTTAACATCTAATTCTTTACGTAAACGAGTGTTTCTGTTAATAATACGACGATATAAATCATTTAAGTCAGTAGTTGCAAAACGTCCACCATCAAGTTGTACCATCGGTCTTAAATCAGGTGGAATAACTGGAATTACATCCATTACCATCCATTCAGGTTTATTATCTGATTTATAGAACGCTTCTGCAATTTCTAATCTCTTAATTAATTTTTCACGTTTTTGTTTAGTAGCAGTAACTAAATCTTTTCTGATATCTGAAACTATTTGACCTAAGTCTAATTTTTTTAATAAATATTTAATAGCTTCAGCACCTGTTAATGCTGTATATTTACCAAAAGGATATAATCTCTTGTATTTTGCATGCTCTTGTTCAATTAAGATTTTTCCAACAAAGATGTCTTCACCACAGTCTTCTTTAACTTCAGTTACAATATATGAAGAAAGATAAACAATATCTTCAACATCTTTAGTTTTCATATCTAATAAAATAGCAATTTTACTTGGAGTATTTCTTAAATACCATGTATGAACAACTGGTGCAGCAAGATTAATAAATCCCATTTTTTCACGACGAACTTTACTTTCAGTAAGTTCAACACCACATCTTTCACAAATTTGATGTTCACCATTTAAATTTTTCTTCGCTCTACCACAAGAACATTGGCGGTCTTTTGTTGGACCGAAAATTACTTCACAGAATAACCCATCTTTTTCTGGTTTTAATGTACGATAGTTGATAGTTTCATGTTTTTTAACTTCTCCATAAAAACCATCAGCTTCACGATACGCCCAACTACGGATTTCTTCTGGTGAGGCAATACCAACTTGGATATACTTATATTTTTTAGTATTCAAATCTGCCATGAATTCACCTCTTAAAGTTGTTTCACGCTAGCTTTTGCTTCTGCGAATTGTTCTACAAGACTTTCGTTAGCTACATCTTTACCTTCTTGGTCAATTAAACGTACGCTAAGTCCTAGACCTTGTAATTCTTTAATTAAAGCACGGAATGCTTCTGGGATACCAGGTTTTGGCATTGGTTCACCATCAACAATTGCTTTATAAACTTTATTACGACCAATAATGTCGTCTGATTTGATTGTCATCATTTCTTGTAATGTGTAAGCTGCTCCATATGCTTCTAGAGCCCAAACTTCCATTTCCCCGAAACGTTGACCACCGTTTTGTGCTTTACCACCCATTGGTTGTTGTGTTACTAAAGTATATGGACCTTCACTTCTTGCATGTAGTTTATCATCAACCATGTGAGCAAGTTTAATCATATACATTACACCAACAGATGTTTTATTATCAAATGGACGTCCTGTGCGACCATCATATAATTGAGTTTTACCATTTTCGTCAATTTCTGCATATGATCTTCTATGATCTTGTGCAGCTAAATCTCTTGTATATTGACGTGCTTCATCCATAATGTCTACTAAATCTTGTTGTTTAACACCATCAAATACAGGAGTCGCAACATGAATTCCAAGACGTTTTGCAGCCATACCTAAGTGAATTTCAAGTACTTGTCCAATGTTCATACGAGAAGGAACCCCTTGAGGATTTAACATAATATCAACTGGAGTACCATCTGACATATATGGCATATCTTCAATTGGTAAAATATTAGAGATAACCCCTTTGTTACCATGACGTCCTGCCATTTTATCCCCTTCAGAAATCTTACGTTTTTGAACAATATAAACACGTACAACTTCATTTACACCTGGAGAAAGTTCAGCACCTTCTTTACGTTTGAAGTGTTCAATACGGCTTACAATACCTCCACCACCGTGAGGAACTTTTAATGATGTAATACGTACATCTTTTGAATTATCAGAGAATAGAGCTTGAGTAAGTCTTTCTTCTGGAGTAGGTTCAGTTTGACCTTTCGGTGTTACTTTACCAACTAAAGTATCTCCTTCTTTAACTTCAGAACCAAGTCTAATAATACCGTGTTCATCTAAGTTAAGAACAGATTCTTTACTTTCACCTTCTAAGTCTCTTGTAATTTCTTCTTTACCAAGTTTAGTATCACGTACTTCTACGCTATATTCTTCAATATGAATTGAAGTATAAACGTCATCTTGTACTAATCTTTCACTCATGATAACGGCATCCTCAAAGTTATAACCATTCCATGTCATGAAAGCAATAACAACGTTACGACCAAGTGCAAGTTCACCTTGATCCATACTTGGACCATCAGCTAAAACGTCACCAACTTTAACCTCATCACCAGTGCATACAATTGGTTTTTGGTTAACGCAAGTTGAAGCATTTGATCTTTCATATTTTGACATTAAGTATTCGTGTAATGCATTTAACTTATCACGAACAACAATTTTAAATCCATCAACATATTCAACAACACCATCACAGTCTGCAATAATTGCAACACCTGAGTCTTTTGCTGCTTTATATTCAATACCTGTTCCAACAAATGGAGCTTCAGCTTTAAGTAGAGGAATTGCTTGACGTTGCATGTTGGCACCCATTAGCGCACGAGTAGTATCATCGTGTTCTAGGAATGGAATACATGCTGTAGAAACAGCAACTACTTGTTTTGGAGAAACGTCGATTAAGTCAACTTCTTGACGTCTAATTTCAACGAATTCACCATTGCAGTGGGCGATTAGTTTATCATCTACGATTACTACATCACCATCAGCATCAGTTGCCATATGTGCATTTGCTTCGGCAATATTTTTACCAGCTTCTTCATCTGCTGTACAATATACGATTTCATTTGTAATGATTGATTTATTTCTTTCTTTATCTTGTTTAACTCTTAAATATGGAGTTTGAATGAATCCAAATTTATCTACTTTTGCATAAGTTGCTAATGAGTTAATTAACCCGATATTTTGACCTTCTGGTGTTTCTACCGGACAAATACGTCCATAGTGAGTTGGATGTACGTCACGCACTTCAAACCCAGCTCTATCTCTAGAGATACCACCTTTACCTAAGGCAGAAAGACGTCTCTTATGAGTTAATTCTGATAATGGATTGATTTGGTCCATAAATTGTGATAATTGGCTTCCACCAAAGAATTCACGAATTGTAGCAACAAGTGGTCTAGTATTGACTAAAGTTTGTGGTGTTACAGTTCTTGATTCTTGAGATGTAGACATTCTATCACGAATGTTCTTTTCAAGTTTTAATAAACCAAGTCTGAATTGATTTTGTAATAATTCACCAATTAAGTTAAGTCTTCTGTTACCTAAGTGGTCAATATCATCAACTCTACCAATTCCGTCATGTAAGTTAATATAATATGAAATTCCAGCAAAAATATCTGATAATACTACATGTAAAGCATCTTCTCTTTGGTCATTACCAATTAATCTAATAGGTTGACCATCAGCTGTAACAACGTCTAAAATTTCAAGAACTACACTGTTACCTTTTAACATTAAATCAAATGGACAATCTTTTCTGAATAAATGACGGTTTTCTTTTAAGAATTTAACAATGTTCTTATCGTCATCTTCATGTTCTCTAATTTCAGTACCAGCTTCTAATAATACTTCACCAGTATCTGGATCAATTAAATCATAACGTAATCTTTGATCTCTAGCACGTTCAACAACGTCTAGTTTTTTATTTACTTTATAACGTCCTACACTTGCTAAATCATAACGTTTAACATCAAATAAACGGCTAGCAATGTAATTACGTGCAGTATCTGCAGATGTTTTTTCACCTGGGCGTAATTTATCATATAACTCTTTAACAGCATCATCTTCAGCAAATGATTCATCTTTATCAAAAGTATTATATAAGTATTGAGATTCTTGATCATTAAAGAATAATTCACGAATATCTTTATTTGTTTTTACCCCTAGTGCTCTAATAAAAGTAGTTAAAGGAATTTTTTTAGAACGGTCTAATTTTGCATACCAAATATCTTTACTTCCCATTTCAAATTCAATCCAAGCACCACGTGTAGGAATGATTTGACCTGTGAAACGATAATGTCCAGTTTTCTTATCTTTTTCACGAGAGAAGAAAGCTCCAGCAGAACGAACGATTTGTGTAACAATTACTCTTTCAGAACCATTATTAATAAATGTTCCCCAAGGAGTCATTACAGGGAAATCACCCATGAAGATTTTTTCTTCTTTAATTTCACCAGTTTCTTTATTGTAAAGTTCTACATTAACTTTTAATGCACGTGAATAGTTTACTTTTTGAACTTTAGCTTCACGAATACTATATTTAGGAGCATCAAATTCATAATCTCTAAAATATAGCTCAAATTTTTCACCATCACCATGATCTTTGATTGGTGAAATTTCTTTAAATAATTGTTTTAACCCGTCTTCTAATAACCATTTAAAACTTTCAGTTTGCACTTCAATTAAATTAGGTAATTCAACATTTGTTTGTACGCGTGAATAATTACGACGCACTCTTTTTTTACCATATTGAATATTCTTCCAACTCAATTTACCCACCTCTTTATTTTAAAATTTATAAAATTGAATGTTTGACGTGCGAAAAAATCGCATTATACTTCATTTTATCATATTGACTAATTATACCACATTAACCAATCTTTGTCAAAATAAAAGAACTATATTTTTAAAATATTTTATAAAAAATAAAAAAGATTAGGTAAAAAGCCTAATCTTTAGAAGTTTAAATTATACAATTTTTTCCTATTTTTTACATTTAATAATCCAATACCCTTTATCAATAGCCACTCTATCAACAAAATTATATAAAGTTTTTAATTTTTTGACAGCAGATTCAGCTCCTTGCTTTTTTTGAATAACTACAAAAAGCTCTCCATCTTCGTTTAAATGTTCAAAACTTCCTTCAAGGATTTCATGAACAACTTTCTTTCCAGCTCTGATTGGGGGATTTGTAACAATTAAATCATATGTATCATCAATATTTTGATAAGCGAAACTTTCCTTCACGATAACATTGTTTGCTCCATTGTTTAAGGCATTTTGTCTTGCTAAATTCATCGCTCTTTCATTAACATCAACCATTGTTACCAATGCATTCGGTTCAGTTAAAGCAAGAGAAATTCCTATAACTCCATACCCGCATCCAACATCAAGAATTTTCTTCTTTCCAACAGGATCAATTTGTTTTAGCATTAAACTGCTTCCAAAATCAACTCCACCTTTAGAAAAAACACCATTATCTGTCAATAATTTAATTGATCGACCACGATAATAATAAACGATTTCTTTTAAATTACTTTCTAAATTTTCATTATTTTCAAAGTATTGATTACTCATAATTAAACTCCTTTTTTAAAGAAAAACCTGAGTTTCCCCAGGTTTGTGTTTTATTGTATTTTTAAGAATGTGAATTAGTGAAATTATTTAATTTCTACTTCTGCACCAGCTTCAACTAATTTAGCTTTGATAGCTTCAGCTTCTTCTGGAGAGATTTTTTCTTTAACAGCTTTAGGAGCGTTATCAACGATTTCTTTAGATTCTTTTAATCCTAATCCTGTTAATTCTTTAACAACTTTGATAACACCTAATTTAGCAGCACCAGCTGAAACTAAGATAACACTTACTTCGCTTGGAGCAGCTTCTTCAGCAGCTACAGGTCCACCTACAACAGCTACTGGAGCTGCAGCAGTTACACCGAATTCTTCTTCGATAGCTTTAACTAATTCGTTTAATTCTAAAACACTCATTTCTTTGATAGCAGCGATAAAATCTGCAGTTGAAATTTTTGCCATTTCGTTATTCCTCCTATTTATTATTCTTTTTCTGATACTGCTTTAATAGCACACGCAAGTCCACGAACTGGAGCTTGTAAAACACTTAGTAACATAGAAACCATACCGTCTTTGTTTGGTAATTTAGAAAGAGCAGCTAATTCTTTTTCAGATGTAACTTTTCCATCTACGATACCAGCTTTAACAGCGAATTTTTCATGATCTTTTAAGAAACCATAAGCAATTTTTGCAGCAGTTACTTCATCTTTAGATGTAATAATTGCGCTTGGTCCAACTAGTTCTTTTACTTCATATCCTAATTGACTTGTTGCACGGCGTAAAATGTTGTTTTTAACAACTTTCATTGTGCAGTTTTCAGCATGTAGCTTAACACGAAGTTCAGTAACTTCAGCTACAGTTAATCCTAGGTAATCAACGAATAGAGTTGATCCAGCATTTGCAATTTGAGCATTTACCACTTCAACTTCTTGCACTTTTTTAGCAATTGTTGCTTCATTCATTGTTTTCACCTCCAAAAAATTTAAAAATCTCTTATCATTTGCAAAGTTGCAGTAGACAAGAGAACAAAAGTTTTTTGTTTTTCCTCGGTAGGAAATTAAGCACTTTTGGTGCACCTACTGTCTACGGCAGTGACGTTTATTTTATATGAACTATATTATTTTCTTTTTTTAAATTAAGCTTGTTTAACTTCTAAAGAGTCAACAGCCACTTTTACACCAGGCCCCATAGTTGAGCTTAATGTAACGTTTTGCATATAATCACCTTTGATAGTTTGTGGTTTAACACGTAATAATTGACGATAAACTGTTTGAATATTTTCAGCAAGTTTAACATTATCAAATGATACTTTACCAACAGGAACTTGGATATTTCCTACTTTATCAACACGGTATTCAACTTTACCAGCTTTAAATTCTTTAACTGTTTTTTCAACATCTTGAGTAACTGTTCCAGTTTTTGGATTTGGCATTAAACCTTTAGGACCTAAGATACGACCTAATTTACCAAGTTCACCCATCATATCAGGTGTTGCAATGATAACATCGAATTCAAACCATCCAGATTTAATTTTATCAAGATAATCTACATCACCAGCATAATCAGCACCAGCTTCTAATGCAAGTTTAGCTTTTTCACCTCTAGTAATAACTAAAACACGTACTTCTTTACCAGTACCGTGAGGTAATGATACAGCTCCACGTAAGTTTTGTTCTGCTTTACGAGGGTCAAGATTTAATCTGAAAGCAACTTCTACAGTAGCATCGAATTTAGCATAGCTTGTTTTTTTAACAAGATCTACCGCATCAACTAAAGCATATCTAGTTTGTCTATCAACTAGTTTAAATGCTTCTGAGTATTTTTTTCCTCTTTTAGCCATCTTTATTGCCTCCTATATTAGTCTTCTACAACAATTCCCATATTGCGAGCAGTACCTTCAACGATTCTTGATGCAGCTTCTACATCATAAGCGTTTAAGTCAGGCATTTTTGTCTTCGCAATTTCAGAAAGTTGTGCACGACTAATTGTTGCAACCTTAGTTTTCTTAGGGTTAGAAGAACCAGATTTAATATTTGCTGCTTTCTTTAATAAATCTGAAGCAGGTGGAGTTTTTGTAATAAATGTGAAACTTCTGTCTTCATAAACAGTAATTACAACAGGAATTACATACCCGATCATTTCTTTAGTTTTATCATTGAATTGAGTACAGAATTGTTGGATATTAACTCCGGCTTGCCCTAGGGCAGGTCCAACAGGTGGCGCTGGGTTAGCTTTACCAGCTTGAATTTGTAAGTTTACGACTTTTTTAACTTTTTTAGCTACAGCCACGTGACACACCTCCTTTTAATTGTCCGTGATGTGGTTTATGAGTCCTATGAAACTCTCCCACACTTGAATATAGTACCTAAAAATATACTACATCCATTAATGATCATAGTTATATAACGTCTTTGCACGCATTATATATTATACACGAATTGGTCAAGAAAGTCAAATCATATGACTTATTTAAGCGTTTTACATAAAATATATTATTCATTTATAGTTTATACTTACCGAAATACGTTTGTATTCAAATTTTAAACAAACAAATATTTCCTACATAAAAGTAAGTATAAAACATACATTTACAAAAATAAACAAATTATCGTACCCATTATTTGTTATAAGTTCAATAATACCTGAACTTAAACAAATAAAAAATACATAGAATACTTTTATACTTAGAGAAAATTTATTATATATAAATAAGGAAAGGAAGGAAAAAATAAAGAATAAAATAAAACCGTTTATACTTTTATTGTTTTTAAGAGTTAACCTATTCTTAAATATCACAGGAGTCAATCCTGAAAACCCATCACCAAAAGCCAAAATGATATAAAAATAATTTACAAACTCAATATTAATAAGATTAGCGCAATGCAGCATTGTTGTCAATAAAATTATAATAGATAGATGTAAAGCTCCATTATGTTCATTTTCTCTCATCATAAAAGAAAAAATATTATATTTTTTTATAACTATATTAATAAAAAAGAAAATTACTGGTATAAATAAAATACTAATTTCTTCATAATAAATTTTATTATTCAGTATACAAATTAGGCACACAACAATATGTAAAATTTTTCTTAAAATGATTTTATTTATATTAAATCGTAAAAACAAAAACATCAAAAACAATGTAAGAATAATTAAAAAAGCAATAATAACTAGCCACATAATAAATTATATTAAAAAATCTTTTATATAAAACAAAAAGATGTACTATTCATGTACATCTTCAGTTAAGTTATTATTTCGTTTTCTATCTTTACGATGTTTAAGACTTTCAATAAATTTTACAATTTGTTTATTGAACACAATACCAGATATTGCAATGATTGCACTAAATACCATTACAATTGCTGATTGGCCTATTTTTCCATTTCCAATTGACGCTCCTGCAAGAACAGAAGGAAGTGAAGAAGGAATTCTAGCGATCGAAGAAATAATTATAAACTTCCATAAAGGAATTTTACAAGATGGAGCTCCATAATAGAAAATATCTTTAGGGATACCAGGAAGCAACATACAGAAGAATAAAATTACCTCAGATTTAGTTTCATTTTTCTTAAGTTTATTCATGGTTTCTTCTCCAACAAGGGCATTAGCAAATTTATTACCAAATAACCAGAATAAACAGTATACTAAAATAATAGATACAATTTGACCAATTAATACGATCATATATCCTTCTAGAGCACCATAAAGTAGTCCAGATGTAAATTCAAAAATTTCTCCTGGAATAAAAAACAGAATAATTTGAATAATTTGACAACCTATTAAAGCAACAACTCCCCAGGCACCTAGTGATGATACCCAATTTTCAAATTGTTGTTTAGTTTCTTCTTGTTCTAATGATTTTATTAAAGGTAATAAAATTATAAATGTTGTAATTACAATTGCGATTGCAAAAACAAATAAAGCAATCAATAATATTTGCTTTTTACTTAATTTTTTAAGATTAAATTTCACTATTCACTCCCCATTTCTAAAAAGGATACATAATTTAAGAAATCATCATTATTTTCTATATACGAAATAACTTTTGCATAAATTAAATTATCTTCTTCTATTTCATTCAAATGCATAATATCTAGCACCTCACAAACAACTTCTCTTGAAGCATTTGGAATGGTAATCGCATTATTATTTTGATTAAATTCAATATTTTCAAACTTATTAATTTGATCACTATGATTATCACCTAGCATTAAAGCTATGTTCTTTTGTTTATTATTAAGAGCAGATACTCCAATAATATCATGTTTTTCAATGTTTTTACCTGTTGAACTTTGACTACCCATTAATAATAAAATTTTATCATAATCAACCTGCATCGCCCAAGCAATACAAGCTCCATAATTTATTCCATTTTTATTATATGCAACAATGTTAACTGTATGATTAAAAACACGATAGTTACTCATAAAAGCACTCCATTTTACGTCATTATACTTATTATACTCTTTTTTACAAAAAAAGCAACATATTAACAATAAACAAAAACATACTATGTTAAATAGTATGTTTTTTAATTAATAATTTAAACTGTTTTTTGATTTTTTTAGATACTTTCTTAAATATTTAAGAAATTCTTTTTCTTCTAATTCTTGATAAAGTTTAAGTAATCTAACTAATTCATTTAACGTTTCTTCATGCATCGGGCAAGCGTGTTTAGTTCTTTCTAAATACTCTAGTGGTTTATTTTTCGAATAATTCTTTTTATTATAAATTCTTGCAGCACTAATTCGATCTAGCACCATTTCAACAAGATATTTCTTAGGCATTTTTTGAGGTCCAAAATACTTTTTATCTTTATCAACATCAAGCCAATATTCTGGATGATGTTTATTTCTTCCTTTATGATGCAACCACACTTCGCTATAACCTTTATCATTTCTTTCATTATTAATAGGTGAATATTTACCAGAATAATATTTAGCACTTATGAAAAATTCTTTAAAACTATATTTTGATAAATCGTGAGTTAAACCTTGATAATATAAGCCAACTTTAAAACAATATTTTCTTACTAAATAGCGATGCTTTGAAATAGTATTAAAATGTTTTATTATTTTCATATTTCCCTCTTAATAAATATATAAATAAATGCCAATAAAATGTATAATTACACCAAACAACACAAAGAAATGCCAAATAAAATGAGCTGACTTAACTTCTTTTTTCATAAATGGAATCATTCCAAGAGTATATACAACTCCTCCAACTAATATCCATAACAGTAATTCGACATTTGTTTTAAGCCATACAGGAATAACCATTAAACCTGACCAACCAATAATAAAATATAATCCGTAATGTAACCACTTAAGTCTACCCGGTCCATATATTGAAACAAAAGTAATGCCAGTAATTATTGCTGACCACATAATTATAAAGTAAACCCAACCTAGAGTTCCGCCAATATTAACAAGTTGTATAGGAGCAAATGTTCCACCAATCAGTAAATAGATCGAAGAATAATCAAATCTACGCCAAAGTCTTTTTACTTTTAGTCCCCATTTAAACGAATGATATAAACAACTATTTAACATCATTATCATAATTGATGAACAATAAATTATACCACTAATTAATGAAATTACATTATTAGATTTTAATATCAATAAAATCAACCCTAAAGCACCCAATAATACACCGATCCCATGAGTTACAGAATTTCCTATTTCTTCTAAGACTTTTAATTTAGGAGCTTCATTTAATTGCTTATTTTTCTCTTTTTTATTTAATTTTCTTGTTTCTTTTTCCAATAATTCAATTTCAATTCCTAAAACATGATATTGTTCAATCTTTTCTTTTGAATAATATTCATACATATCTTCATAAGAAGCTACCTCATCTTTAGAATATCCTAATTTTTCTTTTGGAAACTTCTCATAAATTTCCTTGAATGAATTTTCTTTATGCACATTTAAAACTTTTACAACTAACTTTTCATTTGTAGAATTATTTGTAAAAATTATTTTATCATTAATTTTTATATTATTTCTTTTTTCATCATTAAGACGCATTTCAATTGTTTTTGTCTTATTTTTTATATTAACAAATGGATTATCATGTAGATTCATATAATACTTCATAATTCATCACCTCTATTAATCATCAAATATATTAAATAAATCACCATCAATATCTACTATATCAGATATTTTTATTATCATTTCATCTTCTACAATAATAACTTTATACACTTCATCAATATCTTTTATTTTACCATTATATATCAAATATTTACCACCAGATTTTCGCATATCTTTTTCAAAATAAACTATTTTGAAATTCAGTGTATTTAAATGAAGTTTAATTATTTGAAGTTTATAATTTAGTTCATCAATTTTTTCTGGTGTTAAAACACTACAATCACTTGTAAGTCTTGCAACTTCTTTCATTTCATCATCATGTCCACTTAAAGCAGCAAACGGAGCAAATTGAGCCGCTCTATCATTTAAAGACATTTGTTTTCTTGTTCTTGATTTATGGTGAGGTAAATTAATAATATCAAAATAATCTTCAATTTTACGCACGGTGGCCTCCTATTTGATTATTACGATCTTTCATTGTTGCTCCTTCTTCAAGATTCATCCCTTTGATAATAGCATTTTTACCATATCTTTTTTTAATATTTAACATTGCTTCTTGAGCTCTTTTTTCTTTTTCAAGTTTCTTATTTTCAGCTCTTCTTTTCTTATCTTCTACTTCATAATTGGTAAATAAATCCATTTGTTCATATTTATGAGTTTTAATATGTTTATCTTCGTCAACTAAACGTGTTGCAGCAATATTTATTCTTCTAATTAGCAAATCAGGATCAACTATTTCAATAAACTTTTCCAAACATCCATTTACGATTTGTTCAGTAGAGTGAGTAAAATCTTTTAAATTAATAGTACCATGGGCATGTTTTGGAATAGTTCTACCTAAATAATCTTCACTAATATCTCCTTGATATTTATTTGCTATTAAAGGGTTAGTTAAATTTTCAAAATCATATCCTATAGTTATTACAAGTTGTTTAGTTAATAATTTTTTATCAAGTAAATCCATCGATAAGCTATCAGCCATTTCTTTTAATATTAGTTTTGCTTTATCATACTCATATGGACAATGTAATACTTGACCTGTTCCTAAACTTCTACCAACAGGAGAATATTTTTTTACATGTTGCATTGTACAATTTTCAAATCCCCATGCATGATCAATCAATAACTCCGCATTAATCCCAAACATTTTATATAAAATATCTTCATTTTCTAAAGAACATCTGGCTATATCACCCATTGTGTATAATCCTAAGAAATTAAGCTTATTCATATATCCTTTTCCTACACGCCAAAAATCAGTAAGAGGCATATGATCCCATAGCTTATAACGATAACTCATTTCATCCAACTCAGCAACCCTTACACCATCATCATCAGGCGGCATTTTTTTAGCAACTATATCCATGGCAATTTTAGCTAGATACATATTCGTTCCAATTCCAACTGTCGCTGTAATTTTTGTTTCTTTTAAAACATCTTTAATAATTTTCATTGCTAAATCATGTGGTGTAAGATTGTACATTTTCAAATATTTTGTTAGATCAATAAACACTTCATCAATCGAATAAATATGAATATCTTCGGGTGCTATATACTTTAAATAAATGTTATATATTTTAGCACTATATTTTATATAATGAGCCATTCTAGGCGTTGCTATTAAATAATCTACTTCAACTGATTTATCATTCAATATTTCTTCTATGTAAATACTTTTTTTAGAAAACTTTTGATAATTATTCTTTTGTTTTCTTTCCTTATTAATATCCTTAACTGTCTTTTCAACTTCAAATAAACGAGGTCTACTTGAAACGCCAAGTTGTTTAAGAGAAGGTGTTACAGCAAGGCAAATTGTTTTATTTGTTCTAGAGCCATCAGCAACAACTAAATTAGTAGTAAGTGGGTCAAGCCCTCTTTCAACACATTCAACAGAGGCATAAAAAGATTTAAGATCAATACATAAATAGACATTATTCATAAATTTTTTATCCTCCTTTTTAAAAATATTTATAATATTATATCATAAATTTATCTTAAATTTACAAAATTTGTTTTAACAAAATTTGTATAAAAAAATCATATCTTTCGATATGATTAAAAGAAAATTCCTGTAATAAAAATTTCCAATCCAATTAGAACTAGAATAATTCCTCCAACAAGTTCAGCTTTTTGTCCTAGTTTATCACCAAATTTTTTTCCAATATAATGAGCCCCTATACAAATACCAAAGGTAATTATCATTATAATAATAGAGCACACGATTGCTTCAATTAATTTATAATCAGCAATTGTTAAACCAACACTTAAAGCATCTATACTCGTTGCAATTGATTGAATTAAAATAACTTTAAACACTAATTGAATAAATTCACATTCACCAGTAGTTTCACATTTTATTGAATCAATTATCATTTTAATTCCTAAAAACCCTAAAATTATTAAAGCAATCCACGGAAGAAAACTTTCAATGTAACAAATGAATTGGCATCCCACTAAATACCCTATAAAAGGCATAAAACCTTGGAAAAATCCAAACATAAAAGAAATAAACAATATTTTCTTAAAAGTAATATTTTTTTCTCTTAAACCATTAGTCATAGAGACCGCACAAGCGTCCATTGCTAGTCCTAATCCTAAAACAATTGATGTTATAAAAAAAGCTGCATCCATATTTTACTCCATATATTTTATTTTTAACTTAGTTATTTTAACTTTTTTTACATTAATTGTCAATTAAAGAACATTATTTAATAAAGAATCTATAGCAGGTCTTAAAATCTTTGTTACAACTTCATATCCGCTACTTGTTAAATGAACAGAATCTGGTGTATAAGTAAGATTTAATTCGCTAGTTGATTGATCCACTAAAGAGCTATAAACATCTAGATAAGTTACATTAAATAAACTTGCTAGTTGTTTTACTAAAATATTAAGTTCTTGCATTGTTTTATTGTGTTTAGCATAATTTAAAGCTAAAGGATAAAATGATTGAATTAAAATTTTTGTATTTGGTAAATTAGCTCTTATTTGCAAAATAATTCTAGAAATATTATGAAGAATGTATTCAATATTTTTCCCAGCTAATACATCATTACCACCAATCAATAGAACTACAACCTTAGGATTTACTTGATATAAAGAGACATCCAGTCTAATAAGTACATCTTTTGTGCGATCTCCGCCAATACCGCGATTTAGAACACATAAATCACTGTAATAGTTTTTAACATCATATCCATCAGTTAAACTATCACCAATAAAACAAACATCAACATTACTAACATTATCGTTTTCTATTTTAAATTGATTTAGTCTTTCACTATAATACTCATGAAAAGCATTAGTATTTTGAGTTTCTTTAATTGTTTTAAAAATAAGACAACTTGTTATACCTAATAAAAAACTAATAAATAAAATTAGTATTAATTTATTTTTCATTATTCATTCCTCATTTATATAAATTAAATACATTATAATATTCAATTTTTTTCTATACAAAGTTTTTAATTAATTCATTTGAAAGAAAACTTAAGTTTTCAATATCAACAAAAATATCTTTATCAGTATGAATTTTAGAAGTATAGTATTTTACATATTTACCTTTACTACATGCTACAATTCCAACTCCATTTTTAAAACTCTTATGATCAGAATTACTAGACGCTTTCTTATTTGAATAAAAATCAAAACTATATTTATTTGAGTTTAATAGAGCATTTTTTATTTGTCTATAAATATCTAATTTTGCAGCATCTTCTTTTTCAATTACAATAAAATGATTACCATTTCCTACACAATCTAAATTTATTACTAATTTATCATTCAACAATTCTTTATGTACTTTGTTAAAAGCTTTACTTCCTAATAAACCTTTTTCTTCATTATCAAAGAAAATAAATGCAACTTCATTACTATTTGTTTTACTTATCATATCAACTAAAACAGAAATTCCTGATGTATTATCATTAAAATTATGTTTATTAACAAAACATCTAGTTGATATATAAAAAAAATCAAAATAAATTGCTAAATATAATAGAACAAAAACTGTATACTCTAATTTTAATAGTGATACAATTGATCCAGCAATCCCTAATGATACTAAAGCATATAAAATAGGAATTCCTAAATGATATATAAGACTTAAAAATTTATTGGTTGGAATAATCATATTAGGAAATAATGATTTTGCTGGTGTATCATAATGAGCAGTATAAATAACTTTTGCTTTATCAATATTACCTACAATAACATTATTATGTTTTTTATTTAATTTCTCTACTTGGTATTCTTTATTAAATTCTTTCGCTTTAGATTCAATATATTCTCTAAATTTCTTTTTTTCATCTTCGCTTCTTCTTATTGGAAAACTATTATTAATTTCATTGAAGTAAGACATAAAATCATCTCCTAATATAAATTGACTTTATTATAACATATTTTGCATTTTATTTCAAATAAAAAAGGATAATAGCACTTAGCTATTATCCAATATAATCAATTATTTATTGAACTCAATACCATATTCATGACATTTTGTTTCCATATAATCATGATATGTTTCTTCTAAAATTTGTAAATCTGTCCATCCATTTGAATGTAACATAGCATTAAATTCAACTTCATCATAATATGCACCAAGAATTTTCTTAGCTTCTTCATGTAATCTAACAAACACTAATTTACCATATCCATATGAAGCGTATTGTGTAGGAATTTCAATTAATAAATTATAGATTTCTTCAGCACCATCTGAATTATAACCTACAAAGCTCATATAACTTGCAACATCATTTACACCCCAACCTTCATGTTGAATACCAGCATCAAGTCTTGCTTCTAGTAAGAAACCTGAAATTTGATTTGCATATAAATAATCCATTACTAAATGAACTTTTTCATCAGTAGAATTTTCTTTAATATAATCATATAATTTTAATTGAACATAAGTTGCCCAACCTTCTGCATGACCTGTACTTGTCATAATTGTAGCTAAGTTAGATAAATCTTTTTCTTTTGCAGAAACCCAAGCATATAAATGTCCAGGATATCCTTCATGAGCTAAAGTTCCTAAAGTATCCATAGAAGATGCAGTTTTTAATTGTACAGGGTTTAATGTAACATACTCACTACCAGTATTATCTAATGCAGATTTCATATAGTACGCAACAGCATTTGATTTTTTTGCAGCTGCAGTATCCATATATTTAATAACGATATCAGGATTTGATTGTAAATCTGGAACAATTGTTTTAGCGAATTCTTTAACATATTCCATCATTTCATTTACATCAACGCCACCAACATTAACAGAGTTAACAATTTCAGTTAATTGTGCATAATCTGAAATATTATATTTTGATACAATTGCATTTTGTGCACTAATTACATTTCTAATTGCAGCTTTTAGTTCATAGTCAAGTTCTTTAATGTATGCATCCATATCCATAGATTCATATCCTAATAAGTTTTGAAGTTCTAAAACATAAATTTGTTCACCATTTTCATATGTAGCAATATAACCTTCATCTTCAGCAGCTAAAACATCTAAATAATCCGCTAAACCATCATATAATGATTGAACACCATTCATGAAATTATTTTCTAATGCATAAGAAACTTCATTCATATATTGAGATTTTTGACTATTTGATAAGAAATCTAATTTTTCAATTTTTTCATTAATAATATCTTCTAAGTAATATTCATCACCTTGATCTAAAATATCTTTTAAAAATGATCTCATTTCATTAATTGTAAAATTAGATAACGGATATCCTTTTTCAGTTTTTACTTCAATATAGTCTAAGTAAGAAGGGAAAGCTTCTTCAGTTGAATTAATATAAGCAACAATGTCTTTAACTTCAGCTTCACTTCTTAATGAATAAGATTCCATATAAGTTCCAAAATCAGCAACATATCCACCGAATTGATCAATATATCTAAGTTCCATGAAGAATACATCTTCAATACCATAATATGTAACATTATATTCTAAGAATTTTCTTAATGTTTCATACATAACATCTTGGTAATTATTTAACTCTACATCTTTAAACTCTTCTAAATCTACAAGTAAGTCTTTAAATAATTGTAAATCATGAGCAATTTCTTCATCACCAAACGCTTCATATGTGTACCATTGAGCATCATAGTGTTCTAATCCAAAATCATATGGATTTTCACAGAAAATATTAACAGCAAGTTGATCTCCTTCTAAATACCATACAAAGAATTCATCAATAAATGTAGCGAATTCTTCATGTTCAGGATTATCAATTTCTAAAACAGCACGATGTGTTTCAACAATTTTTCCACTACTATCTTTAATATTAGCTAGAGCATAATATTTACCATCAACACTACCACTGTTGTTTTCATATTCAACAGTATATCCACTAGGTAAAGATCCACTTAATTCAATTGAATGTGTATTTCCATCAGCAACAACTGTTTTACTAACAAATGAAACATCAAATAAACTTTCAATTACAGTAAACACAATATTTTTATGTTCACTTTCTTTGTAGTTTACACTTGCAGCAAAATAAACTTCTAAATTGTAAACACCAGGAACAACTAAATCAGATACTTTAACTTGATTTTTATTTTCATCTAAAACAACTAATGTTTGTCTAGTATTATTTGGGTTACTATAAATTAAAGCTGGAGTACCAGTTTTAAGATTGAATGTTTGTTCTAAAGGTGCTTCTAAAATACTATCACCTTTTTCAATAGTTAACACAGCTTTTTTATAAACTGTTTTAATACCAGTATATTTAATACTAGCTGATACATTGTATTGACCAGGAACGTTTTGTTCATTACCTGTATAAGTAATTGTAACTCCTTGAGATTCATAAATATTATCAATTAATATACTATGTTTTTGACCATCATATTTAACAGTTAAATCTTCAAATGGTAATGCTTCTAACAATTCTCTTGTTATTACAGTCGGAGTTTCGCCTCCATCTCCATCACCATCGCCATCTTTATCTTTACATCCTGTTACAGCAAATAAAGCAATTAAAACAACAAATAAAATTCTAAAAATATTATTAAATCTTTTTGTCATAGTTCTCTCCTCCTAATTTTAAATAGTATATATCTTTTTACTTTCTTTGTCAATATATAAAATAATTTTTATTATATAAATTAAAAAAAGGCCAATGGCCTTTTATTATTTTTCTTTTTTAGGAAGTGGTTTATTTGTAATACCCACAACATCTTCAACAGGAATAGTAAATGCAATACCTTGTCCTGCAGTTCCTAAACCAACTTTTTGATAAATAGCATGTAATACTGCATCTTTAATTTCTTTTGGAACAATAATCATAACAATTTCTTTTTCTGATGAAATTGATAAACCAAAGAATTTTTCGATTTCAGTGTTAGCCGTCCCACGAGCATTAAGAATTGTACCACCTGTTGCTCCACATGCTTTTACAGCATCCATTACTTCTTCTGTATATCCACTATTTACAATTGTAAATACCATTTCAAATTGATTATTCATTTAACTCACCTCTATTTTGACGATTATTGATCATAAATTGATACAAAGATTTCCCCATTACTGATGAAATTGGAACAATAACAGAGACACCTTTACCATTACGGATTGATTTAAATTTATCATCTAAAGTATCTTTAACTTGTTTTACTAAATCATCTCTAATAACGCTAAAAATAATTCCTTTTTCATTATTTAAACCTAAAAGTTCAAGTGTTGCGTTATTTGCGGTACCATTTCCATACATAACAAGTTGTAGATTGCTTTCAAATTGTGATAGTACATCTGTATAAAATTCAACTTTATTACGATCAACAATTGTAATAAATAATTTTGCAGTTTTAATCATTATATTATTTTTTGCCATACAAGTCACCTAAATAAAATCAATAATTTGTTCATCATCATCATCTAAGATACGTTTCATAGCAATCTTTTCTTTTACTTTATTAGATACAATAGCTTTAAAACCTAATAATTGAATTGTAATAAGCGGTGTCATTGCGATAAACGCAACAACTCCAAATCCATCTCTTAGAATTGCAGCTTCACCTTGAATTGTAAGACATGCACCAATTGCAAATGGTAAAATAAATGTTGATGACATTGGACCAGAAGCAACACCCCCTGAGTCAAAGGCAATTGCTGTATAAATTTTTGGAACAAATAATGATAATCCTAAAGAAATAAAATATCCAGGAATAATAACATACATAATATTAAAATCATAAATTATTCTTAACATTGCAAGACCAATTGAAATACCTACCCCAATTGAAAGGCCAATAGTCATTGAACGTTTTGTAATATACCCACCTGTAATATCTTCTACTTGTTTTTTCAAAATATGAACAGCAGGTTCTGCAAGTACAACAAGAAGTCCCATTAAGAATCCTAAAGGAATTAATAAGTTCTTATTATAATCAGCAATTTGTGTACCCATCATAAATCCAACTGGCATATACCCAATATTAACAGATGTTAAAAATAAGATTAAACCAATAACTGTATAGATAATTCCAACAAAAATTCTTCTTAAATATTTTGCAGGCATTTTTAAGAATGTAAATTGACATACTAAAAACGAAGCTACTAAAAATCCCATTGCTTTTACAACTTCTAAAGTAACAGCAAATAATTTTTCAATTATAACACTAGATATATCACCTTCAATAATATAACTAGGTACTTCATATTGAATATTATTTTTACTAAAAACACTCAAGAATAAAACAACTAAGATAGGACCTACAGAACATAAAGCAACAAAACCGAAACTGTCTTCTCTAGCATGTTTTCCACTTAAAACAGTTGCAATCCCAACACCAAGCGCCATTAAAAACGGTACAGTAATTGGACCAGTTGTTACACCTCCAGCATCAAAAGATAAAGGTAATAAATCAACATTTCCATTTATAACAACAAGTAAACCAAGTGCAAAAAGTAACATATAGAAAAGCATTAAAATAGTTGCTAATGTTTTCTTAAATAATATCTTTAAAATTGCAATACAAATAAACCCACCAACACCAACAGAGATACCAATAATTAATGTTGTTCCGTTAATAACACTTCCTACTTGTTCAGCAAGAACTGTCAAATCGGGTTCAGCAATTGTAATTAATAATCCTAATAAAAAAGATACAATTAATAATAAACCTAATTTTCTCTTTTTAGCAAGCCCAGAACCTACACTTGTCCCCATTGGAGTCATTGCAATTTCTGCACCAATTGTAAATAAAGCTATACCAAAAATTAAAATTGCAGTACATACTAAGAAAACAATAATGTCACGATTACTTAAATTAACTAAAGGAGTACAAATAAGCACTAATACTATTGCTACTACTGGAAGAACTGACATTGCTGCTTCTTTTAATTTTTCAAATAATATCTTCATATTTTCACACTCCTTTTAAATTTTATTACAAATAATTGTTACTAATTATACCATATTTGTTAATTTTTTGCAAATATCTTAAATATATATTTTTTATATAAAAAAGCCTCTATTTTAAATAGAAGCTTATAATTTATAATTTAATAATACAACAGTTTCGTCGTGCTTACCTGATTCCAACAAAAGAGTATTAGTAACTTCCCCATTGTAATAAATAGGAAAATTAAATTCTATAGACTTAAGTGGAGTGCTAGATTCACTTTTTGGATATATTTGAATCTCTTTAATAAGGTACTGC
>JBGVCU010000057.1:0-166228 GCA_045119035.1 Bacilli bacterium | reverse complement strand
TATTTTAGATAGAATATTACATTACTCATATTTATTTAATATAACTGGTCAATCATATAGAATAAAAGATAAAATTAAACCTTTACAAACTGAGGATAGTTAAATGAACAAAATTGAGGATATTTAACTTGACATTTATAGATGTAGTCAAATTCCTATTTATCGTTCAGAAATAGGGAGATGCAAAATACCTCTAGGGTATTCAAATTCCGATATAGGGGTATGCAAAATATTTAATTTTTTAACGATTACAAGGCTTAGGGTATGCAATTGTATAAAAATTGTGTAACGTTTCCATTTAAGTTAATGATAGTCGATACAATAAAGTATCGGCTTTTTTCTTTATTTTGCTAGGGTACAATCCTCACCGTATAATTAAAATTTGATAATTTATGATAGACAATAAAGAAAATTGTATCAAAATTGTGTAATGTTGATATCAACTTTTTAACGATTATCCTTCTAGGGTATGCAAAATTTTATTAAGGGTATGCATTTTTAATAATTTAATGATTTATTAATTATAGAAAATAATTTAGAATTTATGATATAATATATGTAAGTAGGGAAATCAAAATTTTATCGATTAGATTAAATTATATAAGGAGATATAATGATGAGAGAATTTCTTGATAAAATTTTTAATAATAGAAAAGCAACTATATTTATTCCAATAATTATTGCCTTGTTAATATATATTTTACTTATATTATTTAGCACAGGAGAGGAAAGAAACACTTATGCAATTATGGTACCAATCATATCTGTATTTTGTTATTTTGGAGTATTCTTTGTTATTTACATTCAAATTAAGAACCCTCTATGCCCCAAAAAATTCTTAGATTTTTTTGAGGTTCTTGCGACTATTGTTTCTAGTATTGCTGCTGTTTTATTCACGATTTTAGGTTTAATAAATGATATACAAAATTTAGTTTCTGTAATACTTGCTTGTTTAGCTTTTTCTTCTTTATCATGGGTTCATAGTAAAAGAAATTATTAATTCTCTATTTCGAACAGTTGAAGGGGTATGCAAAAGTTAACAATTTAACGATTACCCCTACTATTTAACGATTACAAGGCTAAGGGTATGCATTTGTATTAAAATTGTGTAACGATGCCATTTTCTGAAATCTGTAGGTCTTCTGAAAAGAGGATCTATTTTTTATACTTATATGAAACATTTAGATTTAAAAACTATAGGAGACTGACCACGGACTCAAACCATTAACTTATGGGATTCGAATGTTTGTGTTCAATGAATTTGAATATACGAATTCAACTTGCACTAGAATAATTTATAAATTCTAGTTATTGTCCAATTAAAATTTTTTTGATATAATTTTAATGTAGCTACGAATTATTTGAGTAAAAGGAGATAATATGAACAAAATAGGTCAGTTTATTAAAAAATTAAGAAAAGAAAAGGGATTGACTCAATCACAATTAGCTGAAAAACTTAATATATCATTTCAGTCAGTATCAAAATGGGAGACCGGAGAGACTTTGCCTGACACAAGTATTTTATTATCATTATGTGATGAATTAG
The DNA here is from genome assembly GCA_045119035.1 of Bacilli bacterium. Taxonomy (GTDB): domain Bacteria; phylum Bacillota_I; class Bacilli_A; order ML615J-28; family CAG-313; genus CAYVQA01. Next base: position 164,682 of record JBGVCU010000057.1, on the reverse strand, counting down.
ATACTACTGTAGATACACTTTTAAATGGAGGGATTATTATAAATAAGCAAAGAAGAGTAATAAAAGTTGAATCAATAGTAGATGGTTTTAAATATTTAGAAAAAGTAAAAGAATCATTTGGAGAAAAAAGTGATTTCTATAAAGGAATCGTGGAAGGTATTAGTAATAGAATGAATTTTGACTTTGAAGAAGCTTTAAAACAAAATCCAGAAGTCTTATATGTAGAAGGAATATTAAACTATTTATCTAATGGTTATACAGTTGATATTGAAGAAGTTAAAATATGGATACATAAAGATAAATATATAGAAGAAATTAAAAAAAGAATGTAATATATCATGATGATATCTAAATATAATTTTTTGAAGATGTATATTTAATTTTATATGAAATATAATAATAGAAAAAATAACCTTAATTAATTGACTATTCCCTTATTTTGTGCTATAATTTAAGGGAATAGATTGGAGAGTAAGCCTATGAGAACTTTTAATTATTCTAAAATTAAAGAAGAAAAATGGGATTCAGAAATACTTTCTTTAATTGCTGCGATATATAAAGAAGCAGGAAAACAAGAAATGTATTTAAAGCAAAGACCTGAACAATTAGAAAAACTTGTTGAAATAGCTAAAATACAAAGTACTGAAGCATCAAATGCTATTGAAGGTATTGTTACTACTAATACAAGAATAAAACAACTAGTTACTGAAAAGACAACTCCAAAGAACAGAAATGAACAAGAAATAGCAGGATATAGAGATGTACTAAATATTATTCATGACAGTTTCGATGCAATTCCAATTACAAAGAATTACATAATACAACTACACAAAATACTATATAGTCACATGAATAATCCTATTGCAGGAAAAACCAAAACAGTTCAAAACTATATTAGTGTAACATATCCAGATGGACATGTAGAAACTTTGTTTACACCACTTAATCCTACTGATACACCTATTGCACTTGAAAATATTTGCAATGAATATAATAGAATAATTGGAAATATGGAAGTAGAGCCGTTAATTGCTATTCCAACATTTATTCATGATTTTTTATGTATTCATCCATTTAATGATGGAAACGGTAGAATGAGTAGATTACTTACAACATTATTATTATATAGATGTGGATTTTATGTTGGTAAGTATATTTCACTAGAAGCAAAAATTGCAAAAAATAAAGATCTATACTATGCTTCATTAAATGATTCACAACATAATTGGCATGATGGTAAGGATAATAAAGTTCCATTTATTAAATATATATTAGGAACTATTCTATCCGCATATAAAGATTTTGAAGAAAGATTTAATTTAATTGAAACTAAAAAATCTGCATTGGAAATAGTCAGAGAATCAACTTATATTAAAATTGGAAAATTTACAAAACAAGAAATAAAAGAATTATGTCCTTCTTTAAGCATTAGCTCAATTGAAGGGGCTTTACGAAAACTTATAGCTTTAGGTGAAATTAATAGAGCAGGTCAAGGGAAAAATATTTACTATTTTAGAATCAAATAAATATCATAGAAAAATTATAGGAACCAGAGCAAATCATCCTGGTTCCTTTTTTCGCGTCATAGATATAGTGGTAATATCATTTACATAAGTAAAAAACATAATATTGTATAAGCACTAATCAAATAGATAAATTCTTATGTTTTCAAGTAAAAAAGAGTAACATTGATTAGTAATGACAAAGTAAGCATCGCAAGATTATAATTTATCTTTAATTGTGAAACTTCCTATATCGGCAAAATAATTTTAGAATAACGCATTTAATTGCTTGATATTTTGCCGATAATATGATATAATAATAGTAACTTGAGGTGTTATTATGAATTTTTTAAGCGTATCTGAAATAGCAAAACTATGGAATCTGTCAGAGCGAAGTGTTAGAAATTATTGTGCAGAAGGAAGAATCCCTGGTGCTTATCTTGTTGGTAAAACTTGGATGATACCTAGCGATGCAGTTAAACCTGATAGAAAAGCAAGAATTAGTGACAGTAAAAAAACATTACTTGATATTTTAAAATTAGAAAAAGAATCTAAACTTAAAGGCGGAATATATCACAAGGTTCAAATAGAACTGACATATAACTCTAACCATATAGAAGGAAGTCGTCTTACACATGATCAAACTAGATACATATATGAAACTAATACAATAGGTTTAACTGATGAAGTTATTAATGTTGATGATATTGTTGAAACTGCTAATCACTTTAGGTGTATAGATTTAATCATAGATAAAGCTAAACTTAATGTTACTGAAAATTTAATAAAACAATTACACTTAATTTTAAAAAACGGAACAACTGATAGTAGAAAAAATTGGTTCGTTGTAGGTGATTATAAAAAACTTCCAAATGAAGTGGGTGGAAGAGTCACAACAAGTCCAGAAAAAGTTGAAGATGAAGTTAAATCTTTAATAAAATGGTATAATAATATTAAAAATAAAACATTAAATGATATAATCGAGTTTCATTATAGATTTGAATCTATCCATCCTTTTCAAGATGGTAATGGAAGGGTAGGCAGACTTTTAATGTTTAAGGAATGTCTTAAATATAATATAGTTCCTTTTATAATAGATGAAAAACTAAAGATGTTCTATTATAGAGGGTTAAAAGAATGGAAACAAGAAAAAGGATACTTGATTGATACGTGTCTTACTGCTCAAGATCAATTTAAAGTGTATCTTGATTACTTTAGAATTGATTACGATAAGTAATTTTTTATTCAGTTGCTAAAATTGGTTATTACTACAAAAAAGACTCATTTTTTGAAATCTATAGTTCTTCTTTAAAGAAGAACTTTTTTTATATTAAAAATAAAAAAATAATAGACACAATTTTAAGCATCTATTATTCTTTATCGAAATCTAAAAATTCATTTAAAGTAAGTCCTAATGATTTTGCTATTTTTTGAAGAGTTACTACAGTTACGTTCTTTTCAAATCTTTCAATTTGTCCAACATAGCTACGATCAATACCAGCTTCTAGTGCAAGTTGTTCTTGTGACATCTTATTTTCTTGACGAAGCTTTTTGATTCTTTTACCGATTAGGACTGTAATTGTTGGAGTTTCTTTTACATTTGTTGATGTATCCATAGCAATTTTCTCCTTTAGAATTTTAGTTGCCTAAAGTATACAACAAATTAAAATTAAACTCAACGGACTATAGTAGCATTTACAAATTATGCGTGATTTACTGTATGATAATGTTCTTCAACACTTGGCATAAACAATGTAATAATGCTTACTAATCCAGCAACACCTACTAAAACATAAATGATTTTAGAAATCATTACACTAATTCCATCAAATAAGAAACCTACTAAATTGAAATCAAATAAACCGATTAATCCCCAATTTAGAGCTCCTACAATTACTAATGCAAGCGCAATACGTTGTAAAATATTCATATATCCTCCATTTTAATTTTTTATTATTTTTCCACTATATAATAAATTTATACATTTTAATAATAAAATTATTTAAAAAATCATATATATAAATATAGAAAGAAGTTGATATTATATATAAAAAAATAAGTTTATTAGGAGTGTTATTATTAACATGTTTTTTATTATTTAGTTGTAAATCTAAAGTAACCAATGAAAGTTTCATTAAATCAATAAGTAATTTAAATAGTTATACAATCGAAGGAAATTTAATAAATTATTTCCCATCAGGAGAAAAGATTAGTAAAGTATTAGTTAATTATAATAAACCCAATTATTATGTTGAACTTACAAATCCAGAAACTAATCATAATCAAATTTTAATTAAAAATAATAATGATGTTAATATAATTATTCCTAATATTAAAAAAACATTTAAAATCAATAGTACATGGCCAAATAATTCTACTTATCCATATATATTAGAATCATTAGCAAAAGAATTAACAACAGACTTAGTTACAATAGAAAATAGTGATGATAATACAATTATTAAAACACAAGTTCATTTATTTAATGAAAATCATACTGAAACATTAACTTTAGTAATTGATAAAGATAATAACTTAAAAGAAGTTACATTAACAGATAGTGACAATAAATTAATATCAAAATTTATTATTACCAAATTTGAAAAAAATATAAAAATTGATAATTCAATTTTTAATATTGAAGAAACACTAACATACTTAGATGAATCAGAATATGATTTTTCTTTAGAAAGATATATTACTTATCCAACATATAAAATTGAAGGCACATATAAAGTTAGTGAAGTAATTAGAAAATTAAGTTTAGATACATATGCAATTATGACATTTGGTGGAACAAATAATTATACGATTGTTGAACAATATGTACATGAAAATTCAATTATTAACGCTAGTTATGATGGTTCTTTATATTGTTTTTCCGAATCATTTTGTATTGTTTCAAATAACAATATAGTGTTTTATAATAATGGAATTGAATATAAATTAGCTTCAAATACTATTGATGTTTTCGAATTAATAAAAATCGGACAATCGTTAGTTGAGGAAAGTCAAAAATAAAAAGGAAGGTTTATAACCTTCCTTTTATGTTATTATTCATTGATAGTTTGAATAACTAATTCTCCATTAGAGTTATTAGAATATTTTTCACCAACTAATCCGTTATTTACAAAGTTTGTAAATTTAACACCATCAATGTAAGCTGCTAATGTACCAGTAAATGTACAGTTAGTTAAAGTAACTTTAGTACCAGCTTGGTTATACCATGTTCCAGCAATACCACCAATATAAACTGCATATCCTTCTGCAGGAGCATTTTCGATTGTAACGTTACCACTACAAGTGATATTTTTGAAGTTATTTCCATAATGAGCAATACCAACAATACCACCAACGTCAAGTGTACTTCCATGAACATTAATGTTTGAAGTAATATTACTGAAAGTGTGAGATCCTTCTCCCATAAATCCAACAACACCACCAACATATGTACGATAAGCTGTACCATTTTCAACAGAGTTTGCTCTTACATAACTTCCTGTATTAACATCAACAGTAATATTTGTCCAATCAGCATAAGCGTTTTTACCACCTACACCACCAACATAAGACATACCATCAACTTTAACATTACCTTTAACTGTAATATTTTCATATTTAGAAGTATATGGAGTACCAGCAACAACACCAACATTTAAACGTCCTTTAATTTCAGCATTTTCAACTACAAGATTTTTAATAGATCCATTTTGTGTGAAACCAAATAATCCAATATTGCTTCCAGATGGATTTGAAGTAGCTTTTAAATTAGAAATTGTATAGTTGCATCCATCAAATGTACCTTCAAAAGCAGTTGTACTATTTCCGATTGGAGTCCATTCTTCATTATTTAAATCAATGTTAGCACCTAATTTAACAGTTCTACCTGTAAATTTATCTCCACCATTAACAGCTTTAGCAAATGATCTTAAATCATAAGCGTTCATGATTTCTAAATTAATGATAGCATTTGAATTCTTTTGTTTTTTAATTCTATAAATTCCAGCGAAATTATCATCAGCTGTAACATCTCCAAAGTTTAAAGTAACTTTTCCACTGATTAATGAACTATCAATTTCAATTGCAGCACAATGATCACCTGCAGCTGTGAATGCTTCTTTTGATGCATTAAATTCACATCCATAAACATTTACAACATGATCTTTAGATGAACCTTCATTGTAAATTAAAATAGCTTTACCTTCTGTGTTAAATACACAGTTATTAAATGAAGTTTCTACAGCACCATATGTCCAAATATATTGAGTAGTTAAGTTAAATTCACAATCATTAAATTCAACAACGTTTGCGTATAAGAATGTACCAGCATTAATAACACAATTATTGAAAATAACAACATTTGAATGTTGGTATCCAACATAGTTTTTAGTTGTTCCTTCTAAAGTAAGATTTTCAAATCTTAAACTTCCACCATTTAATCCAACAGCTGATTTACATTCAACAACAGTACCTTCTGTTCCAATAAATGCAATAGATTTACCACTTGCAGCACCTGGAACTGTATATGTACCAGCTAATAAGTTAATAACAGTTTCTTCGCTACCAACATATTTCATTGCATGTACTAATTGATTTTGTGAAGAACATGTAATAACACCATCAACATAAATAATCATGTTTTTATCTTCACCAGCATCAGCATTCCATACTTTTCCGAATACTTCATCAACAGTTACGTTTTCAATATTTACAGTATATCCTTTTGAGAATGTACCATCAATTTCAATTGCAGCTTTATCTACAACTTCAGCAGTAAATGTACAATCTTTAACAGTTAATACTCTAGTAGTATTTCCTTCATCATAAAGTTTAATTGCTTTACCCCAGTAGTTGTCAAAATCACAACCTTCGAAAGTAACTTCTGAACCACTATAGCAATATACGTTATACATATCTTCTTGAGTATTTTTAAATGTACAGTTAACAAATGAAGTTTTATTAGCATAAGTAGTTAAGTTTCCAGTAATAACACAATCTTCATAAGAAACGCTTTGTGCATCTAAGAAGTTATAAACATACCATGAACCTTCATTTTGGTTAGCAGCAACAGTTAATCCTTTTAAAGTAATAACTGATCCGTTTGCACTGCTTCCAGCTACATTTAAAGTAGCTTCTTTTGTTCCTTCAACAGTTAATGTTTTATTTGATAAGCTAGGTAATGTATAAGAACCACGGTGTAAGAATAATGTTTGATTAGTTTCTAATGCTTTTTGTAAAGCTAAAGAGAAATCTTCAAAAGTTTCTTCTCCTACAGAAATATCATAACTTTCTTTTAAAGCAGGAACTTCAGCTTCAAAAATTGTATTACAAACAGTACAAGTAGCTTGTTTAATCCCTGTTTCAAAAACTGTTGGTTCTTTAGTTACAACAAATTCTTCAGCAGTATGACCTAATGCAGGAACATAGTGATCAATGTATGAACCTTTCCCACATTCACATTCATAAACTGTATATCCTTCTTCTGTACATGTAGGTGCAATTACTTCAACAGTATATTGGTGTTTTTCACAACCTACAAGTAGAAAACTACAGAATACAAAAAATAAGAAATATGTAAATTTTTTCATTTATTTTTTCTCCTTTTTACTACATTTTTTCTTATATATTATAATGCAAAATTAAATTTTTGTCAAATCATATTAATATTTACTTAATATTTAAGTCTTTTTTTAATTGATTATAAAAATCCATAAGTGATTTAAAACAATGACTAATTCCTGACTTTGATAGTTCTTTTCCAAAGACATTAGAAGAAAATTCACTTAATTCTTCATTTGAACTTTCAGGATAAGTCTCTCTTAATATTGCAATAGACTGAAGTCTAATAGACATTTCATGAAACATATTATTATCTCTAATAAATTTTATTGCAGCAAGTTGTTTTTTCGCTGTTTCAATACATTTTCTTTCATTAGCTATGTCACAATTTGTAACGCGATTAGCCATATTATTAAAATCACGATAAATTCTTTGATCTTCAAAAACAAACATTCCTTGATTTGCACCAATTGCAACAAGTGCACTTGAAATATCTTCAGATTTCTTTATATATACAATATATGTACTATCTGCTCTTTTATGAATTTTTTCTGTAATAGAAGCATTAATTCCATTATTATTTAAAATATCTACAGCTAAATTTGCAATTTCTTCGTTTGATGTTGCAATTTCAAAATGATAAGTTGAAATTCTTGGGTCACTTATTGATCCATGTGATAAAAATAATCCTCGAAGGTAAAGATTTTGTAGTTCTAATGTTTCAAGTTTTAATGAATCAATTGTAATATTTTCAAGTTTTAAATTAAGTAAATTAAAATCTTCAATTACCTTATCAATATCAGTTAATTCTAAATAATAATATCTAAAATTATTTAAACTATTTTTTTCTTTTGTTTTAAGTTGATCACTACAAGAATAGTGTAGTTTTAGATATTTGGCGATAAAAGTAATAACACTTAGAATAGTACTTTTAATAGTTAGTTTCCAAGTAAATTTATTACCAATATGTGTTGCAGCAAGTTCTGAGGAATTATGTAAAAGTGCCATAACAAGCACATGTTCATCTAGTGCTGATTCTAATTCTAAATTTATTAGTTCTTTTTTTACTTCACTACCAAACGACATATTTACCTACTTTATTTTCTGCAAATATTTAATAGCAGATGTTGCAGCAATAGCTCCATCTGAAACTGCAGTCACAATTTGTTTTAATGATTTTTTCACACAATCTCCTGCAGCAAACATTCCTTTTACAGGCGTTTCAAAAGTATCATCAACTACCAAATATCCTTCAGTATCTAAAACGTTTAAAGAATTAACTTCAGTGATTGATGGCATAATTCCTAAATATAAGAAACAACATGCAGAATTAATTAATAATTCATTATTATCTTTATCTAATATTTTAATTTGTTCTAAAGTTTTATTACCTAAAAATTCCAATACTTTTACTTCATTATATACTTTGATATTTGTATATTTTGATAAATCAGCACTTATTTTTTCACTTGATAAAATATTTACTTTACTGCAAATATCAGATAAATAAATAGCTTCTTCAATTGCTTGATTTGATGAACCTATTACACTTGTTTCTAAATTCTTATATAAGCTACCATCACAAGTAGCACAATAGCTTATTCCTCGAGCTTTAAATTTGCTTTCTCCAGGTATATTTAAACTTCTTGCTTTATTACCTGTTGCATAAATTACAGTTTTTGAAGCATATTCATTCATATTTGTTTTTACAATAAAATGTTCATTTTTACTAACACCAACAACTTCTTCATATGCAAATTCTACATCTAAAGACATTGAATGTTCATACATTTTATACGCAAGTTCTGCTCCATCAATTGAAGAAAATCCTGGATAATTTTCGATTAAATGCGTTTTAATTAATTGTCCACCAGGAGCTTCTTTTTCAATTATTAAAACTTTTTTATTAGCTCTTTTTAAATAAATACTAGCACATAACCCAGCTGGTCCTGCACCAATTATTATTGTATCATACATATATTAATCCTCCACTATAGATAAAATTTCTAAAGGATTATCAACAACAAAGTCTGTATTATATTTAACAAAATCTTCTTTTTTTGTTATACACCAAGTTACACCAATTGATGTAACATCTTTTTCATTTTTTGCTGTTTCAATATCAATTAAAGTATCACCCACAAAATAATATTTTAAATCTTTTCCAAAATATTCTTTTATAACTTTAAGTCCCGAAGGATTTGGTTTGGGGATACTCATTTGTTCATATCCGATAATAATTTCAAAATAATTAGCCATATTAGCAAGTTCTAATCCGTATAGTAACATATCATATGCTTTATTTGATAAAATTGCTAGATGATAACCTTTATTTTTTAAAGCTTCTAATAAATTAATTATATTATCAAAAGCATGTAACATTATAGGCATTAGTTCTTTTGAATAATTCCTATAGATTTCAATTACATTATTTAAAGACTCTTCTTTAAAATATCTAGAAAAAGTATTTCTTAAAGAAGGTCCAAAAAATGAATTTAATTCATCTTGAGTAAGTACTTTATTTGGAAGCAATTCTTTAAATGTTTTTTTAAAAGCTTCCATTATTAATGGATATGTATTAATAACAGTTCCATCACAATCGAATATAATAACTTTATTCATTTGTTTCATTTTTATCTTTTTCACCAATGATCATTGTTTGACCTTCTGTATAGAATAGTTCATGACATGATTTTAATTGGAATTTGAAAACTCTACGTAAAACTAATAAAAGGATACCTAATACAATAAATAAACAAGAAATAACTGATGCAATTTTAATTCCTGTATTTCCGATTGTAAGAGGGTCTGTACGAAGTGATTCAATAATAAATCTAACAATTCCGTATCCAATTAAATATACACCTAATGAATCACCAACATAATATTTTTTAATATATTTTCTTCCAACATACATAAATATAACAATTAATAAATTCATAAGTGATTCATATAAGAATGTCGGATGATAATATCCACTAATATAAATTTCTTGTCCTTCAAGTAAAATCCAACCATTTTCAATATACATTTGATCAACAATAAAGTTAGGTATTAACCATCCATTAAGTGTTTCTCTTTGAACTTGTAAAACAGCATCACTCATAATATAAGGATTATAATAACTACCTGTTCCAGCAATTGAATTTGCTTGAATATTTTCTAAAGTTAAACCACCAATTGTATCAATCATAGGACCAAAAGCTTCTTGGTTCATGAAATTTCCCCAGCGACCGATCACTTGACAAGTTAAAAAGATAGGTACAACTATTTCCATTAAATAAATTAAATTTAACTTCTTAACTTTACAAAATACAGGTAAGAAAATCGCTGTTGCTATAATACCTCCATGTATAGCAAGTCCACCATTACGAGGATTAATTATATCAATAAAAGAAGTTAATCCTTCATGGTTAAATAATACATAATAAAGTCTTGCTCCAACAATACCACAAAGTAATCCAACTGCAACACCAGTTGTTACATCATCAGTTGTAAGTCCTAGTTTTTTTGCAAAAAGTAAATAACCAATTGTTGCGCAAATTAAGGCACCTGATAAAATTATTACTGCATAAAATGCTATTTCAAGTCCAAAAATTGAAAAACTATTTGGATATGGAGTAGGTCTTAAGTTTGTCAAAAAATTTAACATGTTTCTTCTCCTTTATGACGATTTAATATTTTTTTTAGGTAATATCCAGTATATGATGTAGGATGATTTGCTACTTCTTCTGGTGTTCCTGTTGCAACAACAGTTCCACCGTTATCCCCACCTTCTGGACCTAAATCTATAATATAATCAGCCATTTTTATTACATCTAAATTATGTTCAATAACAATAACTGTTGCACCGTTATCAACCATTTTATTTAAAATTTCAATTAATTTAGCAATATCTGCTGTATGTAAACCTGTTGTAGGTTCATCTAAAATAAAGACTGTTTTGCTTGTTATTTTTTTATATAATTCACTAGCAAGCTTAACTCTTTGAGCTTCTCCACCAGATAATGTCGTTGCAGATTGTCCAAGTTTAATGTAACCTAATCCAACGTCATTTAATGTTTTTAATCTATTATAAATTGAAGGAATATTTTCAAAGAAACTTACACTTTCTTCAATTGTCATATCTAAAACATCTGAAATTGTTTTTCCTTTATATTTAACCTCTAATGTTTCGTTATTATAACGTGTTCCTTTACATTCATCACAAGGAACATATACATCGGGTAGAAAATGCATTGCAATTCTAATTACACCATCACCTTGACATGTTTCACAACGTCCACCTTTAACGTTAAATGAAAATCTTCCTTTTTCATATCCACGTTTTTTAGCTTCAATTGTTGATGCAAATAAATCTCTAATTCCATCAAATACACCAGTATATGTTGCTGGATTACTTCTTGGAGTTCTTCCAATTGGACTTTGGTCAATATTAATAACTTTATCAACATTTTCTAGTCCAATTATTTCATCATGTAAACCAACTTCTACTTTTCCTCTATTTAATTTTTTTGATAAAGCATTAAGTAAAATACTATTAACTAAAGTACTTTTACCACTTCCAGATACACCTGTTACAACAATGAATTTATTAAGTGGAAAATCTACATCAATATTTTTTAAATTATGTTCTTTACATCCAATAACTTTTATTGTTCCTTTATCTACAGTTCTTCTACTAAGTGGTACTTTAATTTGTTTTCTACCAGATAAATAAAGAGCAGTTAAAGTATCAAAGTTTTTAACAAAGTCTTTTGGATGCCCATATCCTACAACTTCTCCACCATGCACTCCAGCATTTGGACCAATATCAACGATGTAGTCACATTCTTCCATAATTTCTTCATCGTGTTCAACAACTATTAATGTATTTCCTAAATCACGCATTGATTTTAATGATTCAATAAGTTTATGATTATCCCTTTGATGAAGACCAATTGAAGGTTCATCTAGAACATATAAAACTCCAGTTAAATTTGAACCAATTTGTGTAGCAAGTCTAATACGTTGAGCTTCACCACCTGATAAGGTACCAGCTTGGCGAGATAGTGTTAAATAGTCAAGTCCAACATCTTTTAAGAAGTTTAGTCTTGATTTAATTTCTTTTAAAATTAATTCAGATATCTTTTGGTCAACTTTATTAAGTTCTAATGAATTTACATATTCAAGTGCTTTTGCAACAGATAATTCTGTAAATTCATATATGTCTTTATTACCAACATGTACTGATAAAGCCATGTTATTTAATCTTTTTCCATTACAACAACTACATTTAACTTCACGCATATATGAACCATAATATTCTTTTTGCATATTTGAACTTGTTTCATTAAATCTTCTTAAAATAAGATCAGCAAGTCCTTCAATATATTTATGTTTGTTCATAATTATTCCACCATCTGAGCGAAGTGTATAATTGATTGGTTCTTTAGAACCATATAATATTACTTCTTTTTGAAGGGGAGTTAATTCTTTATAAGGTATTGTTATATCGATATTGTAATGTTTAAATAAAATATTATAAGTTTGCCATTCTAAATTAGTAGTGTTTACAATATTTTTTAGATATCTGATTGCACCTTGTTCAATTGATAGATTTTCATCTGTAATAAGTAAATCAACATCAATTGAATTAATAAATCCTAATCCACTACAACAACTACAAGCACCAATTGGGGAGTTAAATGAAAACAATGTAGGTTCTAAATTTGGAACAGTAAATCCACAATGTGGACAACTAAAATGTTCAGAGAACATTAATCTTTCATCATCAACATCAACATATATTTTTCCTTCACCAAGTTTTGCTGCTGTTTCAATTGAATCATATATTCTTGAACGTTGTTCTGGTCTTAGTTTTATTCTATCAATAACAACATATATTGTATGTTTATCGTTTTTTTCAAGCTTAATTTCTTCATCAAGCTCATACATTTCATTATTTATTAATACTTTTGAATATCCATCTTTTCTTAATAATTCAAATGTTTTTTCAAAAGTACCTTTTCTATTTTCAGCAATAGGGGCATATATAACAATTTTAGCTTCTTCGTTGTAAGTATATAATGTATCAACCATTTGTTGATATGTTTGAGCAACAATCGGTATATTATGAGTTGGACAAATTGGTTTACCAATTCTAGCATATAGCAAACGTAAATAATCATATATTTCTGTAACAGTACCAACTGTTGAACGTGGGTTTTTATTTGTTGATTTTTGGTCAATTGAAATTGCAGGAGATAATCCTTCAATTGAATCGACATTTGGTTTATCAACATTACCTAAAAACTGTCTAGCATATGCTGATAAGCTTTCAACATATCTTCTTTGACCTTCTGCATAAATCGTATCAAATGCAAGCGAAGTTTTTCCACTTCCTGATACACCCGTCATTACGACAAGTTTATTTTTAGGAATAGTCAAATTAACATTTTTTAGATTATTCTCTTTTGCTCCTTTAATTGTTATATATGTTTGATTCATAATTTTGCCTCTATTCTAAATCAATATAATCTTTAATTAATTCAATAAATTCATCTTCAGTAAGTACTTTAATATTTAATTGTTGTGCTTTTTGAAGCTTACTTCCTGCAGCTTCACCAGCAACTACAAAACTTGTTTTCTTTGTAACTGAACTTGAAGCATTTCCTCCAAGTTTTTCAATAGCACTACTTGCCTGTTCTCTTGTGAACTTTTCAAGTTTTCCAGTTAAAACAATACTTTGATCTTTAAATATTTGTACACTTAAATTAATATCATTATTAATAGGATTTACTCCTAATGATTTTAATTTATTGATTAATTCGATATGCAGTGGATTGTTAAAGTAATCAACTATAGATTCTGCAACAATTTCACCAATATCTTTTAAGTTTGTTAAATCATCGTATGATGCATTTTTTAATTCATCAATACTATGATATTTTTTTATTAATGTTTTGGCTGTTTTTGCTCCAATATGTCTAATACCTAAACCAAAGATAAATTTATCTAAAGTATTATTTTTTGAATTATTAATAGCATTAATTAAATTTTGGACTCTAAGTTTACCAAATCCATCAATTTTTGTTATTTCGTTTTGATAATTTTCAAGTAAATAAATATCTGCAATATCTTTAATATAACCATAGCTATTAAGTGTTTCAATTTGTTTTTCACCAAGTCCATCAATATCCATTGCAACACGTGAAGCGTAATGAACAATTGATTCTAATATTCTACCTCCACATTCTGGATTAGTACAGAAATATTCAGCTTCACTATCTTTTTTATAAATTGGCATATGACATTCTGGACAAGTATTAGGCATTTTAAAAGGTATTGCATCACTTTGACGATGTTTCATATCAACATCGACAACTTCTGGAATAATTTCGCCTGCTTTTCTTACTCTTACCATATCACCGATACGAATATCTCTTGATAAAATAAAGTTTTCGTTATTTAAAGTTGCACGTGATACGGTAGTACCTGCTACATATACAGGATCAAGTACAGCATTAGGTTTAATTACACCAGTTCTACCTACTGTAAAGATAATATCTTTTAATCTTGTTGTTACAATTTCAGCAGGAAATTTATAAGCTATTGCCCATTTTGGAGCTTTTGCTGTATAGCCTATTTCATCATATAAATTAAATTCATCTACTTTAATAACCATACCATCAGTTTCATAAGGTAGATTTTTTCTTTCATCTTTATAAATTTCTATAAATTCAATTACTTCATTAATATCTTTACAATGACGTACATTTGGGTTTACACTAAATCCTAATTCTTTTAAGTACTTTAGTGAAGCACTTTGACTAAATATATTATACTTTTCAGGATTAACTATTGTATAAGCAAATTGATCTAAGTTTCTTTCTTTTGTAATGTTTGGATCAAGTTGTCTTAAACTTCCCCCAGCAGCATTTCTTGGGTTTGCAAAAAGAGTTTCATTGTTAAGTTCTTTTTGTTTATTTAACTGATTAAACACTGCTTTAGACATATATACTTCACCTCGAACTTCTAAATCTAAATGTTTAGAAAGTACTTTTGGTAAAGATTTAATAGTAATCATATTTTCAGTAATATTTTCTCCAACTATACCGTTTCCACGAGTTGCACCTAAAACAAGTAATCCTTTTTCATATTTAACACTTGAAGCAATACCATCAATTTTAAGTTCAACAGTATAAGTATAATTAGATGTTATCTTTTTTATTTTTTCATCAAATTCTTTTAATTCATCATAACTAAAAGCATTTGATAAACTCATCATAGGAACTTCATGGTGAATTTCTTTTAATTCTGTTTGAAGATAATCTCCAACTTTTTGAGTAGGTGAATCATCTTTTTTATATTCAGGATATAATCTTTCTAATTCTTCTAATTCTTTCATTAAAGAGTCATAATAAACATCTTCAACTGTTGGATTATCAAGAACATAATATTCATAGTTATATTGTCTTAATAAATTTGTAAGGGTATTAATTCTTGATATTACTTTTTCCATAAAAAGCTCCTTTCTTAATTTCATAAAAACCTGTAAAACTTACAGGTTTTTTATTTTAACATTTCGTAATTGTTGGATGGTTTTTAAATAATTTTCTAATAGTTCCATCTTTTTCAAATACAACTTGTATTAATTTTTCATCCATCCAAATAACAACACCAAATCCAAATGTTTGATGATGAATTTTTGAACCAACTGTAATATCTCCATCAGATTTAGGAAGTTCGTTTCTTTCTTCAACAGATTTATTAATATCATCATGTACTAAATATTCCATTAAGAAACGTGATTTTTGATTTCTTACATTTCTTCCATAGATTAATCGACGTTTAGCGCATGTTAGATAAATCTTTTCTTTTGCTCTAGTAAAAGCAACATAAGCAACTCTACGTTCTTCTTCCATGTCTACATCTTCTCTTACTGTTGGGAAAATTCCTTCTTCTAATGCAACAACAAATACTGCTCTAAATTCAAGTCCTTTTACAGAATGAACTGTTGAAAGTGTAATACCTTCTTTAGAAGTAGGTTCGCTTAATGAATCATCAAGTAATATTTGATCGAAAACAATTTGTAATTTTTCAGTTCCTGTTAATGATTCTCCTTCTAAAGATTCTTCAACATTAACTAAAATTGATCTAAATTCATGTAAGTTTTCAATACGATGTTCTTCTTCATCAGATTCAAGGCGTAAGAATTCTTCATAACCTGTTTTTTCTAAGAATAAATCAAAGAATTCAGGTAAACTTAAATTAACTAATGCTTCTCTTAAAGAAACAATAATTTCTCTAAATTCAAGTAAAAGTTTATTTTTAGTTGTTTGATTTGCTTCTGTATATTCTTTAATAGCATCTAATACATTAAGCCCTGTTTCTTCCATACATTTTTCAATTCTTTGAATTGTTTTATCACCAATTCCTCTTAATGGT
This sequence comes from Bacilli bacterium, assembly GCA_045119035.1. Taxonomy (GTDB): domain Bacteria; phylum Bacillota_I; class Bacilli_A; order ML615J-28; family CAG-313; genus CAYVQA01. Next base: position 148,192 of record JBGVCU010000057.1, on the reverse strand, counting down.
AAATTAATAATTCTTTTGAAATGAACCATTTTTGATTCATCAATAATAAATCTAAAATAACTCATTACATCTTTAATTTCTTTACGTTTTAAATAAGAGAAACCACCATAAATACGATATGGAATTTTATTTTCAATAAAGCTTAATTCAAAATTTCTTGATAATGCACTATTACGATATAATACAGCAATATCAGTTGGTTTATAACCTTTTCCAAGAAGTGATAAAATTTCATCAGTAACATATCTTACTTCATCTTCATAATAGAAACATTCTTTAACCATTACATCAGTTAGGCTTCCACTTACATCACTTCTTAATTGTTTAGGTTCACGATTTTTATTATTCTTAATTACAGCATTTGATCCTTTTAAGATAAAATTACTACTACGATAATTTTGATCAAGAATAATTTTTTTAGCATCTTTAAAATCTTTCATAAAGCGTTGCATATTATCAACACATGCACCTCTAAATGAATAAATACTTTGGTCATCATCACCAACAACAAATAAGTTATTATGACTTGATGCTAGCATTTTAATAATTTCATATTGAATATAGTTTGTATCTTGGAATTCATCTACTAAAATATACTTATGAACATTTTGATATTTTTCTAATACTTCAGGAAAATTAACAAATAATTCTTTTGTAAGAAGTAATAAATCATCAAAGTCAACCATATTATTTTCTTTTAAATATGTATTATACTTTTCATAAATAATTCCAAATAGCCCCATAAGTGGAGTACCATTGTTTTTATAATCAGAAATTGCACGTAAGGCTGTTTTTGGCCAAATACTTTTTTTATCAATTTCTTCTTTCTTGTATATATCGTTTAATACTTTTAATCCTTCTTCTTCATCTAAAATTTCAAAATCTTTATGATATCCTAACTTATCAATATCACGACGTAAAATTCTAGAACACATAGAATGGATAGTAGACATATATATTTGGTATGAAGCGTCACCAATTTGATCATATATTCTTTCACGCATTTCATTTGTAGCTTTTTTTGTAAATGTAATAGCTAAAATGTTATATGGTAAGATATTATGATTTTCAATTAAATTAACAATTCTTGAAATTAATGTTCTTGTTTTACCAGTACCAGCTCCAGCGAAAACCATTACAGGCCCATTAACTGTATTTACTGCTTCAAGTTGTTCTTTGTTTAAATTTATCTGAGACATATTAAATACTAAATGATGATTTTAAGCTAACAGTACGATTAAAAATCAAATCATTTCCTTTCGAGTCTTTGTCTGTTGTATAGTATCCATTTCTAATAAATTGATATTTATCACCTGGTTTTGTATCAATAAGTGATGCTTCAACAAAACCATTTTGTTTTACCCAAGAATTTGGATTAAGTCTTTCTAAGAAGTTTTCAGATGATACTTTTTCATCTAAAATAAGTGGTTCAAATAAATTAAATGTTGCAGGTAGGGCTGTAGTTGCTTCAACAAAGTGGATTGTTCCATTTGGTTTTCTAGCATCAAATCCTGTTCCTGATTTAGTTTCAGGATCATATGTACAATGAATTTCTTTAATTGATCCATCTTCATTATAAAGAATATCATTACATTTAATAAAGTAAGCATTCATTAAACGAACTTCAACATCTTTAGCAAGGCGTTTCCATTTTTTATTTGGTTTTTCAGGAATAAAGTCATCTTGTTCAATATATAAATTACGAGAGAAAGCAATTTTTCTTGAACCTAATTCTTCATTTTCAGTATTATTATGTGCATCTAAATATTCAATTTGACCTTCTGGATAGTTAGTAATTACTACTTTTAAAGGATTAACAACTGCCATTGGACGAGTTGTAGATAATTTTAAATCTTCACGCACAAAGTGTTCTAACATTGAATAATCAACTGTTGAATTAATTTTAGAAAGTCCAGTTGATAAAATGAAGTTTTTAATAGCATCCTTTGTGAAACCTCTACGTCTTAAACCAACTAAAGTAGGCATTCTTGGGTCATCATAACCAACTACATATTTTTCATCTACTAGTTGTTTTAAATATCTTTTTGACATAATAGTATTAGTAATTCCTAAACGTCCAAATTCAATTTGACGTGGTTTGTGTGGAACTTCTGTTACATTAATTACCCAATCATATAAAGGTCTGTGATCTTCGTATTCTAAACTACATAAAGAATGTGTAATTCCTTCAAATGAATCTTGAAGTGGATGAGCAAAGTCATACATTGGGTAAATACACCATTTGTCTTTTGTTTGGTGGTGACTAATTTTCATAATACGGTAAAGTACTGGATCACGCATATTGATATTAGGGCTTGCCATATCAATTTTTGCTCTTAGAGTTTTTTCTCCATTATTGTATTTACCTTCACGCATTTCTTCAAATAATTTTAAGTTTTCTTCAATAGAACGATTTCTATATGGAGAATTTTTTCCAGGTTCTGTTGGTGTACCACGATATAAAGACACTTCTTCTGGAGTTAAATCATCTACATATGCTAAACCTTTTTTAATAAGTTTAATTGCAAGTTCATAAGTTTCATCAAAATAACTAGAACCATAAACAACAATACGTGGTTCATAACCTAACCATTTAATATCTTCTAAAATTGCTTCAACAAACTCTTGATCTTCTTTTGCAGGATTAGTATCATCGAATCTTAAATTAGTAAGACCTCCAAAGCTTTTTGCAAGTTCAAAGTTTGTAATAATTGCTCTTGCATGTCCAATATGTAAATAAGCATTTGGTTCTGGAGGGAATCTTGTTAAAATATGATCAACTTTTCCTTCTTCAAGTTCTTGTTTCATTATATTTTTAATAAAATTTGAATTTTCCATTTTATACCTCATCTTGTAATTTATATACATTTAATTTAGTAATTTCTTTTGCATTTGCGTATTTTTTATACAAATCTAATAAAGTATTTTCATCTTCTAATTTACATGAATCATCAAAACAAATAATCATTACTAAAATGTTCTTAGTATTATTATCAACTGCTGTTCTTAATGTATCAGAAGTTGGTGTACCAAAAGGTGAAACATCATCACAATAAACAGGCATATTAGTTATATTAATTAAGCCTCTATTGATTCCTTCATATATATCATCTTTGGTTCCTTTTGTAATAAATATGTTACCTACTACTTTATCTAAATCAACAACACAAACGCTTCTTTGAGTTTTAATCGATAAAATATTTCCTAAATCAACAATGTCATTTATTCGATATACATCAAAACCTTTAACGATTCTTCTAATTAAACTTTCAGTAGCAAGACGATATCTAGAAGGATCAATCCCTAAAGCTTTATAACCGTCTCTTGAATGTTTAAGTTTTGGAATGTTTACTACATCACTGATTTGATATTTATTTTTTATTTCATCAATTAATGAATTAAATAATTCATTAACTTCATTTGTCTTATTATTATCTACTTCCATTTGATAAGCTATAACATCAAAATAGATGTTAGATAAACACGAATTAATAGTTATTGTTTTGTAATTTTTCATTGATAGATTCTGCTTCTTTAACAAGATTATTATATTCTTCTACATATGTTTCAAGTTGTTTTAATTCTTCATATTTTCTTGTTAAATCTTCAATTAAAATATTTTTCTTTTCATCAATAATTGGTAAACTACTTTCAGCAATTTCTTTATCTTTTATTACTTTATATAGTTTTTCATTTTCAGATCCTTTTTCTTTTAAATCATCGCGAATAAATGTGATTTCTTTTAATGCAAAGGAAATATCTCGATCATTTAAAGCAATTTTAGCATCTAAATCTTGTAGTTTTTGTTTAGCATACATATCTAATACTAATGTTTTTCTAACTTCACGAAGTTCTAAATTCTCTTGTTTTAACTTCTGAATATTTGATTCTAATTCTTTAATCTTAGTATTTGAAGAAATATAGTTATCAAAATAGTATCTAAATTGAGGGTTACTTCTAATTATTTGATAGCTTCTATCAACATGATTTTGCATTAAACGTTGATTGTTTGTAACTTCTTTAAGAATTTTTTCTAAATCATTGTATTCATTTTCTAACACATTTTTACGAACAACTAGTTCTTCTAATTCATTGATTCTGTCATCAATTTCTTGTAAATGTAAAATTAAATTATTTTTTCTATTTTCATCTGTATCAGATGATTTTAAGTTTTCTAATAATTCAGAAAGTAGTGCTTCAAGTTTTTCAGATATTGCTTGTTTATCACTATCAATTAATTCTAAATATTCCATTGTATCTTTGATTTGTTTTAAATGTTTATTTGTTAAATTATCTATTAAATTTAATAAAGAGTTATATACTTGATTTTTTCTTTCAATTTCAAGCTCAACATCTTCTAACATGCCTTTAGTTTCTAAAATTAAAATATCTGGATTTTGTAAGTTTAAATTATTTAATCTTTGATTTAAACTTTGAATTAACTTTTCAGCATCTTTTAACTGTTTGTTATGAATTGATGTATATTTGTCAATACTTAAAATTAAATCAACTTCAACACTTGCTCTTCTATATCCTTCTTCATAAAAATAAGAAATAAGAGTAGCTAATTTTTCGTTAGTTTCATTAATAGTGTAATCACCATCCATGAATCCACCAACAATATTAATATATCTATTAATTTTATCAGAATATATTTCATCTAAATATTCTACTTCTTTATAAAGGTCTCTACACTTACGTTCATTATCAAAATTATATTCTTCAATTGAAGCGTAAGTTTGAGAAAGTTGATTTTTTAAATCTTCTTCAATTTCTAAATTTTGATCATATTCTAAACTACGTTGTTCTAAATTAAACAGTTGAGCCTTAATATTATCATAATCAATATTAATATCTTCTATTTCTTTTATAATTCCTTCTAAACGAAGATTCTTAATTGATTCAGCTTCAGTTGAATAACGATTTAAATAATAATTAAGTAATTGGCTATTTTCTTTAACAGGTGTTTCTACTACTACATTATTTCCCTGCTTTAAAGTAGCAATTTCTTTTTCTAATTCTGCAATTTTATTTTCAAATTTTTGTTCTATTTTTTTGATTAATTGTAATAATTCAAATTCGTTCATATTGCCTCCTTATTACTGAATAATTAATAAAATAATAAAAGTAATATTTATTAATAAAGTTAGAGTATATGCTATATAACATATATTTAAAGATTTTTTTATAAATTTTTTTAAATTAGATAATTTATTAATTGATTTTTTATTTAAAGAATCTAAGTTTTTTAAATAAAAATCTTTATTATATATCTTATCCATTGGATAATTAGTAAGTTTCTTTGATTTAAATTGTTTATGATAATGTTTTTTAATTTTTTTAAATAATTTAGATGTTTTTCTTTTAATTCTTTTTATTAATTTTTCAATTCTACTAAATGCATTATTATATCTACGATATAAAAGTCTTGAAGATATTTCATATAAGAAAACTATAATACATAAAGTAATACTTGATATACAAGATAGATTCATAAATAATTTTAATAAATTAGATGAATTAATTATATTTTGAAAATTATTTAAGAAGTTATTTAAAAAACCAAATTCAATTAAATTAGATGTAGGGTGACAAATTAAATTTAATACTAATGTTAGTAAAAAAGTTAGTCCAATTGTTAAAAGTTTAAAATGTTTAACAAAGAAACTATCTGATAAATTAGCTATATTATCAAGTTTTTTTAATTCATCAAATAATTCAATATCATATTGTTTTTGCCAATTATTATAATATTGATTAAAAATCTTTTTCTTTGTTTGATATTTAAATGTATTATTAATACAAAGTCCTCCTAATGAATAAGTACGACTATTATATTTAATACAAAAATCATCTAAGTATTCTACTTGTAAATCATTATCATTTAAGAAATAAAGAAAAGGGTTTTTAAAAAGTTGTTTTTGTAAAAAGTCATAAGATACCATATTGTATCTTTCAATACGAACCGCTAAATAAGAATCGTTAATAAAACTATTAAGTTCTACATCTTTTGTATATGAACTATGTTCCTCTTTTTTTGTTAAATCTATTTTACGGTTCATAAGATACTCCTACATTAAATTATCTTCATTTACAACTTTCTTTTCTTCATTTAAAATAATAGCACATTCTGTAGTTAAAAATACGCTACTAACACTAATAGCATTTTTAATAGCATTAATTGCAACATCAGCTGGATCAATGATTCCTTTTTCAAAATAATCAACATATTTACCAGTTGCAACATCATACCATTTATTATCAATTGTTAGTTCAATATCACTACTTACACCAGCATTTTCTAGGATTTGATGTAGTGGTTTTTTTAATACATTTATTAATATTTGTTTTGCGATAGGGTGTTTATCATAAATATCATTTTCAAGTAAAGTAGAAATATTATAAAATACCTTACCTCCACCTTCAATAATACCTTTTCTATTTGCAGCTTGAGTTGCATTAATTGCATCTTCAATTCTTAATTTTTGTTCTTTTAATTCAGTCTCTGTAGGAGCACCTACTCTGATAACAGCAACACCACCATGAAGTTTTGCAATGCGTTCTTGAAGTTTTTGAGCTTCATATTCGTAAGTTGTTCTAAGAAGTTCTTCATATAAAGATTTAACTCTTTGTTCTAAGGCTTCAGTAGATGCATATCCATTAATTAAAGTTGTTTGTTCTTTTGAAACTACAACTTTTTCACATCCACCTAAGAAACTTTCAGGATCACTTAAGTCAAATTCGATATCACTATTTAAGAATATTGAATTTGTATATGCTGCTAAATCTTCAAGTTGTTTTATTTTTTTATCCCCGTATGATGGTGATTTTACAACAGCAACATTAAATACTCCTCTTAGTTTATTAACAACTAATGCATTGATTACACTTGATTCCATATCATCACAAATAACAAACATTGGTCTTGTTTTTTTAATTGCAACTTCTAAGAAAGGAACAATTTCTTGCATCATGGTAATCTTCTTATTTGTAATTAATACTAATGGATTTTCAAGTTCTAAAACTCCACTTTCATCGCTTGCAAAATAAGGAGAAAGCAGTGTTCTATCAAAAGAATAACCTTGTGTAACAACAATATCTGTAAATGGTGAACGAGATTCTTGTAAAGTAATTAATCCATCTACACCAATTTGATCATAAGCTTCTTCTAATAATTCTCCAATTTTAGGATTGCTTGATGAAATAGTCGCTACCATCTTTAAGTCACTATTACTATTAATTGGTTTTGATACTTTTTCAATTTCTTTTACAATAATATCTTGATAATATTCTAAACCTTTACGAAGTTCAACAGGATTAACACCTTTTTCAACAGCATCTAAACCTTCTTTGATTAAACTAGAAGATAAAACTATTGCAGTAGTTGTTCCATCTCCTACTTGATCGTTTGTTTTACTTGCTGCATCAATTAATATTTTTGCTCCAAGATTTTCATATTTATCTGGTAAATCAATTGCCTGAGCAATTGTTACTCCATCATTTGTAATAAGTGGTGAACCAAATTCTTGTTCAATAATAACATTTCTTCCTTTAGGCCCTAAAGTAACTTTTACAGCATCACTTAATTTTTCAATTCCTGATTTCATTGAATTCCTTGCTTGAGCCTTATACTTAATACTAATAGACATATTATTACACCCTTTCTATAAAATGCCTTTATATCTTATTGTACCACAATTTGTGTTTTTTTTCAAGTAAGATTATTTATTATTTTATTAATACATTTTTATTATGCAATTAAAAAATGAATTGTCAAAATCGTCCATAATATTTACTTAATAATTATTTCCTATCAAAAATAAAAAGAGGCTAACATTAGCCTCTTAATTATTTATATTTTGAAGTGCAGGTACTCTAGCAGAATTAACACCTGAAACATAACAATCAGCAAACAATAAATACCATAAAGGTTTATTTTCTTCATCTAAATGAGATTCAATTAATTTACCTGTTTGTGTAGGAGATGCATATAATCTAATTCTTAATAAGTCTGATGAATTAGGATTAATTTCAACTGTTACATATTTAAATGTCATATATGTACCTTGGTTTGAAAAACCTGGACAGCAAATTTCTAAGAAATCTGCTAATACTTCTTTTCTATCGCATTTATAAGTTTTTGATCCAATTCTTTCCCAACCAAAATATTCAAATTGAGAACTTCCAACTTTATCAACAAAATATCCATATTTATCTACATAATCTGAATTTAAATCTTCAAATCCAAAGTAGTAATCTTTAAGTGTATTATTTTTAATAAATGTTTGTAAGTTTTTTAAATCTACTTCACTATTTAGTTTATCCTCTAATGATACTCCAGCTAGACTAGTTTTAAAAATATGACCATTATAATCAAAATATGCATTATTTCCATGTAAATTATCTGTATAGAAATAACGATAATTTGAACTAATTAATCCGCTTTGTTGACAATAAAAAGTAGTACGATAGATTTTATTGATTTGTTCAACCGCAAGTTTATTAAAATAAACAATAGTTTTTGTTTTATAGTTATCACCAATAGAATCAAATACAGATTTCAATCCAGATAAATCAGATAAATCAACACCCTCTGTAGTATCTGTTACTTCATTGTATTCAAGTTTATCACTTACAATATCATAATACTCTTTTACTTGATATCCTGGATCTTCATCTTTACATCCACTAGATAAAGCAAATGTAAATAACGTTATTAATAATAAGAAAGTTCTAGTCAGCTTCAAAAGAATCACCTCTTGATGATATTTTATCATTTTTTCATCTTTTTTTCAATTACATTACTATAAATATTTTTTTATAAAGTTAGAAGTTTTATTTAAGTTATTAAATCCATACAAAGTCTCGACAATTTTATTTTTAAAATAAATGGAAATCCTAGGAAAAACATCTAGTTTATTATCATCACCCTCTATTTGAAAAATATGACAATTAAATAATTTTTCTATTTTCTTACATACACAAATCAAATATTCACTAATTATACTTTCTCTTTTAAAAAATAAAACAATTGTTAAATTATTAAAACTCACACATTCGTTTAAAGAATTCAAAGTAATCTCTTCCATATATCCCCCTTAACAAAGGGTATTATACAATATAATATATTAAATAAAAGTTTAAATATGTCGATGAAATTAATTTTTTTATTTTTTTAGAATAATTAAATTTTCTTATACATATAATTAATTTTATATAAATATATATTATTTGAACCTAATAATCATAATTTTGAAAAAAACTTAAGTTTAAAGCAAATTAAACAAAAACATTTGATTATCTAAAAATAATAATATATAATTTACACGAAGGGAAGAAATATTAAATTAAAAACTATTTTGGGGGTAATAATACTAATATTCTCTTATTTGTTATATAAAGGAGGTGATTATTATGAAAATAATAAAATCCTCTTGTTATTAATAAAAAGAGGATTAGATGTTAAAACTTATTATAAGTTTATTAACACTTGTATTATCTATATTTAGATTAATATATGTAATACTTATATATAAAAAGAAAAAGTAGCTTTCGCTACTTCACACAATTCCTCACAGCAAACTAATTAAAAACTGAGGAATTCTCTTAACAAATAAGAGAATTAATCAAAATAGATCTTCTCTTCAGTAATATTATACCATTTATCTAAGACACTTGTCTAGATAAATGGTATAATTTTTTTGTATAAAATTTTCGACATCAATTATTCTAAATTATCAAAGATTAAAAAGATTTTAGAATACTCTCATTATAAGTAAAAATTATTGATATTAGTAAGTTATTATTATATAATCTCATATTGAAGGGAAGAAATATAAAATTAAAAACTATTTTGGGGGTAGTAATACATATATTCTCTTATTTGTTTTATTAAGGAGGTGGTTATTATGATAATAATCAGATCTGCTTTCTAATAAAATAGGAGGATTAGATGTTAAAGCTTATTATAAGTTTATTAACACTTGTATTATCTATATTTAGATTAATATATATAATACTTATAAATAAAAAGAAAAAGTAGCTTTCGCTACTTAAACACAATCCCTCATCACACCCATTAATTTATTGAGGGGTTCTTTTAACAAATAAGAGAATCGATCAAAATAGATCTTCTCTTCAGTAATATTATACCATTTATCTTAGATTATTGTCTAGATAAATGGTATATTTTTATTTGTTTTTTAAATGTTGAAAATATCCAGCAACAGCAATCATTGCAGCATTATCTGTACAGTATTTAAATGAAGGTACAGTAAGTTTGAAGTTATTTTCATTTGCAATTTCTTGCATTCTGTTTCTTAATCCTTTATTAGCCGCAACACCACCAGCAATAACTACTTGTTTTATTCCAAATTCTTTTACTGCTTTTAGTGTTTTTGTTGTAAGTATATCTATTACAGCTGTTTGAAAACTTGATGCCAAATCATTTTTGTTGATTTCTTCATTTCTTTGTTCAAATTTATGATTTAAATTTATTACAGCGGATTTAATTCCAGAAAAACTAAAGTCATAACCTTCTTTATTAATTAAAGCGTGCGGTAGTGGGTATGTCGGATTACCGATAGATGCCATCTTGTCGATGATTGGTCCACCAGGATAACCAACGTTTACTACTCTTGCAATTTTATCATACGCTTCACCTACAGCATCATCTAAAGTTTCTCCGATTACTTCAAAATCAAAATGATCTTTCATTAAAACAAGTTCTGTGTGTCCACCTGATACAACAAGTGCAAGTAGGGGGAATTCAAAGTCTTGTTCTAAGTAGTTTGCATATATATGACCATGGATATGATCTACATATACAATTGGTTTATTATATACTAGGCTTATTGTTTTAGCACAATTTATACCAACCATTAATGATCCAATTAAACCAGGATGATCAGTTACAGCAATCAAATCAATATCTTCAATATTTTTTCCACTTTCTTTTAAGGCTTGATCAAGTACGTAAGTAATTTTTTTAACATGCATTCTACTTGCAACCTCTGGAACAACTCCTCCATATAGAGTATGGATATCGATTTGTGTATATATAATATTTGTATAAACTTTTTTTCCATCTTCAACTATAGCAATAGATGTTTCATCACAACTTGATTCGATTCCAAGTACTAACATATTATAGCTCCTTTTTCATTAAATAAGCATCAGATCCATCTTTGTAGTAATTTTTTCTTGTATGAATATTTTTAAAATTATTTTTTAAATAAAAATTAATACCTTTTTGGTTTGATACATTTACTTCTAATACAATGTTTGTTGAATTTAAATTAATGCTTTCTTCGATAATTTTATTTAGTAATAGTTGTCCATATCCATTTCTTTGGAATGCTTCATCAATTACAAAATTTAATATTTCTGTTTGATCAGCTAAAATACATGCTCCAATATAGCCTATTACTAAACCTTTTAATTCATATACATAAAAGTATAAATGAGGTGTATTAAGACTATCTTGTAACATTTCTTTTCCAATTGATTCAGTAAGAAATGTTTCTTCTAAAAAAATTACTCGATCGATATCGTTTTCTTTAAGTTTTCTAATCATTAGTTAAATTCACTTCTTATATAATTTGGTGTATATTCAAAATAGTCTTCTTCTATATATAGATTATTATTTAGAATATTTAAGATATTTCCATTTTCTTCATTAGGAATAATATGAGTATAATCACTATATTCATTTAATAAATCAATATGAGAAAATGTTTCTTCTAAATCTACTTGAATATTATTATTACTTACTGTAATTGCTTTTGTATAGATATGGTTTTTCTTTGCTTCAATATATGCGATATATTTTCCATCTTTATTTAAATGGTTACTTAGTAAGTAATCAAGTGAAGAAAAACTATATAGTTTTAAATTTTTTAAAAAGGCTAAAGTTTTTCCAAATGTACCACTAATTCTTACACCAGTATATGAACCAGGTCCACGTCCAATATAGATTTCTTTAACATCATTTATATTTAGATTATTTTCTTTTAGAAATAATTCTAATGTTGTTACTAACATTTCAGAGTGATCGTTTTTTCCTACTCTAAATGTATTTAATACTTTATCATTTACTAATATATCAATATATAGATATTTACTAGAACTATCCACAAATAATTTCATAGTTATTATCCTCTAGTTGTTGTTTTAAATTATTTAATATATTTACATTACCATATTCAGTAATTGTTATTTCACGTTTTGTTAGATCTGTTATTTTAAAATCAAGTCTAATATAATCATCAGGTATTAAGTCTTTAATAATATCACACCATTCAACTACTGTTACACCATCTAAATAGAAATATTCTTCAAGTTCAAAATCACCACTACTATCAAGTAATCTGTATACATCTAAGTGATATAACTGTTTAATATTATTGTAGTTATTAGTTGGATAATTTTTCATGATAGTAAATGTTGGACTGTTAATAGTTCTAACTACCCCTAGTACTTTACCTATCCCTTTAGTAAAAGTCGTTTTTCCGGCCCCTAAATCGCCTGATAACGCAATAAAACTAGAAGGTGTAAGATTAGTAGTAAGTAATTCACCTAATTTAATAGTTTGTTCATATTCATTTATTTTAACAATTAATTTGTTCATTTTATTCACCTTCTTTAGATAAATAATCAATTACTCCAAGTGATATATATTTAGATAGATTAGATAAGTAAATTGGATTTTTTAAATTTGTAACATCATCTATATTAGATAAAAATCCCACTTCAATTAAACATCCAGTAGTATTAGTATTATCTAGTAAATATTTACCTTTAATTGATTTAACAATACGTTTTGTATTATCAACTATATCAATATAACTTTTAATAGTATCTGCTAGAAGTTTATTAGATTCTTTACTATAAAATACTTGAGCACCTCTAACATTACTTGATGTATAGTAATTAGCATGGATACTTAAATATAATATAACATTATCTTTATTAATTAAATCTACTCTTTTATAAATATCTTCTTTTTTAGTTTTACCGAGTGATATATCTTTATATCTAGTAAGAACTACATTATATCCATATTTTTCTAAATAATCTTTAATTAAATAAGCAATATCTAATACTAAATCTTTTTCAAGTAAGTTACAACTACTACTAGTTCCTCCATCAAATCCACCATGTCCTGGATCAATATATATATACTTGTTATTTATTTTACCAACTGGTTCTATTATGATTATACTTATAATAAATGTTAATAGTAATATTAATAAATTAAATTTCAATAAATATCACCTAAGATATATTATTGAAATTAATTACATTATATTACTTTTTTCTTTGTTCATTAATCCATTTAGGTAACTCATCTTCAATAGATTTAAAACCTATATTATATCTAGGCACTCTACAACGGATTCCTCTTGTTTTATGAATTTGTTTAAAGCTTAATTTTAATCTTTTATTTTCTTCATCAATTTCAATAACACGAAGTCTAACATCTTGTCCTACTTTAACAAAATCTTCAATGCTTCTTACAAAATTATCAGAAAACTCAGATATATGTACTAGACCATCATAATCATCTACAGTTACAAAAGCACCATATCCTAAGATATTAGTTACTTTCCCATATACAATATCACCGATTTTCATACTATACTTGTTCTACTCCAATAACTCCTGGAACTTCTTCTAATAAAATAGCTTCAATTCCATCTTTTAAAGTAGCATCTGCACTACTACAACCAATGCATGCTCCTAGTAGCTTAACATAAACTATTCCATCAACAAAAGATACAAATTCAACATCTCCACCATCAGCTTGTAAATATGGTCTAATCTTTTTAATTATTTCTTTAATTCTAATTTCATCTTGATTCATAATAATAACCTCTATCTAATATGTTATTATATCACTTTTTATATAAATTATCAAATAAATAACGTTAAGGATGATAAGACAATATAAATAAAAGAAATCCAACCCAAAAGGGTTGGATTAAATTTGTAACATCATTATATATTATTCTGCGTAATCTACTGTAATAGATTTAATATATATTGCTTTACTTGATGTTTGTGTAAATATGAATTCAATAGAACCAGTATAATTATCTACATCAAATGAATAATTTGTTGCTTTATTTGTTAGAGTAATTGTTCCAACTTCCTTATTACCAACTTTTACAACTACATCACCTTTTATATCAGTAGCTCCTGAAGTATTAATAACAATTTTTGAAACATTTTTGAAAATTGTGGAAGAAACAGTTAATGATTTATATGGTGCTCCACCAGAACCAAATTGTTGTCCCTTATCAGAAGTAGCATTACTATCATAACCCCAGTATTCACCATCTCCACTAATTGTCCAATCAATACCATTTAACATCATTGTTTTATTGCCATCGAATGTTTTTTGAGTGAAAGTGTATGAATATGTTTTTTCTTCTAATTCATCAGGATTTAAAGTGATATCAGTAGGCACAACTGATACTTGAGAAAAAACATTATTGGAATTTTCAACTAAAATACCACTATTTGTTTCAGTAACATGTAATTTAATTACAAGAATGTTATCAATTACTTCAACAGTAATCTTAGAAAAGTTGTGATAATTAATATTATCTTCGTTTGGAGCAAGCCACATTGGAGCAACAAATTCTCTTGCAAAACGAGTCATATCTTCTTCACCAACAATATAGTCAATTTTTTCTGTATCTAATAAATGAGTAAATACACCATTTGCATATGTCCATAAATTTGATTTAGAATTAGCAAAATCATTTAAAGTAATAAATGTATCTTCGACAGATGACCAACTTGGAACATCATAATCTAATCCTAGTCCAGTGTGGTATACATGTCCATCTTTATCTTCATATCTAGAAATATCAGTTGAATACGTAACACCATCTAATGAAGTAACCATTTCTAAAGCACCAGGTGTATAAACAGTTCTTCTATATCTAATAGTTTGTTCTGCGTGGAAATAATTTGCAACTTCTTTTATTGCATTAGCATTTACATTTAAAACTGAATCCTTAGTATATGTACCATTATTATAGTAATTCTTGAATAATAATCTTACACTTTCAGAAGCAGTCATATTTGAAGAAAGTTGATTACATACAGTACAAATTCCGTAAGTATCTGGATTATGATCTTTAGTAATACCATATTCATATGTTTCATCACTTAATTCACCACATGAACAAACTTTTGCATATACAGCTTTCTTAGTACATGTTGCTTCAGAAACTAAAGCAGAAACAATAGGATTATTTTCAAACACACAAACATGCGGTTCAGAACTAGATCCCTCGTTTAATTTATATAATTGTATAGCTTGTTGAGAAGATTTAAAATATCTAAATCTCATTTGGTTACTATCCTTATTAAATTGTAAAGTAGGACCTTGAGCACCTTTAATTGTAACATTACCATTACTAATTGAAATAGTATTTATGACTGTGCTTCCAGCAGATGAAGAAGTAGTCATACCATTACTAGTTGCATCTCTTCCAATATATATGCCACTTTTACTTTTGATAGAATATCCTGAACTATAAGATTCAATAGTAAATGAAGCCGCATTTGTTACTGCATCAGCAACAATTTTACCATCAGAAATATCTACAGTTATGTTATTTTTAGTAGAATCTAATGAAGACAATCCTCCATTAAAAGCAACTTTTGAACCTTCTGACACTATTAAATAAGTACCACTCCAATCAGATGGAGCACTAGTTACTTTTTCAAAATATTGTCCTGTAGCACTAACTTTAATATTAGCACATACTAAAGTGAATAATGCTACAAAAATTAATAAAAATAAACTAATTTTTCTTTTCATATTTTTTTCTTTCCCTCCGTAAAATATTATATTAATAAATAAAATATATTTACTTTCGTATTATACCATATTTTACCTTTTTTTTCAATTAATGCACTATTAATATGTATATAATTTGATATATTGTATATTATTATTAAATTAGAGAAATATTTGTTATAATTATATAAATAAATTGTATGGAGTATATATATTATGTTTAAAATTAAAAGAATAGGAATTATTATAATATTAATAACAATTTGTTTATATATTAATGTTTTAAAGTTTAATGCTAATGATGTTGAAAATAATAATATTATTATAGAAGAAAAAGTATATATTAATAGTGATTTAGAAATGGCATATTTAGTATACTTACCAAGTGATTATAATATTAATAATAAATATCGTTTAGTTCTTTTTATGCATGGAGCTGGAGATAGAGGATTTGACTATAATATATTACGTAATATTGATTATGGATTTGTAACAACATATTTAAATAATCCTATATATAATAAGGATACAATTCTTTTAATTCCTCAATGTCCTATTCCTTATCTTTGGGTTGAAGCTTCTTGGGATAGTGGAGAATATATAATGACAAGTGCTCCAAGTAAAACAATAAAAGCTGTTAAAGAACTTTTAGATAAGATAAGATGTGATTATAGTATTGATGAGGCAAAATTATACACTGTAGGTGTATCAATGGGAGGTATGGCTGTTTGGGATTTAATCGCTAGATATCCTGAATTTTTTGCTGCTTGTGCTCCTGTTTGTGGTGCACTTGATCCATCAAAAATTGATGAATATTTAAAAACACCTATTTTTACATGTAATGATCTGAAAGATACAATAATAAATGCTAATCCAACATATGAGATTGCAAATAAACTATTTGAATTAAATCATGATATTGTATATAAGATATATGATACATCTATTAGAGAGGATAGTTCATATCATTCTACTTGGATAGATGCATTTATGCTAGATCAAAGTGAAGATAATTTGTATAATTTTATATTTAGTCATAGTTTAGAAAAAGATTTAAATGTTGATAATAATAATTATTATTATAACAATGATAACTTTATTAATAAAATTATTTTAATTGTAATTAGTTTTATTTTATTTAGCGGTTGTATTTATTATCTTGTTTTTAAAAGAAATATTAGAAAATAAAAAAATATACCATATATGGTATATTTTTAATTATTTTAATTAGTTTTTATTTTTATATTAATATACATTGAATATAATAAAGGAAATATTATTAAAAATGTAGATGAGATATAAAATATTAATTCATTTGATCCTGTAAAGATTGATAATGAATTTATTAATATATGAGTTATTATTGAAGGAATTAATGATTTTGTTTTATGAAAGATAGTTACAAATAAGTATCCTATTGAAATAGCTGATATTATTTGGAATATTGTTGGAATAAAAGAAGCTCCATTAAATAGATTAATAATATGACCTATACCAAAAGTAATAGAGGTTACTATGATTGCTGAATTAACATTGTCTTTAGACATCATTTTAAATAAAAATCCTCTAAAGATGATTTCTTCTAAAAAACCAATATTTATCATAGTTAAGATATAAAATATTATTTCTTTTTTTGTATTATTTATATTTATTCCTTCCCATAAATTTACAGATATTATAATTAATAAAGGAACAAAATATATAGTTTCTTTCAAGTATTTTGGTTTTGTTAATCCATAGTATTTAATTCTTTTAAGTGTAATCATTAATATTATAATTAATATTGAAAATATTGTATTAATAATAGTTGTTCTATAATCAAACATACCAAAAGTATTTATACATATCATATTAATTATTAAATAAATAATAATTAGTAGTATAGAAAATAATGTTTCATATTTTTTAAATAGCTTTTCCATATAATATAACCTTTCATGATTACTTATATTATAACAAATATTTATTAATAATTCAATTATCTTTATAAAAAAATAAAAAGTCGTAAGTTTATTCTTACGACTTTAATTGTTTTAATTAGTATGTAATATCAATTTGTGTAAATTGAAGAGTTTTAGAACCATCATTTTTTAATACAAAATCACCTTCAGCATTAACTTCAATAGTAACAGAGAAATCATCTGGATTTGTTGTATATGTATATTCTGTTAAAATTAATAAGAAGTTATCTAATTGAGCTGCAGTTGTTGCATAAATTGTAACAGATAAGATTTTTGCATTATTTTTATTAACGATTGTTACTTCATTATTTTTATATAATCTCATTTGTGAGTTTGAAGTTTTATATAAATTTCCACCACCAGCTTTAGCAACTACAACACTAAAGTTAGTATCATCCCAAGTATAAGTGTTATTTGTTGTATCAACAACACCTTTACCGTTATTTGTTTTAACTTCAATACTATCAACTTTTAATAACATATTGAAATTACATCTATCACAGAATCCATCATTAGTTAAATCTTCATGTCCTAATGGAGCACCATTTTCATGACCACATCTACATACAGGTGCATTTTTACAATCAGGATCGCTATAAATATGTTCATGTTCAAGAATAGTAACAATACATCCTTCCATTTTTGCACATGTTAGAGTTTGTGTACTATATTTATTAACTACACCATATGCTTGAATAGTATCACCTAAAACAACTTTACATTTCCAGTTAAAATGTGTTACACCATTTGCATCTTTTGGTAATCTTACAAGTACAAAGTTACCATCTTCATCTGAAACTTTGAATACACCATTTTTAGGATCAGTTACTTCAGTTACAACACCAGTAACATAATATTTATTAGAAGTAGATATAATCATACCAATATTATGAGCAGTAAATAATGATATTTCAGAATCAGCTTTAGGAAGAATTCTTTGAGTACATCCTTCATAATCACAAGTAATATCATTGTTAGAGTCAACGTGAGGGATTTTTTCCACAACTGTTTGAGCTACTAATACTTCATTACAAATAGAACAATGAGAACCTTCAGTTAATCCAGTAGCTCTACAAGTAGCCTCAACTGCTTTATCAACTACAGGGTTATGTCCAGTTGATTTAATTGTTACTTCTTTAGTTTGACCACAAACACAAGAATAAATTTGAATACCATCTTCTACACATGAAGCTTCTTTAACAACTTCTCCTGCTTCTGAATAATCATGTGCAGCAAGTTCTAATACTTCACCACAATGACATACATACCAGTGATTATTTTCATCAGTTACATATACATTATTATGTGAATGTCCAAGAGCATCTAATTCAACATTTATAACTTTCCCACAAACGCAAAAATATTCTTGAATACCTTTTTCTGTACAAGTAGGAGCTAATGTAACTTCTCCAACTTCAGTATATTCGTGAGCAGCTTCTCCGAATTTATCTCCGCATACACATCCATAGAAGTGTGTATCATCATCGTATTTGAATTCTTCGCTATGATTATGTACATGTTCACATGAAGTAAGTACAAATACTAAAAGTAATGTTAATAAAACACTAATTTTTTTCATTTGAAAATTCCTCCAAAATTTTATATTTTTAAACATATATTATTATACTCATTTTTTATTTTTTTTCAAGTAAAAGCAATTTCTAAAAAAATACATGATTTTACGTTAAATTTTATTTAATCAGTTTTTTCCTATATTTAATTGTGATAAATTATATTATTATTATGATTTTTATAATATAAAAAGACTTAGTATATATATACTAAGTCTTTTGGATTATGTGAATTAGTTTAGGGTTTGAGTATACCAGTGAATTAGTTTAGGGTCCCCCTATACTTCTTCACTGGTTTTTTTGGTATAATATAATAAACACACAAGAAAGGACTATAATGAAAAATGATATTATTAAATTACTTAATTTGGAACAATTTAACTTAAAAATCAGAAAAATTGATACAGCAAAAAGAAATAATGTTTTATACTGTTATATTACTTTAGAAAACCAAAAAGAAAAATGCCCATTATGTAATTCACTCCCAATTATTAAAGAATATATTAATAAAAAAATTAAACACTCTATTTCAAATAATAATCCTTGTTTCATAATTTATAAAGCTCGTAGATTCTATTGTAAAACTTGTAAGCATACTTACTACGAAATAAATCCTTTTGCTATGAAAAATGATAAACTTTCAACCTACACTATTTATGCCGTTTTAAACAATTTAAAAGATCATACTGTTACTTTTAAAAATGTTGCAGAAAAATATAATATTTCTAAAAATTCTGTTATAAACATTTTTGATAATTATATTAATGTTAAAATACGTCCTCTTCCTGAAGTTATTTGTATTGATGAATTTTATACTTCTAGAAGGAGACAATACAAGTATGCCTGTGTTTTTTTAGATTTTATTTCTAAAAAGATTATTTATATTTATCCTTCAAGAAGAAAAGACAGATTAACTTCAGAACTCTCTTTTACACCTAAAAATGAACGTATAAATGTTAAATATGTTGTAATTGATATGTGGGATACTTATCGTGACTTAGCTAAAATTTACTTTCCTAATTGTAAGGTAGCAGTTGATTCATTTCATGTGATTAGACATTTAAATGACGCTATTGATTCTATACGTATAAAAACTATGAAAAAATACGATAACCGAACGAATAAACTTATTCAAAATGATATTTATTACTATATGCTTAAAAAGTTTCATTTCTTCTTTACAATGAATTTTGAAAAAATATTTAATGGGAAAACCTATATTCAAAAGATGAAAACAAATTGGACTAAACATGAAATTAGAAATTACTTATTCTCTATTGATGAAGATTTGAGAGATGCTTATTATCTTAAAGAACGTTATAGAGAATTTAATTTAACTGCTGACTATGAAACATGTAATGATGAATTAGAAGAATTAATAGATGAATTCCTAAACTCAAAAAACGAGGAATTTAGAATCTTTGGAAAACTTCTGATTCACTGGAAAGACGAAATAAAAAACTCCTTCATTAGATACCAAGGAAAAAGACTTTCCAATGGTCCTATTGAAGGAGCTAATTCAAGAATCAAAACGATTCTAAAGTCTGCTAATGGATACACTAATTTTAATAGACTAAGAAACAGAATTATGTATTCATTAAACAAAGACATCCCTATAAAAGGGAACCCTAAACGTAAGTAAACTTACGTTTATATTATATCATTTATTATGTGTGTTTGTAAAGAAAATCCGACTATTTCTAGTCGGATTTTTGACCCTAAAGTTTTTCACAGGGTTTAAAACCCTAAACTAATTCACAGGTGTATTTACTTGAACCCTAAACTAATTCACAGGGCCGATTTTAATATTATATAATGTTTTTTACTAAGCTAATACGATATTAAATAATACACCAGCAGTACCTACATTTGTACTTGAAGATACTGTATAAGTAACTTTAATGTAATAAGTTACACCAGCTTCCATCGCTTGATCCATATAAGTATCATATTTATAACCAGTAAATCCAGCATCTACTTTTTCTTGATATCCATCGTCAACATATTGTAATTTTGTAGAGAAAGAATCATCTGAGAAAATATATCCCTTAGTATCAATTGCACCATTGTTATAAGTATAAACACGGTAAGAACCAGTTGTTGGAGCAGTGAATTTAAAGTAATATTCATAACTTCCTGGAGTTGTAGGTAATAAGATAGCTGTATCTGTATATGTAAATGCAGCAGCAGGAGATTTACCATCAGCATATTCAGTTAATGTAGTTACATTAATTGTAGCTTCTGCATCACTTGTTACAACTAAGAAGTATTCAGTATTAGCTGCAAGTTGAATAGCATTTGATCCAACTAATACTCTTTCAGCATCATACACAGCTACTGATCCATTAGATACTTCTAAGAAATACCATAATGTTTCGCTACCTGTACTAAATACATAATAATTACTTGCTAAAGTATTATTTGCATCTAATGTAGTTGAAATAGCTGTTGACCACCAAGCACCTTCTGCAACTTTAGTGAAAGATGCAGTAAATGATGTAGTGTAATATGAAGATGTATTGAATGCTTTAATAATATATGTACCAACTGTTAAATCTTCAGCATATACAGTTGTAGCTTCTGCAGAATCAATTTTTACAATTGGAGTTGTTAAATTATCACTACTATAAACTTCAATAGTTTTATTGTTAGTATCACTATTTGATAATAATGATAAGTTGTATGTACCAGCTTCAGTAACTTCTACAGCATAGTATACAGTTGTTCCATTTGTGAATTCGATATCCATGATTTCACCAAATACATAATTATAAGGGTTGCTTGCTACAAATCCTTGAGGATAGTTATTTACACGGAATGTAATTGTATTTGTTGTGCTACCATTTGTTCCAATTACAATGTAATATGTATGACCAGCAACAGTTGCAAAATCTAATGTTGCATTAGAATTAGTTACTGTCTTATAAACTACTCTATTACTTAAATTTTCATCATCATAAACTGAAATACTTGTCCATGCTGTTGCACCTAAGAATAATGCATAAGTATCAGTATTTTCAGCAGTATAAGCATAAACCATAGTTTCTTTAGAGTTAACTAAAACACCTTGATTAATAACAACATTGCTTCCAAATGTATAATTAATTGCTTCAGCCGCTGTATCATGAGCAAATGAAATCATTTCTACAACAAATGAACCCCAAGCTTTATTAGAACCATACGCTAAGTTATATCTGATAATATATGTAGTACCAGCTTCTAATTTAACCTTAGTATCAGAGCTTGTTTCAGAAACAATTGTATTTCCATCAAGATCAGTAATTTGATATCTTCTATAGTTTTTATTATTTACAGTTCCACCAGCAAGAGTAACATCATCTTGGTTGAAGTAGAAATAATAATAATCACTTGTTTCAGGAGTAAATGTTAAATAGAAGTTTTGGAATTCTTCAGTAGTAGTTACTGTACCAGAATTAAATGAACCATCTGTTACAACAATTTCCATAGCTTCTTCAATTGTAGAACCAACAGGTAATTCTTCGAAGTATGCAGTAAGTAACATATCTGCTGCAACACCTTTAGTTGGATCGAATTCTTCAGCATTTTCATCTAACCAGAATCTAAAGATATATCCAGCTTTAGATGGATTTGCAGGCATTGATGAAGAAATATCTACACCTGTCCATACACTAATAGCATCAATTTCACCAGCACCGTCAGTATCAAAAGTAACAGTTGCAGGATATAAATATTTAGCATATAATGTAATATTTTTTAAGATAGCATCGCTTGCATTAGCAGCGTTTGTGCATGCTTCATCATAATACCAACCACCGAAATGTCTAGTATCAGAATCAGCTGGAGTATAGCTATCAAAGTTTTCAATATCACTAATTAATGAATTAATTTCAGCATTTAATACTACATTTTCAACATTATCATCATTAAAGTCGATTGTTACAGTAACACCTGGAACACCATCATTAATAATTAATCCAGAAATAATAGCTTGGTCAGCACCTTGGTTACCACTACTATCTTTTCTAAATCTAATTTCTAATACGTCATCTGCTTCAAATGTATTTGTATAAGAACCAGCAACATCAATACCATTGAAACCAGATACTTTAGTTGTAACTTCTTTTGTACCATTTACATAGATTTCAATAAAGTCATAATTAGATTCACTATTAACTACATAGTTAAATGAAACAAATGATTGTTTAGCGAAAGTGAATTGTAATACTGCATTACTGTTTCCAACTCCTTTATTTGAAGAAGTGAATGTATCAGTTGCAGAATCATATGTCCATTCATAATTGCTTCCACCATTTACAAAGCTTGATAATACACCAGCAGGTGCAATTGAATGAACTTTAGCATATAAAGTAATAGAACTTCCTACCATTCCACCATCATGGAATAATGTAGTTAAAGCTTCATCAGTATACCAACCAGTTACAGTTTCATTAAATGTATCTGGAGTATTTGCATAATAATAATCATTAATATCAATTGAATCAGTACCAACTACTTCACCATTATACATGTAAGTAATAACTACTTGTTCAACCCATTTAACATAAACTACTGTATCAGTAGTTACACCGCTTGTAGCATCAAATGTAGTATTAAAACTTGCATCTTGATACCAACCATCAAATCTATAACCGCTTCTTACAGGTTCAGCAGGTAAAGTGATTGCAACATTAATATCAGTATAAATATTATCAATTGCAAAATCACCTTCAGATTCAAATGAAACAACTACAGGATTTCTCCATCCAGCATAAACAACTGTATCAACACTAACACCACTTGCAAAATCAAATGTAATTGTACCTTCTGCATCTTGATACCATCCATTGAAGTATTGAGTATCAGATGTAGGAATTACACTAGGAGCAATAATAGCTGTATTTGGTTTAACAATCATTGATTCAACTGCAGAATTTTGAGTGTTTGCAAAACTTACAGTAACACCAGCAACATATTTAGCATAAACAGTTGTATCAGCACTAATTCCGTTATTAGCATTAAATGCATTGTTGAATGCTTCATCAGTATACCAACCATCAAAGAAGTATCCTTCTTTTACAGGTTCAGGCATTTCAACTGCAATATTTGCAAAAACATTCATAGAAGAAATTTCATTTCCACCATTTGTGTTAAATGATAATGTATGTTTAGAATAAACATCAGTTGTGATAAATAAGATATTTGAAATTGTAGTACAGTCACTTCCTTTATTTCCACCAGAATCTTTATTATATTGGAAGTAAATATAATCACCTGGAACAACATTGAATGTTAAAGTACCACTATCTTCACCTGATTTAACAAAAACTTGACTATAAGAACCATTTATACATGCATATAAATTAAATTTATCCCAACTAGATTCAGAAGAAACTGCCCAATCAAATGTAACAGTACCAGCTGCTGTGAAGAAAATATCCATATATGCACCTGAACTACTTACACCACTGTTATTAGATACGAAAGTACCAGTTCCATTTGCATCAACAAATGTATAAGATTCTCTGTAATCAACATAGTAGCCTGGAGTTTTTGCATCATTACTAGTTACTAAGTAACCATATACAACAACATTTTTATCAACGATTTCGTCTAATCCTGCTTCGTCATTAAAATATTTATTACAATTTGAACATTCATAGTATTCCTTGTTACCATTTGAACCAACTACTGGAGCAGTTGCAGGATGATGAACAAGAGTATGATTACCTACTGGAGCAAGTTCAGCGTTACACACTGTACAAATTTGTGGATCTGTACAGTTAGCTGCTGCACCTGGAGTGTGTCCTTTTGCAGGAGCTAGTTCTACATGACATACTGTACATGTTTGTGGATCTGTACAGTTAGCTTCTGCACCTGGAGTGTGTCCTTTTGCAGGAGCAAGTTGTGTGTTACATACTGTACAAGTTTGTGGATCTGTACAGTTAGCTTCGGCACCTGGAGTATGTCCTTTTGCAGGAGCGATTTCAGCGTTACATACTGTACAAGTTTGTGGGTCTGTACAGTTAGCTTCTGCACCTGGAGTATGTCCTTTTGCAGGAGCAAGTTCTACATGACATACTGTACATTCTTGTGGATCTGTACAGTTAGCTTCAGCACCAGGAGTGTGTCCTTTAGCTGCATTAATTACTTCATTACATACTGTACAAACTTGAGCATCTGTACAATTTGCATCAGCACCAGGAACGTGTCCTGTTGCTTCAATAGTTACTTCATGTCTTGAAATTAAATTTTCACAAGCTTCTTCTTCGAATTTTCTGTGACATTCACTACATTCATAGTAAGCAATCGATCCATTGGTAGTACAAGTAGCTTCTACTTTTTCATGAAATACTACTGTATGTTCATGTTTAGAACCACTACATGATACTAGGAAAAGACCAATGAAACCAACGAAAATAGAGATAAATAATACTTTTAAACTTTTCATTTTTTTCTCCTCCTATTTTATAGGTTATAAAATTTGTAATGTATAATGCATTACTACATCATTTCCATTTACATTACATATAATTGAGAAATGATAGAATCCAGAAACAGCAAAATTAATATCTGTAATATCAATCATTTGAATTTTAATATTGTTATCTGTAATTTCACCAGTTGGTAGAATAATTTGAATCATATCAAATAATGCTTTTCTACCTAAGACTTTATTACTATAACTTTTCATTGAGTAAGATGCAATATTAATAAATGCGCCTTCTGTAAAATAATTATTAGCTAAATTAATTCCGCGATATTCTTCATCTTGGAAATAATTAGTTGTTAAAGTTGTGTATAATGGATCAATATATAATGTTGCATATGATCCGTGGCTAAAGTTAGGTTTAATTCCAACAAAATTTAAAACTATTTCATTACCAAGTATTGAATATTCAAATTTTGTTACACCATATTGAGTTGTATTAAAATTTATGATTCCTGTTCCATAGCCATCAAGGAAAATCATCATATTATTTGATGTGTATCGTCCATAATATAAATCTTTTTCTACATATGTAAATGTATTGTTATCTACATCTAAAATAAATTTATATGAATATGGACTTTCAGTTTTGCTACCTTCGTAAACTATTAAAACTTCATCTTTTGAATAGTTAGGACCTCCATATTTTTGATTTCTTACAGATGATCCTGATACATTAAATACTACTTCATTACCTACTCTTAGAACATATCCTTCATACATGTCTACTATTAATGTAGCTGTTTGATTATTATATGTACCATCGAATGTAATTCCAGCATATTTATAATTTGTTGCTTCACTTGATGATCCAATTTTAGCTTTTGAACTGCTAATCATATTAAATTCATATGTTTTATTGTTATATACTAATGAAGAATGAGCTCCTTCTGTTCTATCCCAATTATCATCAAAAGAAACAACTCCATGTGTTACTAAATAATTAGTATCACTATTCATTTTTTCATATAAATCAATCATTAGTCCATACCAAATAGTACTGTTATTTTTTAAATTATTTAATTTAAATGCATCTAATGTATAACTTGGTACAGTATTTTCTAATACATGTGTATCAGATGAATTAATTGTAACTTTATCTTCAATTTCCCAAATATCTTCTTTAAAATAAATATATGGACGTTTAATATCAATATAACTTAATTTTATTTCATTTTCTGGATCAATTACTACAATTCCATCATTATAGTGTAACATAAATTCATAGCTTTTTACTTTAATATATAATGAATTTTCATCAATACCATATAAAATTGTAGCAAGTTCACCATCGATAGAGATAACGCCATCTTCAGTTATGTATAGATTTTTAAGTGCTCTTGATGAAACTCCACTATCTTCATAGCCTTCTTCATCAGTTGAACCACCCACTGGAATTGTATTAAGTCTTGTTTTATATGTACCAACAATGTCTTTGTTTAATACTATAACATTAGCTGATTTTACAATTCCTTCAAAATTAATTGTAATTGTATATACGCCTGGAGTAAAAGTATCAACTTTTCCTTCAATCATATCTTGAGTTGGATATAGTGTTTCACCATATAAAGTAATAGTGAAAATATCCTTTGTATAAATTGTATCACCTTCAAAAATTAAAGCATCATGCACTTCAATTTCTACATCAGATTTTACAATAACATTATATGTTACAGTAATAGGATCTTTATCAGGTCCAAGTGGATATATATCAACTACAACTTCTTGCATTCCTACATATCCATAATCAATTGCTTCACTTCTTACAACTGCATATGTTGCAAGAACAGAAACTTGAGATGGAGATTTAACTAACAATTGGTTAACTCCATTTACTTTAACACTAATATTATCAAATACATTGTAACTACTTGATCCAACACTTAATTCAACTAATTCTTTATTTACTTTGATATCATATGTTGAGTCAACTACTTCATATGTAATTGTTTGTGTAAAGTTAGTTATATCATTAATACCTAAAGATGAATCTTTATATGGTATTGAAATTGTAGCAGTATAAGTACCAACATTACTAAAATCAACATTTGATGAATCAATAAATTTAGTAATATCAGTAAATCTAATACCATTAATAATTACTTCAAAATCACTAGAGAAATCATAATTTGAAATATTTGTACCTTTAGTAATTTTGATGATATTTGATTTAGTATAATTAATAATTACACCTTGTTTTACTTCAACAGTAGCTTCATATGTATTGTTATTGTATGTAAGTGTAATTACATTTACACCAACTGAAGCACTATTAATTGTTCCTGTAATCATATCTAATGTAACAGGAATTACTTCATTTCCTTTTTTAATTTCAAATAATGAAGTTAAATCAATATGTCCACTATTTGGATATGTAACAATGTTTTTTGCTGTTACATTGATTGTGGAAATTGGAACTACTTTAATATAACATTCAGCTATTCCAATTGCTTGATTTTCACCAAAATTAATTTTAATTTTATATAAATTATCGCTATTTGGTGTATTTAAACTAGAAGTATCAATCATATTCATTGTAACTTCTCTTACTTCACCATCTACATAAACTGTAAATAATTTTGTAAAGTCGAATGTGTCTAATTGATTTTCTTCTATTTCACATACTTTATAAGAATTAATAATTTCAACATTATGATCTGATATAACGTTGACTGTAAGTGTCATTGAAGTTTCACCAAGTGAAACAGTATATTGGTATTTACCAACATTAATACTTACATTAGTTTTAACAAGTTCATCAGTAATTTCAATGATTTTTCCATTTACAACAGCTGTAAATAATGAATTAAAATCATAATTTTCAACTTCAGATTGTTTAATTGTAATCTCTTTATTAGGTAATTTTAATTGATATGTTACTTCAGTAACATTAACATTTATTGATTCACTTACACCTTTATAAGTACAAGTAACAAGGTATGTTCCACCTGATGTTCTTAGCTTTGTTAGGTCTAAATATGAATCTTGTATTTCAACGTTTGTTGAATTATCCACAATAACAAAATATTGTTTATAATCATGAATCAATACGTTAATACTTGTTAAATCAATTGATTCATTTGTTTTAATAATTGTAATTGTTCCAGGAACACTTACAACCACATTTAAAGTAGCTAACTTATTTTCATACACACATGTAATAATATAAGAACCTACTTCATTTTTAATGTTTGATAAATCTAAATAATCTACTATTACATCAATGTTTTTTCCATCTTTTGTGATTTCAAAATGTTTTGTAAAGTCATAATTAATAACTTCATCAACATTAATTGTAATAGAAGGTTGTGGGTCTTTGACCCTTACTTCTATAACAGGATCTTTTTTCCCACAACCTGTAAGTATTAGTGCAAGCATGATTACAAAAAATACATAAGAAATAATTCTTTTTTTCATTTTACTTGCCTCCTATCATTAATTTAAGATTATTTTCTTAATAGCCAATCTCCTAAATGATAGAAGTAAATTGATAAGTGTTTTGTATGGTTATTAGTAATAACAACTTCAATGTTTCCTTTAGTTAATGTAACATATCTGTCACCTAAACCAGTAACACCACCGCTTGTATCAGTATTAGCTGAATCAAGTGTATATCCTTGTTCTTGTAATCCTGTAATTAATTCTTCAATAATTTCTTCATAATTAGTAATTCTTGAATTTTCATCATATTCACTGCTTTGAACATTGATTGAGAAATAATCTGTATAAACAGTTACACCATCAACTTCTTTTTCACGCCAATCAAAGAATGGTCCAAAGATCATATCATCAAATACTTCTAAGAATAATTGTGGAGTTGGTAGATCTTTAGCATCTTCACCGAAGATTGTTGCGAATGCATCAGCTGCATTATGTTCGTAGCTAGCACCAGCATGAGTTGGTTGGAAGTATTTACAAATATATTGATCCCAACTTGTTCTCCATACTCTTGGTACATATGTTGTAAATGTATCTTCTGGAAGAGCAATTGTTCCAAAGTCACTATATGCTGTAGAAATTTTTCCATAATATACATTTGATAAGTTATAACTATATGAAGAAGAAACGATATATCCAGCTTCACTTACACCTAATGATAATGTAGCTGTTGTTGATTTTTCAGCATCTTCTGCATATGAATGCATTGAAATATT
Source organism: Bacilli bacterium (assembly GCA_045119035.1). Taxonomy (GTDB): domain Bacteria; phylum Bacillota_I; class Bacilli_A; order ML615J-28; family CAG-313; genus CAYVQA01. The sequence continues at coordinate 118,220 of JBGVCU010000057.1, read as the reverse complement.
TAATGCAACATCTCTTGTAACATCTGTTGCTTTTAATACGAAATTATAAACTTTATTGCTTCCAGAACCTGATGTTCCAACAAATTCAAAGATATCAGCTGAGAAATTAAAGTCAGGTAATACATCAGCTAAAGTTCCTTTAACTTTTCTTGTTCCTTCAAATGTTTGAAGAGATGTGTTATATGAGAATTCATCATATGTTCCATCGTTATTTTGTTTATATCCGTAATATTCAGTATGATATAGTTTATCATCTAAACTATAACTATATTTTCCAGTATTTTCAATTACGATTGCATCTGGTGTTACATAACCAACTTCTCCAACTGTACCAACTGAAGATTGATAGTTATGGAAAGCATCTAATTTAATATCTGTATTTACTTGGCTAGGTCTACGATATTTAGCAGATACATTTGTATTTGCACTTGCTGAAGATAATTCATAATCTCCAGAATCTCCTGATGGAGCATAAGTAGTAGTATCTTTAGCACTATATTTATAAGATGTTAAAGCTTTCATGTTATTAATAGCAGTATTTAATTTATCTGCATTTTCTGGTGTAGAATATGGAGTAGGTTCAGGAACAACAGTTGATCCAATATTTGCAGGAGTTAATTCAATTTCTGTATAACTCATAGCATCAGCTTCTTCAGCTGTTTCTGATCCATAGTATAACACTTCAGTTCTACCAATTAATTTTGTAATATGACCATTTTCAATTACAAATGAAATAGAGTTTAAAGTATCTGATAACATTGGAGTTAAACAGTATGATAGATAAGTCATTAAGTATAATGCATCCATATCATTTTGATTAACTGTATATGTATAGATTTTAGTATCAGCATCATATACGAAGTTTGTAACAACTAAGTTACCTAAGTGGTTCCATAGATGTTGTGCTTCCCAAATAGCTGGAATACTCATATAGTCTTTAACAATTTCACTTGCAACTTGGTTATTAATATCAATATATAATCTTTCTAGTGCATGTCCTACATTACCGTATTGATCATGTAATCCATCTACACTTCCTCTACGATAGTTGTCAGCAACAACATCGCTTGTATTAGCTAATGCATTCCATTGACCATACCATCTACCTTCAGACATCATAACAAGTGAGTTATATTGTTGAGTAGTATTGTTGAATGAATTATTAAAATCAGTATAGTAGTCAGTTACTGTACCACTGAATGTAATATTTTCATTTGCAATTTCACCTAAAACATCATTTGTTAATTCACCAACTTGACCAGCAATAATAGGTGCTTTAACTGTAATTGTTTTTGATTTAAATACACTTTCATCGCCATTTGCTGTACATGTAATAGTGATATTTGTATCAACTTTTACACTACCAATTAAAGATAATACATTGTCTTCAATTTTTACTAATTGATCATTTGAAACAGTCCAAGTATAGCTTGCATCTTGTAAACCTACAACGATTGCACTTAACATTACTGTTTCACCTTCAGAAATTGTATCTTGTGATGTAGAAATTGTTACACTTCCAAGTGAACTTGGAGCTTTAACAATAATTACTTTTTCATCAAAAATAGATTGATCTTCAACAGATACAGCTTTAATTGTCACTTCTGTATCAACAGTAACTTCTTTTAATACTGATAATACGTTGTTGTTAATTGCAACTAATGAATTATCAGAAACAACCCAAGCATAAGCTGAGTTAGTAAATCCAGTTACTAAAACTGATAAAGTAATTTCTTCACCAAAAGTAATTGTATATCTATTAGTTGTAATTTCAACATTAGGTCCATATCCTTCAGGGTTAATTGTAAACACTTTTGTTACAGTTTTACTTGCATCTGCATTTGCATAAGCAATAATTGTAACATTTTCAGGACTAGTTACAGTTCCAATTACTGATAATACATCATTGTTAATTGCAACTAAACTTGGATTTGAAATAACAAAAGTATAAGTAGTATCTTTACTTCCAGTAACTGTTACATTAAGTGTTGCTGTATCATTTACTGAAAGAGTTGTTTTTGAAGCTTCAAACGTAATTTGAACATTATCTTTATCTTTGCTACATCCAGCAATACCTAATGCAAGAAATGCTACAAGTAAAAAGGTAAAGATTTTTTTAATTGTTTGTTTCATATTTTCTTCTCTCCTTTTTTATTAATTTTTCCAAACATAAATTAACAAGTCTAAATTTGAATCAACTGGAGCAACCCAAATATCTCCTTTATGGAATTCACCAGCATGATTCTTTGTAAATCCTAAATTAATTAAATAATTTTCAATTTTCTCTAATGATGAATCGATTGAGTAATCTACATCAAGTGGAACATCATAATAGAATGTAATAGCCGCATGATTTATATTACTACTATCGATATGATATGAAGTTAAACCAAATCCGTATGTATCACCTAAGCAACTACCAAAGAAAGGCATTTTACTTAAGAATTCTTGTTCGTCTTCAAGTGATGAACCAACCCCAAAGAATTCTTTTAATACAACTAGAGCATTTTCTTCATAATCTTCTTCTGTACTTGTACCAACCATTGATTTTGTAATAGTTAATTCTTTCCAGCTAGTTGGAACTTGTCTTACATCAAATTCAACATTTACATCATCTGGTAAAACTGTAGTTCCATAATCAAAATAATCTATTTCAACTACCCCATAGATATATCCTAAGTAGTAGTAGAAACCAGTTAAAACAATTGTTTGTGTATTATTATCCACAACAACATAAGGTGTAAATGATTGAGTATCACTAACATATCCAGTTGAAGCATAAATACCATATAAATTAATGTCATTACCTACACCATAATAGAATGTAGAAGCAACAGGACACATAATTTCATCAACATAATATGTTGTTGTATTATCTTCTTCATCAATGTAATAACTAGTGAAAATTTCCGGAGCAAAAGCAAAGGAAGGACGAGTTGCATCAAATGAATTTTCATAAGCACGAGATGCCATATAACCTAAGCTTTCTCCTCTTTCATTTACTGCTTCATAATAAGCATTATATAAATTATCATTAATCTTTTTATAACCATAAGTTGCATTTGGTTTAGGAGTATACACTTCTTCACCATAATTATTGTAACTCATAGTAAATGGTTCAAAGTAACAATTAGTATCTGTTACATATTCTAAGAAACCTTCTTGTAAATATCCTGATGTCATACTTGATGCTTGAATATCTTGATATCTCATAGTATAGTTAGTAGCATTATGCATTTTTTCTAATGCTACTTTTAAATTACCATGAACTGCTTCATCATAAGTATATTTAGGAACTTTTCTTACATCAACATTATTTTCTCCATAGTTAACTGCAACAATTAATTCTTGAACAGCTTTATATTGTTCAGCTATAGAGTAGTCATCTAAACTTTTAGCATAAATACCTAAGATTTCACCTTCTTCAATAATTAAAGAGAAACCATTAGCTTTAAATTCATATGGGTTGGCTGATGTAACCATTCTTTGATCTAAATCTTTGTCACTACCAGCATAAGTCCATCTCCATGTATCTTCATCAAAGATAAAGTCAGATACATCAAGGCCTTTAAAATTGTTATATAGACCATATTCATCCCATGAAAGTTCTCTACCATTATTGTCTAGTGCATATTCATATTGTTCTTCATTCATGAAATTTACACCAACTTGGCAAGCATAACCATTATGTTTTTTATAATATAGTCCTAATTTTACAAAGCTTTCTGCATTTTCATATTCTGCATACCAATACTCACCATCTAAAGCTGTTTTTACAACAGTTGTATATGTTGAATATAATTTATTTGAACCAAATGGATATAAGCTAATATTAATATATCCTTCAAATGATAAGTATTTTTGATTTCCAATTAAGTCAATCATTTCTTGTGTTAACTCAGGACGAGTAACCACTGTAATAATTTTTGTTCCATAGAAGCTTGAATCATCTTTACTTCTTGCAACAACTTTGATAACTTTATCTCCTTCTTCGTTACTGATTTCTCTTGCAGTTAATACACCATTTTCATCAATAGATGCATATTCTTTTCCATCAATAATTTCCCAAGTAACATCTTTGTTATCAGTACCAGTAACATTAGCACTTAAAGTAATTGATTTACCATTTTTAACTTCAGAAGATCCACTAATTCCCACAGAAATATCTTTCTTTGGAGGTTTTGGAGGGGCAATATATTGTGTTTTATATGTTGCAGGTTCTGAAGGAAGTGAATTTTCATATTTATCACCACATGCAATAACACTATATGTAAAATCAATATTTAAGTTTGTTACTAAATAGAACGGAGTATTTACTGGAATTTCTTCACCATTGATAATTACAATATATGAAGTAGCATTTTCTACAACATCCCAAGTAATTAAACCAGCTTCTGAGATTTGAACATTTGTTGGAGTAGCTAATGTTTTATCTTTTTTACAAGAAACCATTGAAAACATTACTAAAACAAGTAAAAAGAAATTAATTATTTTTTTCATGTTATTTAGCACCTCCATTTCTTCTTTTTCTAAAGTACATGAATGCACCAAATGAAGCACCACCTAAAACAACAATACTTCCTGTAATAATTAATATTATAGCAAGTGTATTATTAGGAGTAGGTTCTTCTAAACTATCGTTATTATTGTCATTTGAATTATTTAAATTTTCTAAATATTCATTATATTTATCAGTTAAATCGTTATATTTAGTAAGATTTAATAAAGATTCTTCATCATCATTTAATTTTACTAAATTATTTTTAATTTGATTTAATAAATCAATAATTGAAATATCAAATTGATTTGGCAATTGTTTTAATAAATTATTTGTTTCTTTAACAACTTTTCTAGAATTGTTAATCTTAATATTATTAATTTCATCTTGAGCATTTTCAACAAGTTCTACTAAACTGTTCCAATATTCTTCTGTATAACCAAAGAATGTTGGGTTTTGTTTAATAGCTCTTAAGCAAGTTAAAGCTGTTTTAATAATATCAGCATGTTTAATTAAAATTTGATCATAAGTTTTTATTTCTTCTGCAAGTTCAACAAATTTAATTAAATTAGTTTCTTTTGCTAAATATGTATTTCTTTCAGCGTCTTCAACACTTCCAAAATATACACTATAAATTAATGAATCATATCCTTCTACATCAAGGTTAACTGGTAAAATCATATCGATTGGTTCATTTTTACCAACTAAATCAATGAATGTATAATAGCATAATTCAAGTCCGAAGATATCAAATTGATTATGAAGTACACCATAACCAGGATCTTCTTCAGTAATAGATGATTCAGAGTTCCAGAATGATTCAAGTTGAGGAGCTTTAATTGAATTAAATTCAACAACTTTTAATTTACTATATCCATTGAATGCATAGTTTCCGATTAATTCTAAACCATCTGGTAAGATAATTTTTTGAACATTTGGATTTTCATTTCCTGCATAGAAGTCAATTCTTACTGTTCCTTCTTTAACTTTTAATGTATGATTTTCCATAGCAGCAGGAACTGACATTAATTGAAGTTTACCGTTATCTACTACAATATATAAACTTCCATCAATTAGTTTAGCATAGTCATTGATGTCTTCATTTGATTTACCATTTTCTGTATAGAATGCTTTTAATGATTTACATCCATTAAATACTAAACTTCCAATTTTTTCTAATTCACTTGAGAAAGTAAATTCAGTTAATTTTTCATTATATTGGAAAGCAGCCTCTCCAATTATTTTTAAACTTGGTGCAACAATTTTTGTTATTCTTGCACTTTGGAATGCATACATTCCAACTTCTGTTAAGTTTGGCATCATTAACATACCAGATACATATGTAGAAGCAAATGCTGCATCTTTGATTACTTTTGCACTTGATAAGTCAACATTTTCTAAATACGAACATGATGCAAATGCATAAGCTTTAAATTCTTCAATATTTTCTAAATTAATGTATTCAAGTTCACTACATCCAGCAAACGCATATTCACCTATTGTTTTAATAGTACTTGGTAAAACTACACTTGATAATCTTACACAATAAGCAAATACGAAATCTCCCATAGATGTAACTGATTCTGGAATAACAATTTCAGTTAAACTTTCACATCCTAAGAATGCTCCATCCTTAATTGTAGTTAAAGTATTTGGAAGTGTTACAGTTGAAATTGCAGGAGCTCCACCAGTTGTAGAGTATCTTGCAAAGGCACCTTCACCTATTACTTTAACTTTAGGGATATAAATACTCATCACACTATAACAATCTGCGAAAGCATAATTTCCTACTACTTCAACATTGTCAAGTAATAATCTAACTAATTTTTCACAGCCATAGAATGCTTCTTCAGCAATTTCTGTTACATGTGATAAATCAATGTTTGCAAGTTGAATATCATTTGCAAAACATCCTCTACCAAATTTTACATCAGCTTGAGGCATATTAACTGTAACTAAATATTTACAGTCTTGGAATGCTCCAAGTCCAAATGAAGCGTTAGCTCCAATTGTAGCAGTTGTAAGTGTTGAACGGAAGAATACACCTTCTCCATATTCAGCATTTTCAGCTACTTTTACATTATCAATTGATGAATTAGCGAAAGCATAATCACCAACTACTAATACTTTATCTAAATTATTAACAACTTCTAATGAATTTGTATAATTAAATGCATGTTCTTTAATTACTAATCCACTTGTAGATGGTAAATTTACTACTGTTAATTCTTCACAGTTTGCAAAAGCATATTTTCCAATAATTGTAGTAGGGTTAGTAATTGTTAAACTTGTAATTTTTGAACCAGTAAATGCTCCATCGCCAATATTATTATAAATTGAATCGATTACTACATCACCATTTGATGCAGCTTTTGAAGCAAAAATAATTGTATTTCCTTCTTTATTTAATAAGAATAAATTATCGCTACTTGTTTTGTAATATGGATTGTTTTGATCAACTACAAAACGAGAAATATTTGTATCTTCGAAAATAGATCCATTTATTTCAGAAATATATGTATTACTTCCAAAGATTACTTCTTCAAGTGACGAACACATAAAGAAGCTATAACCACCTAAAGCAATTTCATTGTTAGGAAGTTTAATTGTTTTTAAAGCAGGACAATTATAGAAGATTTGTTCTCCAAAATATCCTACTTCACCATTCATCATAACAGTTGTTAATTTAGGACATTCACTAAATGCTCCTTCATTAATACCAACTAAATTATTATGAATATTTACTGTTTCTAAGTTTGAACATAGAGCAAAACAGTATTCAGGAATTTCTACTTTTTCATATATATCAACAGTAGTAAGACCACTTCCTACAAACATCGCATAAGATAATTTTGTGTTATCTGATAAAACTACTTGTTTTAAGTTTTTACAATTTTTAAAGATTTCTTTTCCAGAGTTTCTTAATGATGTTAAATCTAGTTCATTAAGTGAATTACATCCTTCAAAAGCATTTCTTCCAATTGCATAAGCTTTTGTTAATTCTTTTTTATCTAATGTTAAATTTTCACAATATCTAAATGCTTCTCTTCCAATCACTTCTACTTTATCTAGGTTAATTGTTTTTAAAGCTGTATTGTTATAGAATGAATATTCTCTAACAAATTTTACACTGTCAGGTATAACTACTTCTTCTAAACCTGTACAGTTATAGAATGCATATTTTTGAATATCTTCAACACCATCAGGAATTATTACTTTAGTAACTGAAGTATTCATTGCTGGTATTTTATTTGCATCATAATCATCTTCTGTTAAGATGATACTATTATCTGTTTCATATAAGCAGAATGCATATGCTCCAATATATAAAATACCTTCATCATCAGGAATTTCAACAACTCCTCCTAGTCCTTTATAAGCAACTAGAGTTCTATTTTCAATAACGAATTCACTATTTACTGTAATTCTTAGTGAAGCCATTAAATTTGAACCTTCAACAGTTAATTCAATAATAGCAGTACCTTTCTTTAATGCTGTAACATGACCTGTAACAGGATCAACTTTTGCAACATTTGGATTTTTACTGCGATATTTAATTAATGAATTTCCATCTTCATCAACATAATTATCTTCCGCATACCATGGGTCAAATTCATAATGAAGTTGAATTTGTTCACCTGGATACATTGATAATGCTCCTGGTAAACTAGAAATAAAAATTCTATCTCCAGTTGAACCAATTTGTGATGTTTGTGCTGCTCTTGAATAAGCAAATACTGTATCAAAATATGAGAATCTAATATTTTCAATTTCAGTATCACTAACATCTGGATTTACTAAAGCTCCACTATTATGTTCTTTAGAATCCTCTGTTTTTTCTTTTACATTTAAAATCAAGACAGCTTGTTTACCATCTAAATTTTCTCTTGCAGTAATTGTTACACGACCAGGTTTAAGTCCAACAACTACTCCATCATCAACTTGGGCTACATCTGTATTAGAAGATACCCATTCTAAGTATTTTAAGTAATCTTTATCTACATCAACTGTAGAATCTGTTGTAGATAAATAGCGAGTTAAATCAATAACCTCACCTTCATTAACAGATAAAATAATTAAATCTGTTCCTTCAGGTGTACCATCTTTTGTGAATTTGAAATCCCCTTTAGTTCCAGGTAATTGACAAACATAGATATTTGAATTTAACGCGTAGTCATCAATTGAGAAAGCTAAAGCTGTAGGAATAATCGCATCACTATAAATTTCATCTAAATAATTTGTAATTTCAAATTTTACTTTTGTATCTTTACCTTTTTCACTATAAATTGGAATTGGATTTTCTTCTAAGAATGTATATGAAGAAGATGAAGTAAAGATTAATGGAGTAATAGATTGAGCATAATGATTATCATAGATAGTCATTGTTAAATAATATCTATACTCTTTTGTTGTTTTGTCATATTCTTTTGTGTATTCTACATCTTTTAAGATTGGTGCTTCATCATCAAGAGTGAAATCAAAACTAAATGTATTTCTAGCATTTGTTGAATCTCCTCCATCTACACCATAATCAAGTAGACCATGCATTTTGAATTCATATTGTCTATTATTTACTAAACCAAGTTCAGCAGTATTAATCATTAAGTCTTCATAATATGGATATTGTCCAGCTCCACCATAATAAGCTTTTTGACCATTATAATCAATGTGGCTCCAAACGACTTCACCTGTAGATTTATCTGTAAGAGTGAATTTCATTGATTTACAGTTTCTTAACATTCCTGCATAAACTGCATTTAATCCATCTATTGTACCTAAGTAATTAGAAATTGCAATATGATTAGTACTTGCAGGGATAGCATCATATTTTTCTAAGTCAATATCATATAGATATGTTCCAAGTGGAATAATATAGTTATAATAATATGATCCATATGGAGTTGTAGCATAATAATCTGCTTTAATTTTATCCTCATAATCAATAGCGCTGTTATGAGCTTCTGATTCAACTTCATAATAAGTTTTATCAAATAATGGAGCTTGTGTCCAATCGCCATAGAATGCAAGGAATGGAATATTTAAATCTACTGGTTTTTCAACACCAGTTTTTGGATTGATATCATCTAATTTAACAAATCCTTCAACATACATTCCGTATGGGAATAATTCTTCAATTAGATTTTTATCTTCATTATTTAACTTATATGTAACTTTTAATTTACATGTATCATTTCCATTTATTGTAAGTGTATTTCCATTTAATGAACCTCCAGAAATTACTTCAGCTGTAAAATCATCAGTTAATAATTGTGGTTTTTCAGCAACAAATTCTTCATTTGATGCAGATACACTTTCTGTCATACCAACTACTGATAGATCATATTTTAATGAACCGTTTGTTAAATTTTTAACATTGAATTCCATTACATATGTTCCAGTTCTTGTTGGATCATCTAATAATTCTAATTTTGTTTTATCACAATCGTCTACAGTTATATATGCTTTTGTATTTACAGCATTATATAAACTAGCAAGACCAGCACCCTGTTTTCTTGGAGAATAAGGATTACCTTCTTCATTTAAAACAATACCTGCTGTTGACATTAATAATTGATTAGCCATTACTGAAATTTCTTTTACAGTAAGGTTAGGATATTCTTCTTTTAAGTATTGTCTAATTAAAACAACAATACCACAAAGATTAGGTGTAGCCATTGATGTTCCGCTTAGTTCATCATATCCTCCACCTGGCACAGATGATTTAATATTACCACCATGTGCTGTAATTTCAGGTTTTAATCCTAAAGACGGAGTAGGTCCCCAGCTTGAGAAATCAGACATAAATGGTCCAGCTTGATAACTCATACTAAATTCTAATGTACCTCTTTGTTTAGAAGCAAGAATTGTACCTAATTCTTTTGAAATAGAAATAGTAGGAATATGATCTGTTTTTCCCATTGACATTAGGATTTCACCTTCAATGTTATTGTAGATAATACAAGCTACTGCACCAGCTGCTTTAGCGTTTCTTGCTTTTTCTTCGAATGTATTATCTCCACGTTGAACTAAAGCTACTTTACCACTTAAATCACCTAAATTTAAATAGTTAACTTCAAGTCCAACACCAGGAATTGTAACATATTCTAATTCAAACTTTTCATTTGAATTTTTATTTAATGATTTATACAGTTCTTCATAGAAGTTATTTTCTTTACCACTGATGTTGTTTGATTCACTAAAGAATACAACATCTTTTCCATTACCAACCATATATCTTGATTTTGTTCCACTAATTGATGCAACTGATAAAGCTGCTTCATATGTAGATGGAGATCCAACTGTTCCTGAATCAGGGTTAGTAACTTTATTTGTATTACCTTGTTCTCCACCGAATGCAGAGCTATAACTATTACTTGCAGCAGTAATTAAACTAATACCACTTTCATTAATTCTATCATATACTTCATTAACTTTACTTCCATCTTCATCACGAGCAAATCCACATGAAGATCCAAGTGACATGTTGATTGCATCAACACCAAGTAAAACAGCATCTTCTAATGCAGCAAGAATATCTTCTGTTTTACCTCCTGAATCTAAATCTGGGAATACTTTAAGAAGTACAAGTTGAGTATCAACTGCAATACCTGTAATTACATCATCGCTTCCACCAATGATACCAGCAACGTGAGTTCCATGGTTAGAATCATATGGGAATACATCATAATCTTTATCTGCATAATCAAATACAAATGGAATTTTATTGTTGTAATATACATCTGTTGTTTTTAATTGAGTATCAGAACGATATAAACTACTTGCCATAGTTTCTGATAAGACACTATTAATATCATCATATGTAATCATTTCTACATCTAAATCATGTTGGAATACAGTATGACTACAATCAAATCCAGAGTCTAAAATGGCAACAGCTGTACCTTTTCCTGTATATTCAACACTATCTGATTTATAAATTCCTGTATCATAAATATCTACATCATTTACAATTGCTGATGCATCTTCTCCTTCAGTTTCTTTAGGTCTGTTATATGTATCAGACATAATAACTGAATTTACTCCTTCTAAATTTGAAATTTCTTTAAATTTAGCATATGTTGTTTTTACAGCAATTGCATTTGTAATTGTATTATAAGTATTTTCAACACTAATAATTAAATTATTTCTTTTTAATTTTTCGATAAAAGCATCTTGCTCCATACGAATTTCACTAGCTTGAGATTTACCAGTTTGAGATAATGCATATTCAGCAACGCTATCAATGTCATCTGAATATTTAGAATTATAAGTCTCAATTAGTGATTTTTTATTTAAATTTATTAATATAACTAATTCATCATTAGGTAAGTAACCTTTATTTTCTAATAAGTGATTTGCTTTAATTTGAGATAATTTTTGTTCTTGCGTAAGTTGCAAATCGGTTTTAAAAATTTGTAAATCTTGTCTTTCTACTTCACCAGTATTTGCACAAGAACAAATCACAAATAAGCTTATTAGTAAAATCAAGGTACTCAAAATTTTCTTGTTCACCTAGACATCTCCTTTACTAATTAAGCCAAAAATATATAAATAGCATCGCTAAAGTAAAACATAAAATTAAACCAAATAATAATGGAATATATTTTATTAAAAATGCTTTTATTAGTGCTACTTTCTCTTTATTGCTTAATGAAATTTTTTTTGATCTTGGACGACTTTTGTCAATACCATCCATATTATAAATGGTATGTCCATCATCTACATATTTTTCTTTTTTACGCATTTTCTTTTGCACCTTGTGAAATTATTTGTTCATATTCTTCATCATATTGTTTTAAATTGTCCATTACTTCTTTGTTAAATAAGTGACAAGCAACAAAATGATTTGGAGTATTTTCCACATATTCTGGAGTTTTAAATTTACATACATTCATACATTTTTCGCATCTTGTATGGAATTTACATCCCTTAGGTGGATTTGCTGGTGAAGGAATATCACCTGATAAAATTATTCTATTCATCTTTATATCTGGATCCGGTGCAGGAACAGCAGAGAATAGAGCTTTTGTATATGGATGTAGTGGATTATCAAATATTTCATCTGTTTCTCCATACTCCATTACGTTTCCTAAATACATGACCATTATTTCATCTGTAATATATTTAACAACAGATAAATCATGAGAAATAAAGATATATGTTAAATTATCTTTAATTTGTAATTCTTTAAGTAAATTAATAATTTGAGCTTGAATTGAAACATCTAGTGCACTGACTGGTTCATCACAAATAACTAATTTTGGTTTAACCGCAAGTGCTCTAGCAATACAAATTCTTTGACGTTGTCCTCCAGAGAATTCATGAGGATAACGATCATAATAATGTGGTTGTAATCCACATTTTTTCATTATATCTAAAACATATTCAGTAACTTGTTCTTTTGGAACAATATTATGAACTTTTACAGCTTCAGATATAATATTTCCAATTGTCATTCTTGGTGGTAAACTTGAATATGGATCTTGGAAGATTAATTGCATATCAGTACGAAAAGATTGCATTTCTTTTTTAGAAATATTAGTAATATCTTTTCCTTCAAATACAATATTTCCACCATTTGATTCATATAATTTTAAAATTGTTCTACCTAAAGTAGTTTTCCCACAACCAGATTCACCAACAACACCGATTGTAGTACCTCTTTTTAATTTAAAACTTACATTATCTACAGCTTTTAAAAATCTAATAGGTTTCCCAAAGAAGTCTTTTTCAATTGGGAAATATTTTTTTATATTATTAACTTCTAAGATAATATCATTATTTTTAGCGATAGTAGTTTCTTTATTCATATGTAACTATTCCTCGCTTTCATCATATAAGTAACAAGATACATAGTGAGTATCAGATACCTTAATTTCTTTTGGATATTTTCCATTACATTTATTAATGCATTTTGTGCATCTACCTTTAAAGTAGCAATTATCAGGTAAGTTAATTGGATTAGGAACTTGACCAGGAATTGAATATAAAGGTTCATTTGAATTTGATGTAATAAGCGGTTTACTCTTTTGTAAACCAATTGTATATGGGTGAAGTGGATTATGGAAAATTTCTTGAGCAGTTCCTTTTTCAATTACTTTCCCAGCATACATTACAACAACATAATCTGCCATTTCAGCTATAACACCTAAGTCATGTGTTATAAGCATTATTGAACATTGTTCTTTTCTTTGAATTTCTTTTAATAGTTCTAATATTTGAGCTTGAATAGTAACATCAAGTGCAGTAGTTGGTTCATCAGCAATGATTAATTTTGTATCTCCCGCAAGTGCCATTGCTATCATAACTCTTTGTCTCATACCACCTGATAATTCATGAGGATATGAATTATATACATGATCAGGCATTGAAATACCAACTTTATTTAACATTTCAATGCTATGTTTTTTTGCATCTTCTTTTGTAATACCAGGATTATGTACAAAAGAAACTTCATCTAATTGATATCCAATAGTAAATACTGGATTTAAGCTTGTCATTGGTTCTTGGAATATCATTGTAATATCTTTACCACGAATATTAAACATATCTTCTGTTGGCATTTTCGCAATATTATATCCAAGTTTATTATTGTTTTCATCGTATCCAAGCTTTGATGTATTAAATCTGATTTCTCCGTCAATCACTTGACCTTGAGGAGCTTGGACAAGTTGCATAATCGAAAGTGAAGTTACTGATTTACCACAACCAGATTCCCCAACAACTCCAATTATTTTATTTTTAGGTATATCAAATGATACACCATTAACACTCATTACAGTACCATTATCAGTGAAGAATACAGTTTTTAAATTATCAATTTCAATTAAATTATTTTCATCTTTCATTTTAACTGTATATTCACTAGGATCTATTTTTCTTTTCTTTAGAGCTTCATAATATTTCATTTGTTTAATGTTGTATTTGATTATAGCTCTTGATTCTTTTGCAGTTATATAGTGTGAATTTTTATTTGCCATTTTAATCACCTATTTCTTTGCTTTTGGATCCATTGCATCTCTTAAACCGTCTCCTACAAAGTTAAATCCTAATACAGCAATAACGATTAAGATACCAGCAGGAAGCCATAAATTCATATGGTATTTAAGGATTTCTGGATTGTTTGATGCAGCTATCATTGTTCCCCAAGCAGCTTTAGGAGGTTGAACTCCAAGTCCTAAGAAACTTAATGTAGATTCATATAAAATTACGCTACCTAAACCTAATGTCATTGATACAATTAATTGTGGCATTACGTTAGGAATTAAATGAACAAAAATTCTACGCCATGTTGGAAGTCCCATTACTTCAGTTGCAACGATATATTCTTGTTCTCGAAGTGATAAAATTTGTCCTCTTACAAGACGTGCTATACCACTCCAACTAAATATTGTTATTATTACCATCAAGATATATAAGTTTTGTTCAGGATCTAAATGCCATGAATCAATTAAAGCAGAAGCTATAAGTAATATTGGTAGTGTTGGAATACAGTTAAATATATCAACTATACGCATTATTATTTGGTCTACCCAACCACCAAAATACCCGGCAAGTCCACCTAAAATAATTCCAATAATTGTTTCAAGAATTACTACAATAAATCCAATTGTAAGAGAAATTCTTCCTCCGTACATTAAACGAACAAATAAATCATACCCATCTGAGTCAGTTCCAAGTAAATGATCTTTACTAGGACTAGCAAGAGTATTTAGTAATGAACCATGTTCTAGGATTTGGGTAATTTTAATTTCATTTCCATCATCATCATAAACTGTATAATCAAGTGGAATTTGTTTAACTACAGGTGTTTCATCTTGTGTAGTTTCACCCCATTTTTGATAAACAACAGGTCCTAAGAAAGAGAATAAGAATAAGAAAACTAACATAATTAATCCAACAAAAGATAATTTAGATCTAAAGAATCTTCTTAAAATTAATCTTGCTGGACTCATTTCTTTAAATGTTTCTTTTTCTTCAACTACATTAACATCTTCTACTAAATCTTCATTATTTGTAGGTTTATTTTCTAAATTATTCATTCCATTCACCTACTTTCCTAATTTAACTCTAGGGTCTACAACTGAATACATTATATCTGAAAGTAATGTACCAATTACAGTAAGAACCGCAAGGAACATGTTGTATCCCATAACAAATGGAATATCACCTTCACGTAAAGCTTGATAAGCTAAACGTCCAATACCATCAATACCAAATACTTGTTCAGTAATCATCATACCTCCAAATAAAGACGGTAAAATACCTGCAAGCATTGTAACAAGTGGTATCATTGTATTTCTAAATGCATGTTTATAAATAACAGTTTTTTCAGATAAACCTTTAGCTCTTGCTGTACGAATATAATCTGCATTTAAAACTTCTAACATATTTGTTCTTGTATATCTCATTAATCCACCAATTGAAAGTAAGACACTTACTAAGATAGGTAAGAATAAGTGATGAGCAATATCTAATAATTTTTGCATTTCTCCAGCGAATCCATCTGGATAATTTGCTGTGGCACTTAAAAGTCCACTAGGTGGGAATATTTCTAAATCTACTGCAAATATCTTAACAACTATTGCAGCAAAGAAATAAGTTGGAAGGGAAATACCAATCATTGTGAAAAATGTAACTGCGTAATCTCTAATTGAATATTGATGAGTAGCACTACTAATTCCAAGAGGAACAGAAATTACAAACTGTAATACTGTAGCAACTACTGCTATAGCAAATGATATCCACATATTTTCACTAATTACTTGTCCAACAGGTTTTTCATATTTAAATGAATTCCCTAAGTCACCTTGAGCAAGATTTCCTATCCATTTAAAATATCCACCAACAATCCCTTTAAAACTATTATCACCAATTCCATATAGTGATTTAAAGTGAGCAATATCATCTAAAGTAATAGCACCACTTTGTAATTGGCTAGCATATTTTGTATCAACATAGTCATTAGGCATTAGTCTTACCATTGAATAGATAATAACTGAAACCCCTAATAAAATTATAATTGAAATTGCTAGACGTTTAACAATATATTTAAACATAATTAATCTCCTTATGTTTGAAAATAAATCATAAGGAGATTAGATTTATTTTCAAAATTATTTTTCTTCGTTTAATGATACTTCATGAAGATCGCTTGTTAATCCTTTAAAAGGAGAAAGATCAGCTTCAGAAGTAAATGTATTTACGTCAATTTTGTTTGTATTATAAGCAAATAAGTCATTTCTTTGATATGTAGGAAGTTCGATAGCAAGTTGCATTACGATATCAAGAGCATCAGCGTAAATTTCAGCACGACGATCTTTATCGTTAGTTTCTCTTGCTTGGTCGATTAATTCTGATAACTCTTCAACTAATTTGTATTCAGTTTTATACATTCCATCTGAATAACGTTTAATTTGTTTATAACCCCAGTTTAGAGTTGAAGTAGCTTGAGAATCCATATGATATACTTGATACATATCTGGATCAATTGTTGAACCCCATGCAGCAGCCCAAACTTCTAATGCTCCAGATGATAATTTACTTAATGCATTTGCATCTGTTGCAACACGGATTTTAAATCCACATTTATTTAATAAAGTTGAAGCAGCTAGCATTGCTGTCCATGCTGGGTGATCTGTTTCAGCACCAGCAATTGTAAATGTATATTCAAGTGTATATGTATTACCTTGAATAGTTTTATTATAAATACCTTCATTATTAAGAGTATAACCAGCACCAGTAACTAAACCAACAATGAATTCTTGTTGTTCTTCTAGAGTAAATGTTTCACCAGCTGATTTACCTTTTTCAAGTACAAATTCACGATAAGCAGGGTTTACATTAGATAAGTCACTTGGAATTTTTCCACCAATAAATGGATAGTATGGTGTACATCCTGTAGGATAAGCCCAGCTTGAAAGTGACATTGGACGATGAATTGCTGATGCAGTTGTTTGATAATAGTCAACACAAAGTTGAGTATTAATAGAATGCATAATTGCTTGACGAACTTGCATTGTAGGTACTTTACCAGCATTAATTCCGATATATCCGTAACCAGATGTTCTAATTGATTTATTACCAATTCCGTCTTCTGCTTTATCATTTAATTCTTTAATTGTTTCAGGTTTAGCATTTGGTTCAATAAAATCAACTTTATTTGTATATAATGAGTTTAACATTTGGTTAGATGGAACTACTTGGAATCTAACTTTTTTAATTTGAGCAGGTCCCATTACAAAGTATGGATTTCTTTCAAAGTAAATAACACCTAAGCTATAGAAGTCTCCTGCTTCAATATCAGAAATACCTCCTGATGATTTACTTGCAGCATAAGCACCAGCACCAACTGGAACACCAATTTTTTCTGGATCTTTAACAACTTCATTCATAAAAGTTTGAGATGCATATTCAACACCAAAATGTGTTTCATAATCAAATAAAGCTATTTGTTCTTCATTTGAATAATAATACATTGGAGCAACAGTAAATGCAAAGTTCCAAATTGCTTTAGGGTCAACTTTATTAATTGTAATACTTAATACTTCATGACTATCAGATTTAACATTTCCGTTTTCATCGTATTCAGCTTTTGGATATGTTACACCATTTACTGTACATGCTTCATCTTTATTTGCAAATCTGATACCAGAGATATTAGGGAATTTTAATTCTGATCCAGATAAATCTGCTTCAATTGCTTCATTTACTAAGTAATCAAATAAAGTTTGTGATGTAGCCCAATATGATACTACTTCATCAATTGCATCAGGAATTTTATATGCAAAAATAGTATCAATAGCTTGTTCTTTTGTTAGTAGACTACCATCAGCTGCATAAGGTAAGATTGACCAAGTACCAGTACCTGTTTTCTTATCCCATTTATAGCATCCTTCATTATATAAGAAAACTTCTACATCTGATTTAAAAGGTTTAACAACTTCACCTGATTCAGTTTCAAATGAAACATCTTCAAATGAATTTAGTGAGTTGCTATAATCAGATTCTAATTCTTGTCTAAAGAACTCTAATGCTTTTTTATAATCTTTAACAACATTTTGATAATAATCATTTCCATTATCTGATTCTAATAATGCAAAGTTTTCTAAAGCTGGTAAGAAAGTATCTTTTGTAAAATCTTCATATTCAGAGTAAAGAATATCTTTTGCATCAATTAATGCAGCAATTCTTGAGTTTGCTTCATTTTCATATTTTTTTCTAAATGCATCTTGTTCTTTTTCACTTGCTGATTGTGTACGATATTCTTTTAAACCAACGATATCTGTAGAATAAATTGTACTAGAACCAGTATAAGCGATATCTAAATAAACATATAGATTAAATAATACATCTTTCATAGATAGATAAGATCCATTAGAGAATTGGATATTATTTTTAAGTACAAAATAGTATGTTGTAGTTTCAATTTCATCTAAATTATTTTTGTTATATCTAATTTCTAAATCTTTTGTAACAACGGCTTCATCATCACCATAAGTCCAAAGTCCATCTTTATCATTTCCTAACATTCCGATTTGTGTCATACCAACTACATTTGAGTCAGTTGCAGATGTTGAAAAGAATGGATTAAAAACTTTATCTACTTCTAAAGTAGAAAATACTAAAGCATCATTTTCATTGTCAAAATATTGTTGTTCATCTTTAGGTTTTAAAATAAAGATTAATGCTACAGCTAAAACTACTACAGCAACACCAACAATAACTAGTTTTTTAATTAAACCTTTTTTCATGTTTTATTCTCCTTTGTTAATACTTACATTTTCAAAATTTGAATTTTCGTTAGTAACGATATAATTATCGTTTGTAACAATTAAATTTGTGTTTGTATCAAATCCATTTGGTAAAGTAACATATTCATAAGTTACATTAATTGATACATTTGAGATTGTAGAATTCTTAGCTGATGTTGTAAGTGGAGCAAGATAAATACGATATGTTCTTGCTGGAGTTACACTAAGTTCAAATACAACATTTTCAAATGTAACATCTTTAATAACTGTATTTTCAATGTTTCCAAATAAACTTGCATAAACACTATTTTTTGTTTCATCTGTATGATCTTTTGATAAGTGTTGAGGGAAAGAAATGTTTTTAATAACTTTAAAATTACTTACTGTATAATTATTACCACTAAAGATTTGATCAGTAAAATCTCCAAAATCAATTTCTTCATTTTCTAAATCAATATCATTTAATAAATAAATATTTTCTTTTTTATTAACAGCTGTAATGAATTCTTTTTTAGTTGAAACAATAGCAAATTCACCTTCAATGTATTCAACAAATACATTAATAGCTAAATCACTTTCACCACCTGGATGAGGAGTATCGAAGTCCCAATCATTACCTTTTCCATCAGTAAATCTTAACGCAGTATATCCTTCTCTTTTGTTAGCATATCCACGATAGTCTTCAAATTTTTCTCCTTCTTCAACTTGATAAGAATTCAAAATATGAACTTCATTTGTCTTTTCATCAACATAACAAACATTAAAAGTATATTTAATATCCTTTACCCATTTTGCATAAAGAGTTAAAGAATCAACTAATAATTCGTCATTTTTAAAATCCCACTTATTAGTAAATGTACTATCCGTATACCATCCTTCTAAAGTATAACCTGATTTTTGAATTAAATCATTAACTAAAGTTTCAGGATCAACAATTACTTTCTTAGCATTTTCACTATGAGTATAATACTGTTTAATTGGTAATGTACAATTTTGGAAAATTCCTCCATTTAAATCATATATTACAAGTTTTCCACTAGGTGTATCATCGCTATTTTTACAACTAACTAATGTAAAACATAATATAAACATAAGTGCTAATTTTAATAGGCTATTTTTCTTCATATATACCCTCCATACAAAAACTGGTAAAATTTCCAGATTAAGCTTTATTATACTATATTTTGGAAAATAATTCAACGCTATCAACTTAATTTTACACTGGAAAACGTTTACTTTTTGTTTTTTTTAAAAAAAGATTTTATAATGTATTTTTTTCTTATTAAAATGTTGTATTTTTTATTGACGAAAAATTCCTACTTATTAAACAATATGTTTTATAATATATTTAATAATTATTATTTAAAAGTCAGTATACTGTATATCCAAAAAAATTAATAAAAAAAGAGTTTGGTAATTAACCAAACTCTATTTAAGTTCTACTATATCGTGATCTTTTCCTACTAAATTATATATATCTTTATATAACTCTTCTTTATCATAATATGGACATCTAAATGTAATTACATCTTCTCCATATAATTTTCTTTCTCCACCGTTATCTAAATTATCACCAGTTTCATTTGCACTCTTAATATTTAAAATAACAAGTGAATTTGGCCACATAATATCTCTAACAGCTTTACCAGTTACAAATGAGTTAGATGAAATAACAACAGAGAAGTCCCCAATAATTCTTTCTTTTCCATGATATTCATTATGTTCCATTTTTTCAACTACTCTATCGTAGAATGAAGGTTGATCAAACATTTCAACAATAAAGTTAACAATAAACATAACAACTAAAACATAGAATAATGTATCAAATGAACCAACTAATTCAATAAATAATACAACAGCTGTAAATGGTGCTCTTAAAGAACCTCCAATAAACACACACATTGTAAGTACTACAACGATAGGATATAATGCTTCTTCCATTCCAATTGTAACTAAGAATCTTCCAAGAAGTGCTCCAATTACTGCAGCAATTGCCATAGTAGGAATGAATAATCCTCCTGTTACACTACTTTCCATTACTAAGTGCATCATTACGAATCTAATAATTAAAATAGCAAATAATGTAAGAAGAGAAATTTGTAATCCATTTAGTCCAACAAGAACTTCAATTACATCATGACCACTATAAACACCGTCAACAAATACAAATCCTAAAATACCTGTAAATCCAAAAACAATAAATAATTTAGCAAGTGCAGGAACTTTTCTTAAGAAGTTTCCTAATGCGTCCCAAATAACTCCAATTGATTTATCGTAAAGTCCCACTAATAATGCTACTAATACAGCAAGAATTACTAAATATAGTAAATCTTTATATTGGAAACTTGACGCAATATGGAAATGGAATAAATTTGGATTCATATCAAATAAATTACAAAGTGATAAATTAACAAATGTAGCAGATACAACAGATAAAGATACTGTAGCAACTAACATTGGTGTAAAACGTTTATGAATTTCTTCTAATGCAAATAAAATTCCAGAAAGTGGAGCTCCTGTTGCAACAGCAAACCCTGCAGCAGCTCCTCCTGTTTCAACGTATCTATTTAAAGCTTTATTTTGCTTACTTGATTTGTTACATAAATCACCAACAGATGATCCAATTAAAACAGATGGACCTTCAGTACCAACAGGAACACCTGCCATATAACTAATCATACTTCCAAAAAAAGTAGCAATTAATGTTTTAAATGATCTAAACTTAAGTACTCCACGTAATACACCTTCACTACGAGGGATTCCTCCTCCTTTTGCTTCAGGTACTCTTTTATGAATAAAATACATAATTAAAGCAAAAGCTGCAAGTCCTAAAATAACTAATAATACATAAAGGAAATTTTCTTTAGAAGAATCATAAATCTTCATTGATAACTTTCCTACTTTACCTGCTAAAAATTTAAATATAAAAATTAGTAAACCAGTAATAGCTCCACATAAGATACTAAATAAACCAGCTTTTAATAAATGTTTAATATAACCTTTTTTGTCTTTTTCTATCATGTTGTACACCTTTTAAATAATTAATTATATTTTTCACATAGTAATTGTATATGTCTAACAACTAAACTTCCAACAGCATTACCTAAAACGATTAAGAACATATATAACAATCCTTTTCCACTTAATTCAGATACACCCATATAATAAGCATCTGCAATAGAATGTTCAAAACCTGCTAAAATAAATGCCATAACACACATTATTACAGGAATTAAACTGTTTGTTTTCTTATAAAGTTCAACCGCGAGATAAATCAACATTCCACAGAATACTCCGTCTAAAAAGATTCTAAATTCTGATTTTAATAACCTTGCTTCGTATGGTAAACCTAAGTCATAACTATTTTTAACCAGTAAACCAACTAAATATGCACTAACTAAATTTACAACTAAAATTATTAATAAATCAAATATATCTTGCTTAGATTTAATATATCCAACTTTACCTGTATGAAGATTAGCTTTTAAGACAATTACACCAATTAAACCAATACTAAATAAAAATGCACCAACAATTTTATTAGAACAATTTAAATAAATATGTCCAGCAAGTGCAATTAAAACACCAGCTAAGATTGATTTAAAAATAACATTAAAGATTCTTTTATTCATTGATGCCTCCTTATAAAATATTTTTTATCTATAAATTCTTTAATATTATACCATAATTTTCCTAAAATAACAAGAAATATCTTTTAATTTATTAAAAAATAGACTAGTCTATAATGAAATAGTCAAGAAAAAGTAGACACAAAAAAAACATTTATATGAATCCCTGTTCAGTTCTGTACTGAACGGGGGTTTTATATTGTAATGAATAAGCTAATCTTTGCGTGTTGAAATATTTAATATAGTTATTTATAGCTATATTAATATCTTCGACTAGATATATTTTAAAATCTTTATATAATTCATTTTTAATCCAACCATTTAAAGATTCAATTACAGGATTATCTGTAGGTGTACCTGCTCGACTCATTGATCTTTTTATGGTATAATTTTCGTATAGCTTGTTGAAAGCTTTTGAGGAGTATACAGAGCCTTGATCGGAGTGGACAATCGTCTCAAGGTCTTTATATCCTATTTTTATTTTCTCTTTTAAAAATTTCTTACATGAATTGAAATGATTGTTAATACCATTACCATGTTTTGACAATTGTATATCAGAACTTATTATTTCATTATTGTAAACATCAATGTAATAAGTCCAATCATAACTTTTACCTCTACAATGAATTATAGTTGTGTCAGATACAACCACTTCAAAAGGTCTAGAAGGATTAAAGTTTCCATTTACTATATTTGGATAAGTTATGCTCTCTTCACCACGTGGAATATATGTTTTACGTGCTTTTGAACGTATATTTAAACTTTTACATACTTTATGACATAAATTATCACTAAATATCCATCCAGTTTGATTTCTAATATTTTGAGCTATAGATCTATATCCGTAAGTTGAATGATGCTTATGGATATTTTTTATTTCCTCTGCTAGTGCTATTCTATTCTTTTTATAATTATTTATTGTTCCTTTACGGTTTAGCCATTTATAGTATCCGCTTCTTGAAACATTCATTACTATACAAAGTGATTTTATATTAAACTCCCGAGAAAGAGTCTCTACTATTTCGTATTCTTTTCTGATAATTTCTCTAGGGCTAAAAGAACATCCTCCTCGGTGTACCCTTTTTTTAATCGCTCGTTCTCGATTCTTAGTAACATATTTTCATATTCAAGTTGTTCAATTTCTGTTAATTCTTTTCTTCTTGAATATTTGACTAATGGATTGCCGGGTTTACGTTTATTCTCTAAAGCTTCTATTCCTCCTTCATTATAACGTTCAATCCATTTACAAATCATTCCTTTGTGTATACCCAATTCTTTCATTAATTGAGTGGCACTCTTTTGTCCATTAAGAACAGGTGTAATAATTTTGTATTTTTGCTCTTTAGTCCATTCTTTGTTTTTTCCACCTTTTGTTCTTCCCATATTATCATCTCCTTTACTTTATTATAACATAAGAAAAAACGTAAACACGTTTTTTTTGTGTCTACGTTTATTTTATCATTTCATCTATAACTAGTCTATTAATATTTTTATTTAAGCAGCTTTTTTTGCTTCTACTTGTTCTTCAATTTCAATATGTTCTTCTTTTTTATCTTTTTTATGTGGGCTCATTTCAAAATGAATTAATAAACTTAAAATAGCTCTAAGTAAAATTACAGCACCTAACATATAAAGTTCATCTAAACTTTGAATTAAAACTGTTCTTAATATTTCGGCAGCCATTTTAAATTCAAGTCCCATCGCAAGATGATGACCTAGTAAGTCAATTAAATTAAATTTTTTGTGTGTAAACCAGCTTTGTAAATATTTATAAAATCCATAAATACCAGCCCAAAATACAACAAAAATACCAATAAGTTCAAGTATTGAAATCATGTATGGTAAAATTAAAACTATAAATTCATGCATAATATTTTCTCCTTAATATTCTTTATCTCATTCTCTATCTCTATTATAAAGTTAAATTTGTTTTTTGTCAAGAATTATAGAATAATATTAGTTATTTATGAATTTTTCTATTTCATTAAATAATTTTTGATTTTCTTGATAAGTAAAATCATTACAATTTACATTAATTATTTTTCCAATATATTTAACATTTCTTAATTCATTTAAGACAGGTATAAAATCTTTTATATCAGTAAAATCTTGTGACTTATGAACGTAATGACGATTTTCATTTAGTCTATTTAAAAATCTTTTATGTAATATTTCATCATCTGCATCAAACACTAAAGATAATACATCATAGTTTAATTGTAAACAAAGATTTTTTAATTCATTCATTTCATAATCTTTAAAATTTGATTCAATAACAATTGTTGTCATATTACAACTAATCAAATATTTAATCATCTCAAATGAAATAACTGATAACTTTTTATTTTCTTCTCTATTATTAACATATATATTATCGCCTAGTATTTCTTTTAATCGATCCTTTGTTACAACAGTTAAATTAAATTTATCTTTTAATATATTTGCATATGTAGATTTCCCAGAAGCAAGAACGCCTCCAATTAATATAAGCTTTTTCATTACTTTCTCCTTTTATTAGAAGTATTTTTATAGATATAAATATTATATCAAATTTTCTAATTTTATTTAATTAATATGTATTTTTATCAAACATTAAGATTATAGTAAATTATTAAGTTTGAATATATTGAAGGTAAATATTATCTATCATATTTTATATGTTATAAAAAAAATTAATTAAATTTCAAATATTTATTCAATAATTAAAAAACTTGGTAATTTGACTTACCAAGTTTTATTTTTTTATTTAACAATTAATTCATTAACATCTTTTAATAAATTGAAATCAATTCTAATTCCTGATGGACGATATTTGTTATTTTTATGAATATTAACAATTTCTTCTCCATTTAGAATTACAGATGTAATTTTACTTGTTTTTTGATATTCAACTTTTAAAAGTTTTCCATTGTAAACATATTCTAGTTTTGATCCTTTTAATTTTTTAGGCATTACAGGATCAATAACTAAATCGTTTTGATATGTTTTAATTCCTAAGAAGTTAGAAATTAATTGATTTAGATAAATACCAGGACCACTTGAATAAAGTCTCCATCCACCTTTTACTTCTCTTTCTCCAGTTCTTAATAAATCAAATTCTTTATCAGCTTGATAACGAGTTCTGAAGTTTCCATCTGATGAAGAGAAATATACGTTAGCCTGACGAGGTAAAGCATTAGGAACATGTTTTTTAATGTTTACAGGACAAATTACATTAAGTCCTTTAAATGCTCTATCTGCTTCTCCAATTTTTGTCATTGCTTCAATATATCTAATATGAGCATGTACATATTGTAGACCAATTTCACGTCCAAAGTTTGTAGCAGTTTCAGCTCTAACAAATAGTTTTGGTGTTCCACCTTGGTATTTAACTGTTGTGTTCATTAAATGCACACCATCTGGATGCATTAAGTTTTTATCAATAATTTCTAAATATTTTGAAATATTTTTCTTATCGTAGTGTTCAGCAATCATTCCTCTTGTAATTGGAAGTAAACGATAATTAATACCAGTTTTATTATCTCTTGGATGTAACATAAGTTCTGGTGTTTCATTTCCAAAATATACAAATCCTGATGGGATATCATCAATCAATAAATATTTATTATATGAAGCAGTTAATTTATCTAATAAATCTTTAAATTCATCATTTGTAAATTCATTGAATTTCTTTAACGCATCAATTAATAAAAGTACTGTCCAACCACTAACTAATTTATTTGTTAATGATTTATTAGCAGGTTGTAATGTATCATCCCAGTCACCACCACCGTAGCTTGGTAAGTTGTAATCATCTACCATACTTTCAACAATTGATTTTACTTCATTTTTAATATGATTTAAGATTGTGTCTTCTTCAACAAATCCTCCGTCATAACGGTTGTTATATGGAACAACTTCATCTAAAATTGATAAATCATTTGTTTGTTCTAAGTAATATGCCACAGTTCTTAAAGGCCATACAATAACATCTCCATGAGATTCCCAAGCTTGAATATTGCGGTAATTGTCAAACATGAACCATTGAGGCCATTCATGTGTATCAACAAATTGTCTAGAGTAGATATATTTAATTGTTGATTTAACTAAATCATATCTTTTTAGTGTTGCAAATAATTCAATAGGACCTTGACATACGTCTCTTGTTCCCCAAGCAGCTCCACCATATTGTTCTAATCCATGAGGAGAAGCATAGTGAATTAATGCATTTTGTGTATACCATTTAACGATATGGTTGAATTTTTCAAAATCTTTATCTTTAGAAATTAATTTAAAATGATTAATGTTTTCATTAAACTTTTGATTATATTCGTTTTGTAATTCATTAATGTCATAGAATGTATCATCTTTTGACACTGAGTGAATTAATTCGATATGAGAGGCTTTTTTATAGCTAATTGTTAAAATTGGGTTACCATATGATTTTTTATCTTCAAAGAATACTTCATCTGATCCATACTTATAAGTACCATCAGTTTTAGTATCTACAACGAATTCTAAATCTGGATAACGATCATGAGAAAATGTATTATCAGCAAATTTAAAGATTACTTTTGAATCAAGTGTTGTATAACTAATAGGATGCGCATTTTCATCTGAACCCATCATTAAGTTATCAGAGATAATGAAATCATATTTTTTATTTTTAAGTGATTCAATATTAGTTTGAACTAATCCTGTTTCATATCTTACTGAAGTAGTAATTTTTAGGATATCATTTTTAATTTGGTAATACCAAGTACTTGTATTAACATCCATTGTATACATACCAGGAAGATTTAATAAATAATATTCTTTATCAACTTTAACAAAAATTCTTTCCCCACTTGTTTTTAATACATTTAATGCTGATTTATTATGAGTTAACATTTTATTAAAATTAGTATTACCATAACAAATATGTGAATTAAATACACCAAAAATCCAACAAGTAGTACTGAATGTCTTATCATCAATTGGTTTTAAACCATTTGATATATGAACCATTCCATGAGGACGTTCTACATATAATTCTTTTACAGAATCAACATAGTGAACTCCAGATTTATCAAACCAAGATACTAATTCATCATCAAGGTATTCTTCATCTATACGCCCTTTTTTAAGTTCATTATAAACTTTTCCTTTAAGTGAAACATAAGGATAAGTATTTTGATAATCTACTTTTAAATTAACTTTATTTAGATTATCTATTTCAATATTATGATCTAATTCATGATATTGATTTTTTATATCATCAACATTAATTTGATTACCTAAAGTATGATAATTTTCTAATAAACTACTATAGAAAATTACTTCAACTCCATTTGATAAATCATAGTTTTCTGTTTCAAAACAATGACAAGCAAATTCGTATTGATATATCTTTGATGGTAAACCAGTTTCTGAGATTGCTGTTGGAACGTTATATAATTTATAAGCATTTCCAAAGAAATCAAATCCATCAGTAGCATAAGAAATATTTTTGGTTAATGATCCTGATTGAATAAGTAAAGGTTCACCTTGATTTTGTTTTGTTACAATGTTATATCCAGATTCTGTTTCAAATACTTGATGATCTAAATATTGACAATTGTAAGCTTCATTTGCAGATGGCGAGTTTAAAGATATATCTTGGACATAAAATACTGATGCATTTTTATTACCAGTTAATTGTAATGTCCAAAACCATGTGTGATGTTTAACTGTTAAAACTAATTTATATTCGATTCCTTCATATGTTCCTGAATATATTGCTTTATTATCTTTAACTCCAAAGCTTGATGGACTGTCAACACCAATTAATTTAGTGTATGAAACAATACCATCATCATCCATTGTTTTTAAATAAAAATTTCCTAGTGTACCATCTAATGTAGTACCTCTATACATAGAAATATTGTTATTGTTAAATTTAATTGTATTAATGTCCCCAGATGGTAAGAATTTGAATTCTAAACCAGCTGATTCTATATTTATTGTTTGTAAATTGTTTTTAATCTTCATACTTCACGCCTAAACTTCTTTAAAACCTAATTCATTTAAACCAGCTTGTACATACATATTATCCATAAACATATTCCAAATAAAGTCTGAAATATAGTTTTCAATCATAAGAACGCTGATTCCTTTATCAATACCGATGATATCATTTCCATACCATCCAGCTTCTGAAACATCTAGGTTATATGCATCTTTAAATCCATATTTTGACCATAATCTATCATATGTACGATAGTTATTCATAGCTGCAATTGATTCTGTTGGAGTAAATACGATAGATCCAATAGCTCCGCATGGAGGAATTGTTCCATCAGAAACATGGGCATTTCCGCTTGATGGACCTGATCCATAAGGACCACAGTATCCACCTGGACCATCACATGCTGTTGCTCCCCAAGAAACATTACTATATGTTTTATATGTTTTTGAATTTTTAACTGCATATGCTATTGATGCTTTTGAAGCATTAACACTGTTTGTAAACCAATCTACACCATTTGCATCTTCGATATTTCTAAAATCGATCCATGCATGTGAGAATTGATAAGTAAATAGACTACCTGTCCATGTCATATAGAATGAACCGTAGTTTTCTGTTGCATCAGCTTTTTTACTGCTGAATTTCATAAAATTGTAAGCTTGTTTTCCTACTTTATATGTAGGGCTTCCAGCTGCTAATACATAAACCATTAATTGTTCTGCATATTCATTCCAGTGACCACTAAATCCTCTTTCAGGTGTATAACCCATGTAGAATTTATTTGCACCTTCATCATAATACCAATCCCATTCAACTCTTTTATAAATATCATGAGCAAGTTTTAAAATTTCTCCACCGAAATATTGACCAACAGTTAATGCACCATTTACACAAATTGCTGTATCAATAACTGAAACTTCACTACTCCATTCTCTTAAACCTGTCATTCTATTTACCATGTGATAATAGAATCCATGAGTTGTTTTTAAATTCCAAAGAGTTTGTAATGATTTAAGTGCTCTATCATATCCTTCTTCTTTAGTAATCCATCCGTATTCAATTCCAATAGGAATTGCAGATAAACCATATCCAATTGAAGCAATAGAAGCAACTGTTCCAGGTGCATTAGTATATGTATTAAATCTATCTGGAATTAATCCATATCCTGATGAACCTTCTTTTGTATTGGCAGTTTCCCAGAAGAACCTGAAGCCTCCTTCAAGTTCCTCTAATAAAACTGGATCAATGTTTTCTTTAACATTTGTACGATAATCTTTTGTATTAACTGGAGGAATTTCATCTTCTCCAGGATTTTCACCACCTGGTGTTGGATCATCACAACTTACAATTGCAAATGAAAATAAGAATAAGAATAAAATTAATAATAATTTTTTAAAATTTTTAAACATATTATTCACCTGTAATACCTGAACGTTCGATACCTTCAACGAACCATTTTTGTAAGAATAGATAAATTATTAACATTGGAAGTAAGATTAGAAGTGTTGCAGCTAGTCTTACACCTTCGTTTAATTTTAACATTTGATCATCTTTGTAAAGTTCAGTATATTCTGATACAAAGTATGATAATTTAATTTGTAAGTTAGGGAATTCAGGAGCAAACATACTTAAGAAATATGTTTCATTCCAATACCATACAAATCCAAATAAGAAGCAGATTAAGAATGCAGGACCTGCAAGAGGAACACCGATAGTGAAGAATGTTCTATATGGACCGCAACCATCAATTTCTGCTGCTTCATTTAATGAATATGGAATCATCTTAAAGAATTGATAGAAAATTAGAATAAAGATTGATGAGTTTAATCCTTGTCCTAATAATGCAGGAAGTGCAATTGTTAAGAATTGCATATTTTCTTTACCTTTTGCGAAGAATCCCATATCATAGAATAATACATATTTAGGAATCATATAAATTTGAGAAGGAATAATGAATGCTAAAATAACTAGTACTAAAACCACAAATTTTCCTTTGAATTCAAATTTAGCAAATCCATAACCAATTACAGAACAAATACCTGTTTGTAATACTGCAGGAAGTAAAGTAACTGGTAAACTCTTTAATAATACTTTAAAGAAGTTTAATACTCTAAATGCTCTTGAGAAGTTATCTAAATAAAATTGTGTTGGAACCCAACTAACTGATGGGTTAACAATGTCATTTAAACTTTTGAAACTGTTTGAAATCATATATAATACTGGATATAAGTATACAAATCCAATACTAATTAATAAAACATATACAACAGCACTTGGTAACCAACCACGTCTAAAGTTAGTTCCAAATAAGAAGTTTTTAACTTTTTGTTTATTAAGATTTTTTAATGTATTAATCTTTTGGTTGATTTGACCTTTTACATCAAATCTTTCACCTTTTGGTTTTTTAAATTCTTTAATTACATAACTAATTAATGAAATAATAAGGGCGATGACTAAAATAATTGCGAAAGTAAGTAATACCATTATTTAGCACCTCTTTTCTTATCTCTAGGAAGTAACACAACACAAACAAGAATAATGAATAACGCCATAACAAGCATGTAAATCCATGACATTGCACTTGCGAAACCATAACCGAAGTTAGCATCTGTTGCAAACATATTATTCTTAATTTGAACAATTACTTCATTGTTAGAGAATGTTGATAATAATACAATTGTATAAATTGTACTAACGAAAATTAAAGCTTTTAGTGATGGTAAAGTAATTTTCCAGAAAATTTCCCAGCTTCCAGCACCATCAACGTGAGCTGCTTCATATACTTGTTTATCCATTTTTTGAATACCAGCAAGCATAATTAAAATTTGTACTCCTGAGAACCAGAATATAATAATAATATCAGAGAATAGTCCTGTAATAGGTTCAGCAAGAGTTGGTCCTAATAAGTCTTCTAACATTGTTGTAAATCCCATTGAAGACATTAAACTTGCTCCACCTGCACCTTGAGTTACTAATTCATTAATAACTGGACCAGATGAAATAATAACTGGTAAGAAGAAAACTGCTCTAAATAAACCGCGACATTTAATTGGTTGATTTAATAAGATAGCAATAATAATTGAGAATACAATAATAATTGGAACTTGAACGATTAATTCTTTAGCAAATCCAAGTAATGCTTCGGTAAAAGCAAGACCTTCTGGAGCTTGGAAAATATTTAAGAAGTTTTTAGTTCCGTTTGGAGTAATCTTAATACCTGTACTTTCAATTTTAACAACACTGAAACTATAAATTACAGAGTTAATAACAGGGATTAACATAAATACTAAGAAACCAATAATCCAAATACCGATAAATGAATATCCAACTAAAGTATCTCTAGTTTTCTTACTCATTTTTTTCATTTTACGAGGTTGTTCAATTTGACTAACTTGAGAATCTAAATTCTTATTTTCCATTAGTTTACACCTCCTACATGATAATTCATAGCTTCAACTGTAACACCATTAACTACTTGTTTTACGTTTGTATAGTTAATAATAATTTCAACGTTATTACTATATTTATTAATTACAATACCATTTGATGGAATTGTTCTTGAAACAAGACTTGCTCCAATTACATTTTTAAGTGGAGTATTAACAAATTGATAGTAAGTTGTAACAGCGTTTGCTAGGTCTTCAAATTTTGAAGAATAGATATTATTTAAATTTGTTTTTTCAAGTAAACTTGAAGATTCATTTGTAACAATAAATGAAGGATATACATTATAATCAACTAATCTTAATAATTCTTCTCTTGGATATGCATAGAAGTTAGCATATGAAGAATATAGATTCATTGAATTAGATAATGTAATTGCAAGGAATGGAACAGTATCATCAAATGTTAAATATTGACTGCTATATAATGGGAAATCGAAATATTCATCAATTGAACCCCAAAGATAAGCATATACACTTGATAATGCAACATTACCTTTTACTTCTTTTAAAGCATTATTATAAATAGCTTGAGCTTCTGTTAATGAAACATCATTTGCAAAATCTGAATATAATAAGCTTCCCATAGATTGGATATATAAATTTTTAATTGTTGCTTTTTCTAGTTTTTCAACACTTTCTTTTAATACTTCTACAGTTTTACTGTGAGTAAGTAAATAAGCATCATAATCACCGTATGTATACGCATAACGTTGATCGTTAATTTTTTTAGCTAAATCAAAATATGAATTATATCCACCAACACGTGATGTTGCTTTTTGATATTCTGTTTCAAAGTAAACATTGTAGTTTTCAACTAAGTCTTCTAAACTATTTTGTGATCCTAATTTCTTTGAAACTTTTTCATAATTTGGAGCAGCCCAAGATACACCATTGTTTGTAAATCCTTTAAATACACCAGTAATATTACTTACACCAGAGTTAGTTAAAGTATCTAAGATTTCTTTATATTCTTTGAAAGTTGTCATAACGATTTTCTTATCAAATAATACACCTTCTGTTCTTTCAAGACCAATTGTATCAACTCTTAGACTAATTGATGAATTGTTTTGTTTATTTGAAAGATTTTGAGTACTTTGTAGGTAATCGTTATAAGCATTTGCCATACCTACATAGTTAGCTTGTTCATTTTCTAATGATAAGAATTTAATATTGATATCAAATTCATTTTTGTCTTTTTGTAATAAAGTAATTGTATTTCCTGATTTATCCATTGGTTGAGAATATGTTCTACGATATGTAAAACGTGGATAAACTGTAGAATATTTCATTGAGCTTGTAGAGAATTCTACATTAACGCTTCCGTATTCAGCACCATCTTCAATAACAGCAAACATAGCATTTTGATTTACACCATGTACAAAACCGTATACAGGAGCATAAATTTTTGAATCTTGAACATCTTCAGTTAATAAATTTGAAGATGCTGAGTATGATAAATCTTTACCATAAATATATTTTTCATAATTTGTTAGAGAAACAGTTGATGCTTTTTTATATCTTACAAGAGCACCTACACCATCTGGAACAAAGATATATCCAGGAACTTGATTTTCTTTAACACTTCCAAAATAAGGATATACTAAAATATTATTTACTAAGAAATCACCATTTTCAATAATTGTTTCACTTGGAATTGAAACATTAATTCCATCATTTGTAAATGTAACATTGATTGTAATTGTAATATCTAATAGATATTTTTTAGCTTTTTCATAGTATTTAACTTTAGCACTAAATCCATTTGTAATTTCAGAAACAGTAACGCTTTGTGCATCTGACATATAATATTCTCTTATATTATATGATGCACTTGTAGTATCATATACATTTAAAATTATCGCAGATCTAACTCTATTTTTATTTTTTGAATTAAGTTCTGCATCTTCTTTTGTATAATCTACTGTACTAGCCCAAGTATAACCTCTATTGTTTGTAAACTTGAAAGCTAATGTTTCTTCATCAACTTCAACTTTACCAATTTCAGTAGAAATTTCTTTTACTTTGTCTCCTAAAACCTCAGGAGCAACACTTGTTGCAGTTTTATAATCTTCTTGATATGTATGTCTATTTGATGGATAGAATTCACTAATATTATTAAATCCAGCAAGTTCAACATCACTTTCGTCGATACTAGCGTAAATAGAAACGCTAATAGCAGTTACAATTAAAAGTAATAAAATACTTGAGATGATTATCTTTGTTTTAGAACGCACGATAGAACACCTCCTTAACAATACTTACTAAGAAGTCAATTAATTGACCCATGAATGAATATACTAATAATCCGATTAAGACTAAAATAATCATTCCAAAAATAATAATTAATACACTTCCTAAAGTTTTCTTAAATGAATAATTATGAACTTCTTTAATAGCATAAATTAATAAGAATAATGTCCATCCCATTGTAAATGTTGTATAAAGTTCAACAATAAATCCTTCGTTATAAGTTAAGAAATGTGATAAGAATG
This sequence comes from Bacilli bacterium, assembly GCA_045119035.1. Taxonomy (GTDB): domain Bacteria; phylum Bacillota_I; class Bacilli_A; order ML615J-28; family CAG-313; genus CAYVQA01. The sequence goes on along the minus strand of JBGVCU010000057.1, from coordinate 83,437 downwards.
TCATTGGTAATGTTAATACAATGAAAGGCATTAAAGCATAAGCTGAAGAAATAAAGATATCTCTAAACCAACCTTCACCATCACTTAATGTACTTACGAAGTAGTTAACAACAACAAATAACATAAATAGTCCAAGTACTAACGCAAGTTGTACTGAAACATATGAAAGTCCTGCTTCTGATCTAAATAAGAATCCAGAACAATAAATATCAACTAAATAAATAATTACGAATAAAGCAAGTAAGATAATTCCTGATAAATAGCTTGCTTTACCTTGTTTTTTGATACCATAGAATGTATCAGATGGTTTCTTAAATATGTTAAATCCATATAAAAGTTCGCTTACTAATTTCTTAGATTTAAATTTAGCAATACCAGCTTTAACACCATCAAATGCTGGAGATTTTTTGTATACTTTTGAAGCAACTACAAGTAAAATAATTGATCCAAAAATAATACCTAACCATAATGGTAAATTTGATTGAATTGCAGCATTACGGATTTCCCAATATGCTTGTGAATATCCATTGTAATCTTTTGCAAGTTCAAATTCTTTTAATGCTTCTTCGTATTTTCCTTCTTTAGCAAGTGTAGAACCTAGGGCTGTATGAGCTAAAGAGAATGAAGTATTTTGTCTTTGGATTTCTAGCCAATAAGGTTTAGATTCTTCATATCTACCTTCATTGTATAGAGTAACAGCTTTGTGAACTAAGTCAACGAATACTGTTTTTTGATAAATTTGAATATTTGTATAACTTGAATCTAAAATATAAATATTTCCATCATTATCTAAACAAATACCAGAAGGTTTAGAAGTTAAACCTAAAGCTTTTGTTTGAGCAAAGTCATATGTATTAAATGTGAATAATAAATTACCTTTACTGTCGTATTCATATACTTCACCTTGTTCACCAACCATATAGATATATCCTTCATCATTCATAATAATATCAGATAAAGTTACTGTTGGATATGTAGTTGTTGCTTGTAAAGTATTAATACCTGTAATGTTTAAACGTTTGAATGTTTCAGCAACGTTTATGTTAGTAGAAAGGATTGAACCTTTTAAACCTAAAGCAACGTTTGTTGGAGCACTAGGTTTATCTGAAGCACCATCAAAATCTTTTAGTAAGAAACCAAAAATAATTGATCTTAATGATAATTCTACACTGTTGATACCTAAGTATCCTAAGAATTCACCATCATAGTTGAATTCAATAATACCGTTTGTTGAACCTTCACCAATAACATAAATATTTCTATTTGATTTTACCGCAACTTTTGTAGGAACAAAATCGTGGTTACCAAAGATTGGTGATTTAGAAGGTTTAACAACACGAAGTTCGATATTTGCAGCTCCAGTTGCATCTAAGTCATGACTTACTTTAAATACAGTTTTTGCTGCTTTATCTGCGATATAAACACTTTCTTCTGTTACGAATACACCAGTAGGAGACATGAATTCTTCGTGTTTATACTCTTTAATAATATTTCCTTTAATGTCCGATTGAATTATACGTTTGTTACCTGTATCTGCTATATATAGGCTATTTTCATAAAAGTAGATATCAGATGCACTAGATAAATTGTGTGTTTCACAAATAACACCTACAGGAATGTATGCAGTTTGCGTAGGAGATAGCCCGTGAACACTTTTTGTATAAGTTGTATAAGGAACACCATTTACGTTTGAGGCAGCTGATGCTGTAATTTTTGTAGATGAGATACCTAAAATACAAAATAAACAAATAAATACTAATATTGTAATTTTCTTAAATACTGATCTTTTCATACAATCACCTATTTAATACCTGAATGAGCCATTGTGCTCATAACTTTACCTTGTAAAATAATAAAGATAATTAAGTTAGGTAAGAACATAATAAGTGTTGCTGCAGCAGACATTCCCATTCCTGCTGTAGAGTTTGATGCTGAAGATAGGGTCGATACGTAGTATGCGAAGGTCTTCAGTGTATCATCGTTTAAATATGTTGCAGAAATACTTGCATCATTCCATACTGTTTGGAAAGAAAGAATTGCAACAGTTGCCATAGCTGGTTTAATCATTGGAAGAATGATTGACCAATAAATTCTAAAGCTTGAAGCACCATCCATTTTTGCTGCTTCGATTAGTTCATTAGGAATATCATCGATTGTCTGTTTAATCAAGAATAATCCGACTGGAACTGCTAAGACCGGAATAATATGAACTAAGAAATTATCAACTAAACCAAGTTTTTCAATAATCATATACTTAGGAATTGTAACAGCAACTCCTACGAACATTAAGGCAATAGTATTAACTTCATTAATAACTTTATTTACATGGAATTTTAGTTTTGATAAAGCAAAACCTGCCATTGAACTTAAAATAATTGATAATACAACTACAACAATTGTAATAACGATACTATTAAATAAATATCTTGATACTGGAATTGCTGTTGTTGAAGATGCTTTAAATAATTCTTTAAAGTTGTTAAATGTAGGACGACTTACAAAGAATTTTGGAGGATATTCTAGTAATTCATCAAACGGTTTAAATGCATGATTAAATATGTATAATAGTGGTAAAAGCATAAAGGCTGCAATTGGTAATACCGCAAGTAAGAACGGTAATTGACCTAAATTAAATGATTTAGGATTGACTTTTGTAACACTATATTTTGATTTTCTAAATGCCATAATTAGTCTTTCTCCTTAAATAAAGCATTAGCCACTTTACTAAATACATAGATAATTATTAATAATACAACAGATAAGGCAGCCGCATATCCCATGTCGTATCTAATAAATCCGTAGTCTTCAATATGGTTCAGAATTAATGAACCTGAATAGTTTGGTGTTGGGTTTGAACCGGATAGTTGTACCCCAATTGCACCGGAACTAAATGTTCCTACAATTGTCATTACCGCACCGAATAACATTGAAGATTTCATTTGTGGAATTGTAATATAAATGATTTCTTGCCAACGGCTATGCATACCATCTAAGTAAGCCGCTTCGTATAGTTCTGGGTTTACATTTAGGATACCTCCAAGCATTGCTAAGAACCCAACACCCATACTACCCCAAAGGGTAACAATAACCATTATTGTAAATAAGTATTTTTCGGATTGTAAGAAAGCAATAGGCTCAACAATCAATCCAAGTTCCATCAGAATATAGTTTAGGTAACCACTTGAGTCCCCCGCAAATACTACCTTCCATACAACACTCATTGTAATACCGGCAGTAAGTGATGGAGAATAAAGAATTACAGCTAAAACTGTTCTTAATCTATGAGGTAATTGTGATAAACACCAAGCCATCATAAATGATAAAATATATCCACCTGGTCCAACAATTAAACTGAATTTAATTGTATTAGGTAATATATATTTCATGAATTCAGAGTCACTTGTAAGTAAGAAAATATAGTTTTGGAAAGTATTCCATTTAGGTTTTCCAACCATATTAAAACTTGTAAATGACAAATAAATCGCATAAATTGTTGGAAGAATAATGAAAATTGTAAATAAGATGATATATGGAGCCGCAAATAAATACGCTGATTTATCATCGGTTTTAAATGCTTTTTTCTCTTTTTCGATAAAAGTTGCTATTTTACCTTTACTACTCATCTTTATTTCCCTCCTTCCATTTATTAATTGATTCTGTTGAAGGAATTATATATTGTTTATCTGTTACATTTCCTTTACTATCAACATAACCAAATTCTTGCATTTTACGAGTTATTTCTTTTGTAATTTTAATCATAGCATCACTAAGTGTGCTTCTTAAGTTTTCATCGTTATAAACTACTTTATTCCATGAGTTAGAAATTTCACGTTCTACAATGTAATATCCAGGAATTCTTGAAACTTCTTTTAAATGAGTCCATTGTTCCATAATGACTTTTTTATGATCTTCATTCCAAGCAAGTTCTTTGAATGCTTCCATATTACCTGTATTCCATAAATATCTCTTACCTAAAGTATTAACCATTGTACTAGCATATTCAGATTGAGTATCTTTACTCATCCACCAGCTTAAGAAATACCATGCTTCTTGTTGTTTTTCGCTCTTTTCAAAAATTACACCGGCTTGTTGAGCACCAGGCATATAACGGTTAACTCTAGAATTTCCAGAACCATCTGTTACTTTAATTCCAGGAACAACAGTAATATCCCATAAACCTTGAATTTCTGGAGCACCATTTAATAAATTTAAATATGTTGAGAAATCAGCAATACCAATAGGAATTCTATTGTATCTAAATTCATTAAAGAAGCTTGATACTTGGTAAGGTAATCCATATTCAGTGTATAAATCTGTAATAAATTCTAAAGCTTGAATTGTTTGTTCATTTTCTAAACCACCAGTTAAAATACCTTTATTGTTGTATGAATATACTTCACCTTCAAATTGATAAATAAATGGTGCAGTTGTATCAAATGATTTTGATGATGATCCGTTTGAAAGTGGAATATAGAAATCCATATCATAACGTTTTAAAACAGGTAACATATCGATTACATCATCCCATGTATTTGGAATAGTTAAACCTAATTTATTTAAAGTATCTGTACGATAGAATAAAACATAGAAGTTTTCTGTTTCTGGTAATCCGTATAGATGATCATCATATGTCATTGGAACTAATTGTTCAGGATTAAATTCACTAATTAAATCTAAATATCCATCAAATTGTCTTAAATCTGTTAACATACCACGCATACCATAGTCATTTGGAATCCAAGCAGAAACCCCTAAAGCTACATCTGGTTGTTGGTTTGCAGAGTTTGCTAAAATTAATTTTCCATCATCACTCATTAGAGATACTTTAACTTGGAATGGTAATTCACCATTTGCAGTTGCAGCATCAGCTAATTTTTGAATAACATCCGCATATTGTCTAGATCTATTAACCCAAACGATTAATTCATCATCATTTGATGAATCTGTCTTATAAGAATCATCAAAAAATGAAATAAAGAATCTTTGAATTCCTACCCATAATGAACGAATAAAGTTTCCTGTTGGTTTAGGTAAATCTTCTTCATTTGAGTAAATATAGAAACTATCAACAACTAATCCTTGAGTTAAAACCGAATCCATTTGTCCTGCAACAAGTTGGGCAGCACATGAAGAACCTTCTGATAAAAGTGAAAGTCTTCTTGGCAATTCTTCAATATCAGCAATGATTTTTTCTAATTTTTGTACTGCTGTACCTAAATCTTGTGATAATGTTGTAGTTTTATTAAATCCTGAAATTTTTCTATAAGTATCAATTACTAAATTTAATTCAGTAACCCATTTTTGAATTTTAGGTTTCATATCAGGGAAGTTTTCTTCAATATCCCAGTCAATACCTTTTGATGTATTACCGTTTGTATATTTAGTAATATCTAGACCCATTTCATTCATTTCAGCAGTAATTGAGCTTAATTTCTCAGAAATAGAATGATATAATGTACTATCAACTTCTAATCTAATTTCATTTTTTCCTGCATTTAATTTAATAGCATATTTAGTACCATCAATTCCTTGAATAGGTACGTTTGTCCATTCAGATGTATATGAGAATGGTAAATGTTTTGCTTCTTCAAATGGAATTTCTCCATTTACATATAATGTACGATATGATGTTGTGTTTTCAGTTGATTGTTTTACTTTAAACGCAAGGTTATAATAACCATCCTCAGGCACTTCTACTTCCCAAGTAATAAATTCTCCTGAAGATCCCCATGAACCTTCACCAATGATATTAAGTCTTAAATTTTTAACATCAAATGGTTCAACACCAACTTCTCTACTTGTACTCATATTGATTGTTGTGTTGCTTTTATTAAGCATTTGTTCTGCTTCATATCTAATAGCTTCAGTATTTTTAACTGTGTTATTTCCAATATATTGTTCATATGAAACATGTTTTTCAATTGGTCTCACAATAATTCTACCAATTTTTACTTCTCCATTAATTTTTGTTAAAGAGATTTCATCTCCTTCTTCTAAAGCAAAAATTAATCCTTCTTTAGCAAGTCTAGTTGAATCTTGAAGTACAGCTGTTTGCCATGATCTATATACATCTTGAGACATATTAACATCATTACCATAACGGTCAACACTTACTTCTCCACTCATTTTCCATAGAGTTGTTAAGTTGATTTGAGAAGCTTCAAAGAATGGAGTTTTTCCATTTATTTCTAATCCAAATTCAATATCAATAATTGAATCTACTAAAGAATAGTATTCAATTTCAATAACATATAGTTTTTTAGCTAAATGTGTTTCAACATTATTATCATCTAAAACAAATGAAATTGTGGATGTAGAATTCTTTTCCCAGTGGAATACTTCTTTAAGTTCAGGATGATTTTCAACATTAGTTGAATTAAACTCTACTTCTGAACTAGTTAAATCTTCTGGAAAAATAATAAATTCTTGATTTGCGATTGGTAAATTTTTATTATCTTCTTTGTATTTTAAATATGATTCATCTGTTGCAGAAAAAGTCAAATCTAACTCAGTATTATCTAAGTTAATATTTGGAGCATCTGTTTTTGAACCAGTAATTGCAAATACGATAACTGCTAAAATAACAACCGCTATAACAATAATCCAAATTTTTCTTTTCATTGTTTGCTCCTTTATTATTAAAAACAAAGTACCAAAATACAGACTATTTGTATTTTGGTACTTAAATTATTTATAAATTATCTTTTTTCTAATTCAGAGTAGAAAGTTGCATATTCTGCTTGATAGATAGCGTTTGCTCTACCGTTAAGTGCATCTTTGATATCAGCGATTAACACTTCTCCACCCATTAATTGGTTAATAATATCACCCATTTTGTTGTCTTCATTATAATTTCCGTTATAACGAACTTTATCATATCCAACTTGGAATTTTGGAGGTTCAACTACAAAGTTACCTGCTTCGATAATTGATCTTAATCCTGTGAATGATGGGTAGATACCGAAATATTCATCCATTAAATCTGCATCATTTTGAATTGGTGCAAAGTTTACTAATGAAATACCTTCAACTTCGTTTGATAATTCTATTCTCTTTAAGTAACCTTCTTTTCCAAATCCCATCCATTTTGCAAGTTCATAAGCTTCTTGAGGATGTTCACTAGTCTTTGCGATTGTTAAGAAGTCAATTACTGATGGAACTTTTTTAACACCGTTAACAACTGGAGTACCAATGAAATCTAAATCCCAATAGTATTCACCGCTGTCAATTTTTTGTTGCATCCAACCAAAATCATATGTATAGAACCATTTACATAAAATTGCATTACTGTTAAAGTAATCTAAATTAGGGAAAATTTGTTCTAAAACAACATTTGATCCTTCTTGATCAGAAACATATTGTAATGCTTCTAATACATAGTCAGGAGATTGTTTTAATTCACGATATAATTCTACTGCTGTTTGGAATTCAGCACTATCTAAATTAAATTTTTCACCATCAAATGTAAACCATCCATAATCTTCATTTAATTGAGCTGGATACCAGTGTAAAATATGTTCAATACCTTCGAATCCAACAACACCTTGTTGAGTTGTACTACCATGGTCAGCAGCTTGTTTAGTTAAACTTAAAACTTCTTCCATAGTTGATTCAACAGTTGGAGCATCTAAGTTTTTAGTTTCATATAAAGATTTGTTAACTACATAACCCATATAGTGAACAGCGCTTGGTAATGCCATTACTTTACCTTCATATGTTGCAGCTCCTGTAATATCAGTTGAAATATTTTTATATTCAGCATCTGCATTAGCAATTGTTGATAAATTATAAGCCCAGTCATTGATTACATAGTAAGGAATGTTATCAGCCATGAATACGTCTGGTAATTGTCCTACAGAAGCTTTTGCTCCTAAGAATTCATTCCATGCTTGATCTCCATCAGTTCCGGGAACTTTTGGACGTTCAACAACTTCTACTTTAATACCAGGATGTGCTTTTTCAAATTCTTCTAACATTAATCTTTCCATATTTGGAGTGTCAGAATCAGCAGATCCTAAGTTCCATGCAGCGTAAGTTAATACGATATCTTTTTCTCCATCACCAGTACCTGGAGTATCGCCTGGATTACCACAACTAACTAAAACGAAAGTTAAAATTGCAGTAGCTAAAAATAGCATAATTTTTTTCATTTTTGTCCTCCTATTTTGAAACGTTTCAAATTCAATCGTCATTTTTATTTACGTCTCTTTTTACGTATATAATTATACACTTTTTTGGATGAAAATGCAAACGTTTTACATATATATAAATATATATGTAACATTTTTACGGAAAACAAAAAAGAAACACATTTTTACTGTGTCTCTTTTAGAAAGATTCTCTTCTAATTATTTTATATTTTAGAATATATTTATTAAGATTTATATCTTTATTTTCAATTAAATCAATCATAATATTAGCAAGATTTCTCGCCCAATCAACTGAGTTAATATCAATTGTAGAAAGAGTTGGATTAGTATATAAACCAGCTTTAATATTATCAAATCCAATTATTTTTATATCTTTAGGCAAATTATATCCAGCATTTTTCAAATAATTAATAACACCTATTGCCATTTCATCATTTGAGCAGAATAATACTTCAGGTAAGATATTCCCGTTTTCTACATATTCTTTAATTGCCTTATATCCATCATCCTCAGTAAAATTACCATACAAAATACAATTCGGAGTAATATTTGATTCTTCTAAGGCTTCACTAAATCCGTTAAATCTTTTGATGTTATCTGGAGATTCTAAATTACCATGCATGAAACCAATTTTTTTATATCCTTCATTAATAACAATTTTTGTAAGTTCTTTTGAAGGAGTAAAACTATCTATACGGTTTACATATACATTATCGTCTGAATTATAAATTTTTCTTGTATCTAAAACTTTTATTTTTGTTTTAGCAAGTTTTTTTAATATTTCAGGATTAACTTTTGGATCTAATACAATTACTCCATCAGTTAGTTGTCTAGATAAAATATCTTCAGCAATATCTCCAGCACATACTAACATTTGATAATTTCGCTCTTTTAATGTTTTATGAATATTAGCGATTATTTCCGCATGAACTGGACCTCCAAATTCAGGAATAACCGTTAATACAATGTTTGTTGTTTTTGTTTTTAAAATTTTTGCAGAGCCATTAGCAACATAATTTAACTCATTGCTAACTTTCAAAACTTTCTCAGCAGTTTCTTTTTTTATTCTTGGATCATTGTTTAATACATATGATACAGTAGCAATAGAAACTCCTGCAGCTTTTGCAACATCTTTTATTGTAACCACTTATTACTCCTTTCTTTGAAACTGAAGTTTTTGTAGTCCCCTCTTAATAATTTCATTTTCAACGTAATATTTCCAAGTTGTACCATGGTAATAGTTATCTATCATAAGTAAAGTAATACCTTTATCAATACCTAGATAATCTTCCCCAACCCATAATCCATTTTCATTATTGAAACTATCAACAAATCCATATTCTCTGAATAATGTTGGATATTTTTCATATATATTTTTGACTGTATTTTTTACTAGTTCAGGATGAAATGGTAAAGAAGATAGTAACGAATATATAGCAATAGTTCCATCAGTTCTTTCAATTAAATCTGGGTGATTTAATTCATCTTCCCAACCAAAAGGTGGATGACCATATGATACATATCCTTTAGGTCCATCGCAAGCTGAAAGCCCCCAAGCATCTTTAAATGTTTTAAAACGGTGTTGATTGTCACGACAATATTCATAATTGGCAACAATTGCTTCTTGAGTATTTTTATACCAGTCAAATCCTTTTGTATCTAAATATTTATTAAAATCAAACCATGCATGAGAATATTGATAAACAAATAAAGACCCCATTGGTGAATATAAATAGTTATGCCCATTGTATCCACCTGAATATCTATCAAACCCCATAAATAGTCTTAAAGCATCATCATTAGTAATATCTTTTGATCCTGCTGCAAGTAAATACATAGATAGTTGTTCAGCAATCATACTCCAATGATAAATCCAACCATGTTCATTTTTATCAAGGTAATCTCCACCAGTAATATCGTTGTAAGCCATTCTAAATTGTAAGTGACCTCTACGTTTAAAAGTAAAAATGTTCCAATCAATTCTTCCATAGATACTTAACACTAGCTCATGGATTTTTTCCTCTTTAAAATAAGAGTCAACTGTAATCATACCATTTAAAAATAGTGCAGTATCAATTGTTGAGTATTCACATTTTTTATATCTTTTTCCTGTTTTTGGATCTGCGTAATGTACAAACATACCTAAGAAGTTTGGAATGTTATCGTTAAAGTTTTTAAGTGTAACATATGCTCTTTGTAAGTTAGTTTCATATGTATCCCAACCACGTTCTACACCAATAACAAGTCCTGATAGCATAAATCCACTAGCAGCAATTGTAGCCATATCATCTCTTGATGATCTATCAATTGTTAAACCAGCACCAGGATGATTTTCTTCAAAATTAGTATTATCAATTAAAAATTTATATGATAAGTAAGCTTCTTCTTGCAATAATTTATCGATCATAATAATCACCTATTTCTATAAACATACTCTTATTATTATACCATATTTTTATATATATGTAAACGATTTAAACTTTTATTTTATGTTTAATTAAATGAAAAATAAATAAAATATGTGCACAAAAATTTTGTGCACATATTAATTATAATTTTAATTATTTAGCTTCAAAAGAAACAATTGTAAATGAACCTTGAGCTTCAACATTTCCTGGAGCAACCATAAGCATAATGTTTGTTAAATCAACAGGAGTATCGAATGTCCATTCATAAACTGTACCTTCTTGAGTTAATACTAAGTTCTTTTCATATTGCCAATTGTCGTTAGGTTTAACAATTAATTCACCTTCACCTTTTACAACAACTTTGATTGAAGTTACTTGAACAGCTTTACTAGGAACGATTTTTGCAGCATTATATGCATCATTTTTAACATATGATACAACTACATTACCGCTATTGATATCACCTTCAAATGTATAAACACTTTGACCGTTATCAACGATTGAGTAAGTAACTGGAGTAGTGTCAACTTCTTTTTCATTAGTAACAATACTTAAGTTAATTGATCCACTAGCAGTTGCAACTCCACCAGCGATGAAGATATGTACTTGAGATAATACAGCAGGAACATTAGTAACAACGAATGTATCATCTGCACCAGTCATTGTATACCAAGTTTCAATTGAGTTATTTAATTTAACTAAAATTTGAACACCAGCTTCACCTTTAACAACTAATTTTAATTCATGATCAGCAGTAGTTACAGGAACTAAATCAACATACATTGCAGCCCATTCTTGTCCAGTTTTGTTGTATGCAACAACAGCACCATTTTCGTTAGCAGTTACAGTATAAACACCATCACCACAATCTTTGAACGCACCAGCAAATTCGTTATTTGAATTTTGAACATTAGCTAAAGTCATTTCAACAAATTCAACAACACCAGTTGCACCTTCTTGATCACCGGCGATAAATCCAACAATTTTAGTCATATTTTCAGGAATTGGTAAATAGTAAGTAACTTGTTCACCAGCAACTAAATGAATGTGTTTTTCATATGCTCCATTATCATTTGGTTTTAATGTAACTAAAACATCTTTATCACTTACTAATGTAACTTTTAAATGATTGAATTGATTAGTTACACCACTAATTGGATTAGAGAAGAATTTCCATGCACCAGTTGTATGATAATTTACAACTGTTTTTGTTCCTTCTTCAGTAAATGTATATTCACCTTGGTCACCTGATGCCCAGAAGTGGTTAACATCAAATGTATTACCATTGATATAAATATTTTCTGTAGCAGCAGAAACAGTATGATTTAATTGTTTAACAGTTAAAGTACCTTGACAAACATTGTTAGGGTTAACGAAAATTAAGATTTTTGTTAAAGTTCCGTTAATAGCTACTTCAACTAATTGTTCACCATCTAAAGTAACCCATTGTTCTAAAGCACCATCATCATTTGGTTTAATTAAGATTTGAATATGTCCATCTAATACAAATGAAACTTTTTCAACATCTTCAATAGCACCTTGACTAGGTGTCATTAAGAAGTAGAACCATCCACCAGATGTAATATTATAATCAACTACAGTACCAGTAGCTCCTTCAGTAATAGTGTAGAAACCATTATCTGATTTATCTTCATAAACAACGTCTAATGCTTCACCATCAACTTGAACACCTTTTTCAGCAACAAATTCAGAAACTTCAATTGTACCAGAAATATTTTCAACACCTGGAGCAACGAATACTAAGAATGAAGTTAAGTTTTCAGGTAAGTTATTTAATACAACAGTTTGTTCTGCACCTGTTAAATCAACCCATTGTTCATATGCACCGTTATCGTTAGGTTTAACTAATAATTGAACACCAGCTTCACCTTTAATTGTGAATCTAACTTGTGTGAATCCATCAGTTGCACCAACAAATGAAGCTTTGAAGAATGCCCATGAGAAGTTAGCTTTATCATATTCGATTTTGTTTGCACTAATAGCATAAACTGGATCAGCAGTTGCATAGAATGCATCCATTAAGTTAACAGATGTAGCATCTTCTGATACATTTGTGCTTCTAACTAATTTAGCAGCTAAAATTTCAACTTCACCTTGAAGGTTTGCAAGACCTGCAGCACCAAAGATATGAAGTACTGTCATTCCTTCAGGAATAGCAATATAATATCCTTTAGCTTCTTCAGCTAAATCGATCCATTTTTCATATGCACCGTTATCGTTAGGTTTAACTAAAATTTGTTGACCTAGAGTTCCTCTTACTTCTAAGTATAAGTAACCAAATTCATTAGTTAATCCTTTAATTTCAGTTTTGAATGTAGTCCATTCAGTACCAGCTGGTTTATTCCAAGAAATAGTAGTACCATCTACAGTATAAGTACCAGTATTATTATCAGCCCAGTATTTGTTAATATCAAATTCTTCTTGATATTGAGTATATTCATTTACAGAAGGAAGTTCAACACCTTCAACTTCAACAGCATAATAAGCACTATGGATAACAAATGATCCATTAGCTTTGCTTCCTGGATGACCGAACATAATGAATTCGCTTAATCCAGCTTTATTTTCAAGACCACTAATATCAAGTACTAATTGATCTTTACCACCAGTTAATTCGAATGTTTTTTCAACACCGTTAGCTGCTTTTAACATTAATGTTGCACCAGCTTCACCAGTAACTTCAACAACAACCCAGTTAAATGATTCACTTACGTTTCTTACATAAGCTCTAACAAATTGCCATTCAGCAGTTTTAGCATAATCAACTTTTACACCATCATTAACTTTAGAAGTTGTATAAACACCATCTCCACCATCATACCAATGATTAGAAATATCGAATGTTTCAGAAACACCATCATATTCATTTACGATAGTTTCTTCTACTTCAATTGGAGCTTCTTCAGTCATATAAGCTTGATAAATTGTAAAGTTACCTTTACCTTCACCACCTGGATGACCGAATAATACGATTTTAGCGATAGCAGATTTTAATGCATCTGTATATGTAGAAATATCTAATACAAATGTTTGAACTGAACCGTCTAATGTGCAGTTAACTTCTTTAGCTACACCTTGACCTTCTGCTTTAATTAAAACAGAATTTCCTTCAGTACCTTTCATAACTAATACTACATATTTAAATTTAGCAAAGTTACCTTTAACATTTGATGCCATACAAGACCATTCCATACCAGCAGTTTTGTTATATTTAACAGAAACTTCTTTTGTTTCTTCGTCTTGTTCAATTTCATAACATTCATCGTTTACATTTTCCCATTTTGCATTGAAATCAAAGATTTCATCTTTACCGTTATATTCATTAACGTTAGATGGAATATCATTGTATCCAGTTTGAATAATGAAGTTACCGCTTTGTCCAGCAATTTCTTCTTCAAATGCAAGTTTAGTAATGTGGATTTCACCAACACCTTCTGCTTTACCAGGTGCTGCAAAAATTACAATTTTTGTAACAGAATCTAAGAAATCTGCATCATTCATTAAGTTCCAGTCATAAGTAGTAGAACTAGCTTGAATATTAATGCTAACTTCTTTTGCAGGAGTTCCATCAATACATTCTAATTTTAATAACATAGTACCACTACCATGAGCAGTGATTACTAATTTTTTGTAAGATTTTAATGATGCATTTGCATCAATTTCTGTATAAATATTTGCCCATGCATAAGCTTCATCAGCTTTATCATAAACAAAAGATAATTCTTCCGCACTGTTAGAAACAAATCCATAAATAGCGTCCCCACCATCATGGAAAGAACCTAATGCATTATAAGGTAAAACTGGTTCAGGTTTAGGTTGTGGTTCTGGTTTTTCTTCACCACAAGCAACTAGAGAAACTAATCCTAAAACAGCAAGTAATAATGCAAAAAATTTAGTTAGTTTTTTCATATAACGTTTTTTCCTCCTTACATTGAAACGTTTAAATTTTTTACAATATATTATAACATATTTACATATATTTTGCAAACGTTTTATTCTTTTTTATGAAATCGGTTTCAATATTTTAATTTTATAAATAATAAAAAGTTTGGTTAATAAATAAATTAACCAAACTTTTATTTTTTATCTTATAATTTTATATATAATACCATTATCACTAATACAGTAAATTATATCATCCACAATATACATAAATTTAAAATTAACTGGGTTATCTATTGGAATAAAATATCTATTAAAATTATCTGTATTAATATTATATACTATCAATGAGTTAATACGATTAAAGCTGCTGTATTCTAGTATATAAACATATTCATTATCTATAGTAGCAGATTGTTGTTTGAAGTAATAGTTCAATGCTATTTTTGAACAGATAATTTCATGAAAAACGTAGTTGTTAGTTGCTATATCATAGTGATAAATACCATTATCAAAAATTAATAATTCATTTGATGTATAAAGTAATACATCATGTTCTTGTGAGTTATATCCACTTAATTTCCAACTAATGCCATCATATATATAATATTCATTGCTGCGTCCACTAGCATATTGTATAACTAATAAAACATCATTATACGAATCATATAGTAAAACATCGTGTGCATGAGAGTCAATAAGAGGAGTTAAGCTACCAGTTTCCATATCTACTTCATCAATATAAACCTGTTGATTTGCGCTTTTTGAAATTAAAACATTATCTCTATTATCTACTATTATTGAATTTGGAAAACAATTTACTTTTGTTTGTTTGTCAATTGTAAAATCAGTTAGTTTAATTTTAGTAATGTAACCAACGAATTCATCATCTTCTCTATAAGTATTTTCATACGGCACATAAGATGTAATATATAAAAAATCATCTTTTACGTAATGTGATTTACCAATAGATTGTAAATCAATTTTGCCAATTAACTCATTACTTCTCGGATCAAATTTATATAGATATCTTTCGTCACATAAATAAATGTTATTGTCTATAGAAAATCCATAGGTTAATTTCGTTAAAATATTTTTAACTGTTTCAAATTCAGCATTCTTAATCTTATTTGCTTTTATTTCTGCAGTAAATGTTGCGCCATAATATTTAGTTGATACAATAAATGTATCTTCATGTTCCAAAAATACTTCAAATTCATTATAATTTACATCATTTATAGTTATATCTTTAATTTTAGTTTGATTTACAGTGTCATAAATATATCCACTAAGAGTATTTCCATACAATTTGTAGTTATAGATTTCAAAATTATGAGAAGAAATTATTAACTTATATTGATTAAACACTTCATCAGGAACTACTGTAGCTTGAATTTCAGTTGAAAATGTCTTTCCAAAACAATCAATATTTACTTTAAATTTTCCATCTTCTGACTCTAGAATATCTTCTTTATTATAATATAAATTCCTCAAACCAATAGATCTAAGAGTTACAGAATTAGTATTATCATAAATTATTCCATTACACTTTTTAACAACAACCTGTCCATTTATAACTTCAAAATCATGATCTGAAATAATTAATTCATAGTTATCAATATCTCCACTCGCTTCATAATTTAAATGAGTCTTAAGTTCTTCTTCAGTGAATAATAAACAATCATTAATGCTCGGAAACATAATTTCTTTAAATCCTGTTGACTCAGGCGTTACATTAGGGTTTTTTATATATCCTCCAATTTTTATAACTGCCTTAATTCCATCAATTTCATATGATAATTCAACGAGTTTATTATCACTAAATTTCGTACTAAATGTTACATAATAATCACTTAAAATAAAATCAGCCACTTCAATGTTATTATCATTTAAATAGTGATATAAACTAAAATCGAAAAATAAATTTCCTTTAACCTCTAATATATTATATATATATCTATTAATATTTGTATTTTTAGTAAAAACATTGTTTGAATTATTTAATTTTGTATAAATTATTTTTTCACCAAAATCATAAAACAAATTATTATTTATGTAATCATACATAAACATAATTTTATTTTGATCCAATAATTCATCTGATGTTTCAAACAAAATAGCATCTGGTCTTATGTTTAGTTCAAAAACTTCTACTGACTCACCTTCATTATGTATTTCATAAGTGATGTCCGTTGAATGACTATTAAAAAAAGAAATTAATTCTTCTTTTTTTGAAAAATCATCTATTACACATGATGTTAATAAAAATATACTTAATACAAAAACTAATAGTCTAAAAATATTTTTCATACAAGTAGCCCCTCATGTTATTTCTTACTATAATAAATTATACAATAAATATATTTTTTATACAACTATATAAATAATATTTAAATTATTATTTTAAATATATTTAATAATAAAAACAAGACCATTTAAGGTCTTGTTAAGTTTTTAATCAATTATATAATAATCTTATAAATTATACCATTCGTATCTACACAATAAATATCATCAGCTATTTTATACATAAAAGATACATCTATATCATAAGCTTTAGGAAGAAAATATCTATTATAACTATTTGTACTAATATTATATATTACCAACGAGTTAAACTGATTCCCTTGTTCTCTTTCAATAATATAAACATACTCATCATCAATAACAGCACATTGTTTTTTGAAGTTATAATTTAAAATCATAGTTGAGTAATTAAATACATTAAAGACATAGTTACTTGAAGCTGAATCAAATACATAAACACCGTCATCAAAAATTAATGAATCTTGTGAGGAATAAAGTAATTTCTTATTTTCGAATGTATTATATCTCTTAAAATTCCATTTAGTACCATCATATACATAAAGTTCATTATCACCTGTATGCACACATGTTATTATTGATAAAATATCATTATATGAATCATATAGTAAAACATCATTTTGATAACTTCGAATAAGTGGAGTTAATTTACCAGTTTCCATATCTACTTCATCAATATATACATGTTGATTTGCACTTTTTGAAAGTATAACTTTATCTCTATTATCAACAATTATCGAATTTGGTAAACAATTAACTTTTACTTGTTTTTCAACTGTAAAATTTGAAAGTTGAATTTTAGTAACGTAACTAATAAATGAGTCACTAGGTTTAAAAGTAGTTTCATAAGGCATATAAGATGTAATATATAAATAATCATCTTTCACATAATGCGATTTAGCAATACATTGTAAATCAATTTGTGCAAGGATATTTTCACAGTTTTGATCAAATATATATAAATATCTTTCATTACAAATATAAATATTGTTATCTATAGCAAATCCGTATTTTATTTTTCCTATGTCAGTAGGTATATTTCGAGATTCAATATTCGTATCATTAATTAATATAGCTTGAACTTCAGCTGTAAATTCTCTATCGTAGTATTCAGTAGAAACAGTAAATGTATAATCTTCTGATGATAGAATATTTTCTTCATCATAATAAATATCCCTTAAAGAAATATTTTCTAATGGTATCTCATTTACAGTATCGTAGATATATCCACTAACACTAGAAACAGATAATTCACCTTTTATAATAGTAAAATCGTGACTAGTAATAATTAACTCATATGTATCTAGAACTTCTTCATTTATTATTTTAGCTTGAATTTCTGTTGTAAACATTAATCCACAGAATTCAGTAGATAGTTCAATTTTTCCATCTTTTGATGAACGAATTTCTTCTATATCATAAATCAAATCATCTAGTCCTATATTCTTAATATATTTTGCTTTTTTAGTATCATATATATATCCTTGAAAATAACTAGCTGTAAATTCATCTCTTAATATAGTAACATCATGATAGACTACTCTGAAAATATATCTATCAAATACAGCCTCATGATCGGTATCAACTTTTATTTCTTCAGAGAATGTTTTTCCACAATAGTCAGTATAAATATTAAACTTACCATCTTCTGATATCATAACATCTTCTTCATTATAATAAATATCCTCAAGATATATCCTTTTAACATTCACTTCATTACTTTTATCATAAATATATCCACTAAATTCTGAAACAATTATATTTCCATTTATCCAAGCAAAGTCATTATATTGGACAATTATTTCATAATTATCAATATCACCGCTTGCTCCGGTTTCTACATGTGTCATAAATTCTTCTTCAGTTAAATATAAACAATCATCTATATTTGGTAACTCAATTTTTTTAAGACCAGCAGATTCAGGTTCTACATTATCCTTGTATACATAACCACCTATTTTCATTACCGAAGTGATTCCCTCAGCGCTATAACTTAACTCAACAATTTTATTCATTTTAAATACAGCAGTGAACTTAACTAAAGGATCATATATTATATAATCATTTAAATCAAGATTGCTATCTTCAAAATATTCAGCCATATCAAACCAAAAAGTTAAATTTCCATCAACCTCTCTAATATCTGAAATATATTTTTCAACATTTAGTTCAGTAGTTGTGTTAGAATTAGGAATTTTTGTATATATAACTCTTTTCCCTAAATCATAAAATAAATTATTATTTTCAATATCCACAATAAACGAAATTTTTGTATTTGCATCTAATTCCTCTGAAGTTTCAAATTGAATTACATCTTTTCTTGCATTTAAAGAAAAGACTTCCATTGAAATATCTTGAGCCTGAAGTTCATATGTAACATCTATTGAATGACTTTTAAAAAAAGACATCAATTCCTCTTTTTTAGAGTGAGATAACTTTTCACAAGATACTAATAACATTACGCATATTAACGCAAGAAAAACTTTAAAAACTTTCTTCATATAACGAATCCCCTTTATAATATTATTTAATCCTATATAAATTATATAATAAATTTATTTAATATACAAATAAATAAGTAATTAAAATATAATTTATTTAAATTATATATTTAAACAGTAATATAAAAAAATCAGTTAAGTATAATAAAATGGTGTAAAATATTTTTACACCATTTTTTAGATATATTTATAATTTTATTTTGTTATAGAATAGTTTACAAATGAATTAGCTTCTATTGTAAGTGTCTTAATTACATTACCAGTACTATCTATAACTTTTACTGTTTGACTAGAACTTGTTGGATTCCATAATTGAACATTATATGTTGTATTATTTAATTTATAAACACTCCATCCAACATTTTGAGCATTTGATACAATTATTTCATCTGTTCTTAGACCTAATGATTTAGATGCATATATATTATAGTAAGTTGGTGCTAAATCATTTGGATAATCATCATTTAAAATTGCTGATTCATTGAAGTTATTAATTGCATTATTTGGATCTAAAGTAGCTTCAATACATCTCATATTTGACATCCAAGTATCTTTAAATCCTACTTTTCTTTCTAAATAATTATTATAAATTCTAGTTAAAGCAGCTTTATCAGTAGCACTAATAGCATAACTACTTACGTATTGTCCAATAGGTAACCAGTGAATACCATAAACAAAGGAAGGATTAAGTCCAAAGAATGTAGCATCAGTGTTTTTTCCACCCCAAGTAATACAACAAATATCTGTTTGTTTTCTATATTCTTCTGACCATAAGTCATTATCATAGTTGAATACATATTGTTTAATTGAGTTTACTTCTGTTGTGAATCCATAAATTGCTGCATCAATTAATTCTTGGTTTTGTTCTTGTAAACCAAATAAATAAGCTGCAACCCAAGAGTTTAGTGCTTCACCTGAAGATTCTTGGTTATTCCCTTCTGCAGCAGATCCAAATCCATCAGCCCAAGAGTGACCTTGCCATTTATCAAATGTTCTAAGGTATGGATACTTTTCACTATCACGTGTTGGACATGCATAATCTTGAAGTAATGCGTTGATAATGTCTTTATAAGTTACGTAGAAATTATTATCATACATTGATACAACAGCAGCTGCAAATACTAAATATCCATGTGTAAAGTGATGGTCATTTAGGGAAGTTGCTGTATTAAAATCATTATTTGAATAATACATTGTACCATATTTTTCATTGTAATATAAATAGTTTTTATCATCAGATCCATCATATGTAAACCAATCTACTAAATGTACTTTGATCTTATTTAAGAATTTATCTTTATATGTAGTGTTTCCTAGTTGATCAGCCATTAATATACCTTGAGCTAAAGGATAAATAGTTTTAGAATCCCAGTAAGGTCCATCTCTATATTTATCACTATCACCATAAGTACGATTAGTATTTAAATCTAAAGATTTTAAGTATGATTCCATTTTAGCATCATTAAATCCATTATCAGTAGGTGCAGTATATCCTGGTAAGATTCCATAGAATGATTGTTCTGTTTTAAAAGTAGAACCATTATAAACTTTTAAATCTCCACGAACTGATTTGAAATAGTAAGATGTTAAAGAGGCATCACTATATTTATATTGATGTGGAAGTAAGGCAAATACTGGATTTGATTCATTTTTTAAATTACTGTAATTATGAGTGTATTCAGTAGTAATAATACTTGATTCATGATCAACATTATAAGCTACTGTTCCTCTATGAACAAGTGAATATGCATGTTCATGATAAAAACTTGCTTCTTGTAGATTGTTTAATGATCCAATTGAAAAATAATTACCATCACCTAAAATATAAGAAATATTTTCAGTGAATGCTTCATTTGAATGTTTAACTCTTGAAATATTAAATGTCGTATTAGCAGGAGCATTAATTAAATAATATTTATCTTGATAAATTGGATTTTGTGGAAGTGTAGCGTTTGGTCCACTTGGTACTGCACAAACATAACCTACATGCATTTCTGGAATCTTTATAATTAAAGCATCTCCAGTATATGTACCACTTACTTTATTACCTGATAAATCATAGAATTCATAAGGTTTAGTAGCTCCACCAACAGTTAAAGAAAATGATCCAGTTTTTTCTTTTTGTTCAGCAAAGATATATGGAGAACCTTGAACAAAGGTTACTACCATTTCATCTGCACCTTCCATAGTGTTTCTAAGTGCAATTTTAGCTGTTGTATCACTATAATCTATAACTCTTGTATAATAAGTAGAATTTAAAGATGCAGCTTTAAACATAACTTCTTTTAAAGCATTAAAAAATTGAGCTGTAGAAACAGTTCCTTCTGCATCTGTCCAGTATTGAGTAAAACCTTCTTTACAATCAGTAATTTCAACACCATCTGCTTGGAATGATGAACGATATGGATTAGTAAAAATTCCATTAGATGCTCCATAGTTATCTCTTAACATTGTTGTCCACCACGAACTAGTAGGTACCGGTTTATTTCTTAAATCATTTTCTAAATAAATTGGATCAACTGGTGAATCAAGTTCAGAACCATCTCCACTTCGGTATGAACCTTCACCTAAAGAAATTGTTTGATTTGAACCATTATAAGAATATCTTGGTCTATTAATTTCTCTATCTAAGACAGTAACTTTTCGATTAATTACTCTATTAGATTCACCATAATTAATACTATATGTGATTTCATATTCACCAATAGTACCATAATCAACGTAACCAGATACTGTTAAATATTTAGTAATATCTTCTTTAGTAGTTGATGTAACTTTTACTCCTTTATATGGATTGAAATATTCTCCTTTTGATATTTCAATATCTTCAAAACCGATCATCTTATCGATAGCAATTACAACTGGATCTTGATTTTCTCCACCTGATGGATCATTATTTCCATCATTAGATCCAGTTCCATCGGATGGATTATTACCATCAGTTGGATTATTACCATCAGTTGGATTATTTCCCCCAGGAGTAGTTCCCGGAATCATAGTACATGAAGAAAGTACAAAAAATAACACCAACAATAATATTGTTAAATATTTTTTCATTTTTTAATTCTCCTTTTATTTAATTTTCGTTTCTAATTAAATTATAATCTATTTACGAATTGTTGTCAATAATCTTACGTTTTTGAAAAGTTTTATTTATCTATATTGTTAAATATATTATATATCAGTAATTATAAAAATACCCACTCTATATAAAACAGAGTGGGTTTTTTTATTTAATTATGTTCTTGATCCTCTAAATCTTTTGATAATTGTTTTTGTATATCACTAAAGTTTTTAGCATCCTTTTTTGTTTTATTTGTGGATGTAAATTCTTTTTCAGATGGATAATTTAATACAACTTGAGGATAAGAAATATCAATGTTGTTATCAACAAGCACTTG
The DNA here is from genome assembly GCA_045119035.1 of Bacilli bacterium. Classification (GTDB taxonomy): domain Bacteria; phylum Bacillota_I; class Bacilli_A; order ML615J-28; family CAG-313; genus CAYVQA01. The sequence continues at coordinate 60,749 of JBGVCU010000057.1, read as the reverse complement.
TCTGTATGCTCTTCTTATATCTCTTTCAACTTGGAAACGATCTTCTTCTTTACATTTTGCGACAATTTTTAAAGTTACATTTGAATCTTTATAATCACATATTCCTTTATAATAAGGGCCTTCAATAATGTAAGGAATATCTTCTTTCATTTTTTCAAAATTCTTTTGTAACATATTTTCAATAAGATCTACAGGAACATCATATGGGAAATCTAAATCTACAACCGCCAAAGAAAGTTCTCTAGATAAATTTACAATATCTCCGATGTTACTATTATTTATTATTTTAATATTTCCAGCTGCATCTAATACTTTTGTTGATCTTATTCCAATTTCAATAACAGTACCTCTAAAGCCATCAACACAAATGATTTCTCCTACATTATATTCGTTTTCAAAAATAATAAATATTCCTGCGATAATATCAGCAATTAATGATTGAGCTCCTAGCCCAACAATTAAAGTTAATACACCAACTGATGCAACTAATGCTGTTGTGTCAACACCACATGCTTTTAAAATTAATAATATAATTGCTATTGCACAACCATATTTAACAAATCCGTCTAATAGTGTATAGATAGTTTTATTTCGATCATTCTTTTTCATTTTTGAATTAAAAATGATTCTAATTATTTTACAAACTGCATAAACAATACATATATAAATTAATGAATCAATTAATATTGGTAAATGATTTTTCAATGAAGCAAATGTGTTTTTTACATTCCAAACATTTTCTATACACCATAAAGAAAATTTTGATTCTGGATTAAATAGTTGAATTAATGTCGCCAATAAAACAAATGTTATAACACCAATAATTAGCGAAAATTCTATTATTTTTATTACTAATTTTTTCTTATTTTTTTCCATATATTTCTCCTTTTTATTCAATAACAACACAATACATTGTTCTATATTGTTCACCTTTTAATTTTCCTGAAGATACTATAGTTTCATATATTGCTGTTTTATTGTATGTTGCTTGATATTGTACTTTTAATTGTGATGGTTCAATGTCTAATATATAAATAAATTGATATGTTCCATCAACTAGCGTAATATCAGATGAATTTATTGATATTTCTTGATCATCTATAAATAATACTATTGAATCAAAATTCACATTATAATAATCACCAAACGATCCGTATAAAACCAATTTATTGTTATTATCTCTTTCTATATTAGCAGAGATAATTGAATCATAAATTATTTCTACCCCACCAGATACAGCAATATAATCAAGGCAATATTCAATACCATTTACAGTTTTATAAACATAATATTCAATTCCATAATTACTAAATGGAATATTTTCAATTACAGAAACTGATTCATTATATTTAATTTCAAAAACATTTTCGCTATTAAAATCAGTATATCTGATTAAATAATATATATCACTATCTTCAGTTTCAAAGGTTGTATCAAGATATATATTCATTGTACCATCATCATTAAATGTTACAATAGCATCTCCTGGATTTGTATAATTAAATTTATATTCTCCATTAACATTTGAAGAATCAAATGATATTTGTTTTTCATTATCTAATATTTCATTATTTAAACTTGATAAATAATATGTAAAATCTTGTTGAGTAGAGTTAATTGAGAATTCTACATAATCATATTCTTCTGTCAATAAAACAGTTTCACCTGATATTGTATCTTTTACAGCAATTGTTGTATTTTCATCAACAAAATGATGAATGAATTTAAATTTTGCTGTATTGAACATCCTTGTATCTACATAAACTTGTTTAAGTTCATAAATTGTTTCTAAAGCAATTTCTTTAGTTCCTGAAATAATTCGTTCATTTAACCCATATCTATCTAATAAATTTATTCTATATTCGATAGTGAATGAATTACAATATTGTGGTACATCAATATTAATACTCATATATTCATTAACTGAAATATTTTCAATTAATACTTCTTTTTTTGATAAATCATCATAAGTAATAACTAATTCAAGATAGTTATAGACTTCTTCATTTGAATAATTTGAATTTACTTGAAGATTTAATTCATATAAGTCAGTATCTATTAATGTATATTCGTCTTGAATTTCAACAGTAATATTACTTATAACAATGTGATCAACGACATTGCTAACTTCAAATACTTTTTCCATTTCATTATATAAACCAACGTATTCATAAGAAATAGACAATTCTTTTACTGATGATAACACATCAATTGTTGCAATTGCGTCTGTTCCTTCGTATGTGTATTGAGTATTTGTTTCAATATCTGTTAAAATAATTCTGTATAATAATCTCGAATCAGAACTATTATCAAAGTTAGTATTAAATGTTATTGAATATACATCAGGATTATCATAATCAATAGTTAATTCTTCTGGATTAAGTTCTATAAATGTTGCTGTATATTCATGTATAATTGTTTCAAATACAGCGTTATATGAAATATCTGATGTTACACTTGATATTTCTTTATCCCAACCAATAAACGTATATTCTTCATCTACTGTCATTTCTTTAGAAGGTGTTACGCCATCATAAGTAGGGATTGCACCATATTCTATTTGTTTTTCTTCTAAAACAATATTTTCAGATATCCATGTTACAGAATAAAATCTAGTACTTTGGGTAAATTCTGCAATATATGTGATATTTCCGTTTTCATCAGTTGTTTCATTCCATTTTAAGAATGTATAGTCAAATTCATTAGTTGATGCTTTTGTTGGGGTAACTCCATTATATGTAGGAGTTATACCATATTCTATTTGATCTTCTTCTAAAATAATATTTTCAGATATCCATGTTACAGAATATAATCTAGTACTTTGTGTAAATTCTGCGATATATGTGATATTTCCGATTTCATCAGTCGATTTATTCCATTTTAAGAATGTATAGTTAAATTCATTAGTGGATGCTTTTGTTGGGGTATCTCCATTATATGTAGGAGTTACTCCATATTTTATTTGATCTTCTTCTAAAATAACATTTTCAGAAATCCATGTTACAGAATATAATCTAGAACTTTCGGTAAATTCTGCGATATATGTGATATTTCCTATTTCATCAGTTGTTTGATTCCATTTTAAGAATGTATAGTTAAATTCATTAGTTGATGCTTTTGTTGGGGTAGTTCCATTATATGTAGGAGTTACTCCATATTCTATTTGATCTTCTTTTACAATATTATCTTCTACTATCCATTTAACAGTATAAAGTCTAACACTTTCAATGAATTCTGCAATATATGTAATATTCCCGTAGTCATCAACTGAAGCATTCCATTTTAAGAATGTATAGTTAAATTGATTAGTTGATGGTTTAATAGGCGTTGCTCCGTCATAGGAAGGATTAAAATTTTCTTCGGTTTCTTCTTCTTTAACAATTATTCCTTCTACTATCCATTTAATAGAAATTATTTTAACACTTGTTGTCGTATAGAATTTTGTTTTAAAATATTTTATTTCTTGTTTATCACTTTTGCCTATACCAATGACAGCTAATTCATATTCCAAATTATGCTTTAAATTATTTACATTTCCAAGATTTTCACCTTCATGTAATTCATATATATAATTTTCAAAGTTATTCGATATAGAAACATAATAATCCATATCTTCACTTGTTTCATCAATATATATATTATAAGAAACATAATCATATCCAGCTATTAAATCTAGCAATTCAATATTAGGTGCTTTAATTAGTACACTAGAGAAAATAACAATTGATGTAACAGCTATTGTAGCAGTTATAGCAATATTTCCAATTAATGAGCTTGTTGCTTCTGTTACTTTTTGTATTAATTTTTTAACTATACTAGTATCAGTTTTAGAACTAATTTTTTTATTAGAATTATTTAATAGATTTTCTTCATTAGTTCTTAATACTTCATCTTTTTGTATATATGATTCTTTACTTGTAACTGAATATTGTATTGCTTGGAAATTAATATTTTCATTGGTTCTTTGATATTCATCAAATACATTAAACTCACTATTTTTCACTATCAACACCTCCTTATCTTTAAAGTTAATAATATAATAAAACAATTATCTTTTTTGTTTTATTATATCACAAGAAAAAATAGATATCAAATAATCTTATAATAATTCTAATATATAGCGTCAAAAAAGACCATAAATTACTTTATGATCTTTTTCTTTTAAAATTATTAGTATCATTTTATAAATTAAAAGCATCTTTAATCATTTGAGCTACATCTTTAGCTTCAATATTTTCATTGTTTATTCTTAAATAATTTTTAAAAGGAATTTCTCCTTCAAAACTAACAAGTCGATGTGTATCTTCATATAACACACGTTTATTAGATGTTTCTATATCACGTTTTGAAGCTTTATTTTGTAATCTATTTTCTGTTTTATTTCTTTCTAAACGAACTTCTTGTGAAGCAATTAACTCTACACAATATACTTCATCAAATTTATTAACTAGATTTTCAACATATTCCCAATCTGATTTCATATCAAATGCCCACATTAGTGTATGAATCATACCTTCATTATCATCATTTACAAAATCATCAAAAATAATTTCGCGTAATTTAAGTATTGTATCACCCTTAAACTTACCAAAAATTTCAATAACAGGTTCAATCATCATATGATTATGAAATAGTCTTAAATTCGTTATTTTTATCAGTTCTTGTCCAACAGTCATTTTACCAACTGCACCTGCACCTATTATTAACACTAGTTTCATAATATATCCTCCTAGTAATTTTTAAATTAAAAACAAAAAAGTATTTATCTAATTAATTTTATATATAATCTCTTTAATTTCATGATTGAAGTATACTAATAAATACTCATTCCATTGTTGTTTTAATTTATCTATATCTACTATTTTTTCAATAGGTGTTTCAATAACAATAATTTGATTTTCAGTTGCTGGAGACGTATGAAACTTAACATATGTTTCGCTTTCTTTAAAATAGCCTTTAAAATATTGATCCAACTTACTACTAACTATTGTTTCATTATATACTTCTGGATAATGAACATAAACATTTATAAAAATATTAATTCTATTCATACAAATTATCTCCTTATATTTTAATATAACATATCTATTACACAAATCAAATTATATTTCTTAAAATTTCATTGATATATTTTATTGACAAATGAAAAACACTAATTAATATTTTTTTTGATTTAAATTGTTATTTCTTTTGAATATTTTTTTAATTTTTATTTGATTTTATTAAATACTTCTTCTCTTAAAATATCTAATACTACACTTAATTTATCATCTTCAGGTCTTTGGAAAGATAAAATATAATCACAATTTCTAAAAATTATTGTTATTTGTCCGTATGCACCATCAGCACGATATGCATCACACTCTGGAACCATCCAAAATTGAAATGAATAGTCACCCCATCCACCATTAGTTGAAATTTGAGGACAAGAACACATTTTTACATATTCTTCTGAAACAATTCTTTTTCCTTTGTAAACTCCATTATTTTTGAATAAAATACCTAATTTATTCATATCAATAACACTTAAGCATAGTTCACTAGCTGCAATACAATATCCCATAGGATCTACACCCCACATAGGTAATCCTATTTCTAATGGTTTAAATATTTTTTCGTAACATAGTTGTGTAAAATTACGGTTATATACTTTAGAAACAATTCTAGATAGTAAATAAGTATCACCGTTTGAGTAGAAAAATTTTGTACCTGGTTCTACTTTTACTTCTAATGAAAACATAAATTTTAAATAATCAGGATATCCTTGTCCTGATATTCTTTGATCAGTAAATAAGCATGGTTGATCAAAACCACTAGACATATTTAATAAATGTTTAACTTTAATTTTATATAACTTCTCATATTCTTCTATTGTCATTTCATCTTTAAATACATCAGAAAGTCTTGTATCCAATGTTAACATCCCTTCATCTATAGCAATACCTACCATAAGCGAAGTAAAACTTTTTGAATGAGAATATATATTTCTTCTATTACTCGGAATATATTGTTCGCACCAAATTACACCACTACTATTAGATAAACAAATTGATTCAACTAAATTGTGATGTTCTTTTACTTTTTCTCTAAAATTAATAAATAATTGTTCCATAAACTCACCAAAATATAAAATTAATAATTATTAAATCATTTGTATAATAACATATAGTTATATTATACTTTTTTCATTTGATAAAATAAATTAAACAAATTATAATACTAGTTATAAAAACATATTTACTTATGGTTTTATCTTCATTTTAAAAAGATGAAATAGGACAAAACAATAATGCAATGCTTACTATAATGCATAAACTAGATATTGTATTTGCAAAGTGTTTTGTCATATTTTGATTCATATATACTAATTTAACTATAATTGTATTTAATATTACTCTACTTCTTCATAATAGTATGAGTAATCTATTCCTTTCATAAATAACTCTCTACTATTAATATCACTTGTTAAAGCTGATTTTAACAAATCTTTTATTTGCTTATCAGAATATACACTAACTCGCATAGCATTTAGATATTCTTCTTTCTTTATTTTGCTCCAATCTATAACCATAGAAAGATTCTTTTTAAATATCAAATCTAACCATATTCTAGTAGTTCTACCATTACCTTCCATAAATGGATGTGCTATATTCATTTCTACATACTTTTCAACAATATTATCAAAAGTCACTTCTGGCATTTTTTCTATTTTACTTAATGTTTCATTTAAGTATAGTGCATTCCCAAAAGTAAAATTATCTTTGGAAATGTTTTTTTCTCTAATTTGTCCTGCAAAAGAATATAATCCACCAAATAAGAATGAATGTATTTGTTTTAGTCCATTAATAGTACCAACTTCAATATTATTAATAATATCACTATCAAACAATTCATATGCTCTAAGCTTACTTTGTTCATCTAAAGGATTATTCTTACCTTTAATCCATTCTTGAATAGCTAACTTATTTTTAATTGGAAGCAAAAACAAAAGCAAATTTATTCCTTCCTCTGTAAGACAATCAGTATTATATATTTTAGAATCGGCAGCCCTCATTTTCAGTTGCTTGCAAAATGCAACTAACTCAGGTCTTCTTCTTTTAATAGTATACCAATATATTCTAGCATTATTTGTTTCAACAATAGCATCTATCAAATCTACTGCACACATTAACCAATTTGATAATTCAGTATCATAAAAAGATCTAACAGGTTTATTATTAAAAAAACGTATAGATGTTCTTTCATACATATAATCACATTCTTTCTTTCATATAAATATTATACCACAGTTGCTTGCAATTTGCAAGCAACTCAAATTTTTAAATCATAATATCACAATTAATATTAAAACTACTTATAGGTTTTTTCTATGCTAAAAAATATATTAAATTCATATATTTATGCAGTTACTTTCTATATAAATTTAACTAAGGTTAGTTTCAATACTGAAATTATAATACAAATTTATATTATTAGAAAAAATTTACATTTTTAATTCAAATTCTTTATTAAATTAGTATTATTTTATAAAAAAACATATTAAAACAATTTTTTAATCAAATCAATATGTATCATTACAAAGCTAATCTGGAATAATTTTACAAAAAGTATTTGAGCAAAAAAACTCATTTAAGTTTTATAGTTGAGTTAGAATTAACAAAGTAAGTAATTATATTATATGTAATAGTAAGTACAATATATACTTCATATACTATTTATATAGATATATTAAATTATATTATTTCTTTTATAATTTGGATTTATTTTATCAATTTGATTTTTATTATTATATACTTAATATTAATACTGCCGTTAAAGTAACAAAAAAGACCGTTCTTTTGAACGATCTTACATATCTTATTTTACTTGTGATTTTTCCAAATTCAAATTGTTATATTTTTCCAAAATGAACTTGTAATATTACAATGATGTAAAATTACAAAGTTATTCTGAACAGAAACTACAAATTTGCCTTGAAATAAAAAACGGCCGACCGAATTGCTCTACCGACCGTTAAATATTTTTTTATTTTTCTAATGATTTTACAAATTCAATAATTTCCTTACGCATTTCATCACTTTTAAAATGATGGATATAATGTCCACAATCATACTGAATCAACTTTGCATCCATCATTGTAGCAAATTTTTGTTGATTTAATACCCAGTCTTGTTCTTGATCTTGACCATTAGATGAAAATAATAATGTTGGACATTTAATATCACCAGACTCAGTTACAAGTCTTACATTATTCAAAACTTCTTTTGCTTCATTTATGCAACATTAGTTAAATGCATTTCTTTTCTTTAAAAGCTTATGTTGTTTAAATTCATCCTCATTTAAAGAAAGATTACTAACTGTACTTAAAACACTAGCAAGTCTCATTCCTCTTAAAACCTTCATAAGACGAACTATTTTTTTAATATCTTTTTCTTTCCAAACACTAAAAGATAATGGAGTTGCCATATCAATACCAATAATAGCAGATACTTCATCAGGATACTTTTGTTTCCATCTAATCGCTTCTAAGCCTGACATTGAATGAGTTGTTAAGATATATGGTCCAGTTTCTCCTAGTGTAATTAACGCCTGTCTTTGTATTGAAACAAGAGTATCAATATCACAAGGTGAATCACATATATCAGAATAACCATATCCAAATTTTTCAATAACAATTACCCTAAAGTTATTTAATAATTTTCCGTATAAAACTTTAAAATCATAAACAGGAGCAACTGTACAATGACCTGACATAAATACAATTATAGGGTTGTTTTTATTTCCTTCTCTATATATATGAATTTTGTGATTATTTATCATCACAAGTTCGCCATTGTGTTTTATTTTTTTATTCATATGCGCAACCTCCTGAATTCATATTTTACTTCAATATTATAACACACAATCATCAAATTTTATAGATTAAAACGCCGTATATATAATAGAAAGTTCGATATAGGCTGAATATATAGACCGTAGGATAGTTCTATATTATATGATAATATAACTTTTATTTCTTTTACTTCTCTATATAGAAAAAAGACCGCTCTTTCGAACGATCTTATATAATCTTTTATACCTTTGCTTACCGTAATTTTTTCAAATTCAAATTGTAATATTTTTTTCAAAATGAACTTGTAATATTACATGACTTATACTATTCTTTAACGAATGGTAATAATGCCATATGACGTGCACGTTTGATAGCAACAGCTAATTCTCTTTGGTAAATAGCTTTTGTACCAGTTACACGACGTGGTAAAATTTTTCCACGATCAGATACGAATCTTTTTAGTAAATCAGCATCTTTCCAGTCAATTTTTTCAACTTTATTGTCTGTGAAATAGCAAGTCTTTTTACGTCTTCTAAATTGTGCCATTATTCTTTCCTCCTAAAATGGTAAGTCATCATCGCTTATATCGAAGTGACTAGGTTGTTCTTGAGCAAAAGGATTTTCCTTAGGCTCTGGGTTTCTTGAATTGGCAGATTGATTAAATCCAGAAAAACTATTTTGATTATAGTTATTGTTTGGATTAAATTGTGGACGAGTGTTGTTTTGGTTAAAATAGTTAGAATCTACTTGTTGATCATTATTTGATCTAGGTTCTAAGAATGTAACATTATCACAAACTACTTCCATAACAGTTCTACTAGAACCATCTGGATTTTGAACTGTACGAGTTTGTAGTTTTCCATCAATTCCAACTAATCCGCCTTTACGAATAAATCTTGATAAATTTTCTGCTTGACGATTCCAAGCGACACAACTAATAAAATCTGCTACTCTTTCTCCATTTGGTAATGGAAGTCTGTTTACAGCCACTGTAAAAAATACATATGGATGACCTGATGCAGTTTGTCTTAATTCTAAGTCTCTTGTGATACGTCCTACTAAAAATACTTTATTCATCATGTGCTTCACCTACTATTCAGCAACACAGATATGACGAATTACAGTTTCTTTGATGTTAGCAACACGGTCGAATTCTTTTACAGCTTCTGGAGTTGCTGTTACGTTTAATAAAACATAGAAACCTTTAGTGCATTTGCTAATTTCATAAGCTAATTCTCTTACACCCATTTCAGTAACTTTTTCTACTGTTGAATTTAATCCAGTGAAAACATTATTGATTTCATCAATAACTGCTTTTCTTCCTTCTTCATCAACTTCTGGGCGAATGATATACATAACTTCGTATTTTTTCATTCTTTACACCTCCTTTTGGTCTTTAGGCTTTAGCCGATACTAAAGCAAGGAGTGATATCGCATAATATCACATCTTAGATATTATATCATATTTTTTAATGTTTGTAAAGTAAATTAACTTGTCATATGTCATTCAAAAGCAACTGGAACAGTTAAATTTAAATTATTATTACCATTATTATTTAATAATAATTCATATACACTAAAATCAACACTAAGTGTTATAAAAATAATAATGTTCATTAAAATTGAATATGTTATATCATTATTTTTAAACTTTGTATTTTCAAATAAATTTGCAACAATGAACACAACAATATATATAGATATAATGGTTAATATTATTTCTTCCACAAGTGAAATTGTTGGTAGTTCATTGTAGAAAAAATAATCAACAAAATCATTAACTAAAACCGCAATAATACTTGCAGCAAAAACGAACGCTTCTTTGGAAAGATATACATTTAAAAAACCATTTATAATTCCTATTATTACAGAAGAAATAAAATCAAATATTTGTAGTTCTTCTTTTTCCTTATTTGTTAAATTCCTAAATATTTCATTAGTTACAATCCATATTATAAATTGAACTATGATTGCTGATATTAGGCTTATAAATGAAGATTTAATTGCTTTGTTTAATTTATTCGACTTATAATTACAATATCCATACATATATCTTCCCCATCTATAATATGTTTTTTATAACAATAATGTATAGACATTAGTCATTATCTGGTATGTAATCAATACTTGCTCCATTTCCATAATAGTAATTAGGTATACTTCCTTGGATTATTTGTGAAATTAGATATATTTTTGATGAAATTTTTATATTTTGTTTTTGTAAAGGAATGAGTGCCACTATATCAATTACAACATCTAAATAAACCTCAATTAAACTATTATTAATTCCATAACTTGAAATATTTGTATATATATCTGCATTATATGCTCCAAGCGGTTTTAGGTGTATTGTAATAAGTGGACCAAATGAAGAAAATAAAGAGTTAGATATAAAAGTACCTAATGGGACTTTAATTGTATTTAACTCTTTTTCAATATATTTATTATCTAATAATATATCTATAAGTTCTGATGCTTTTGCCATTATAAAATTAGTTATTTTTGTATTTACAATAACCGTTTCTACTTTGTTATTATTATATTTAATATCTAAAAGATGATCTTTATCGATATATGGAACAACAGTTTCTAATATTATATCTTTTATTGCGTTTGATGCAAGATTATCTGCTTGTTTTTCAATATAGATTTTTGTAGTTTCACTAAAATAATTATCAGCGCTTTTTAGTATTAACATAAATATAAGTAAAATCATAAATATAATTAATAATTTCTTCATATATACACCCTATTAATATATATTAATAATTTAATTAAATATTAATATTGTATTAAATTATAAAATAAAAAAATCTCTATTAAAAATAGAGATTTATTTTATCTTTCTTATTAATATTACAGTTTCAGCACCAATACCATCTCCACTACCAACTAGTCCTTTTTGTTCCATAGTAGTTGCTTTAACATTAATTAAAGATTTTTCGATATTTAAAATATTACTAATATTATCTTCCATTAGAGGTTTATAATTTTTTAGATTTGGTTTTTCTAAATAAACGATTGAATCAATATTAATTATTTCATATTGATGTTGTTTAAGTAATTGTTTAGCTTCTTTTAAGAAATAATTTGAATGAATTCCTTTATACTTAGGATCATTATCAGGGAAAAGCTTACCTATATCACCTAAGCCTAAAGCACCAATAATAGCTTCTGTAATAGAATGAATTAATGGATCTCCATCGCTCCAACCTTTTAGTTTTTTATGAAACGAAATATGTATTCCACCTAAACTAAAACCATCTCCATCTACAAAAGGATGAAAGTCGAATGAATGTCCTATTTTTTGATATGAATTTCTTGTTAATAAATAATCAATGTATTCATAATCTTGTGGATATGTAAGTTTAGGCATAGAGTGAGGCGCTTCAAGATGTTTTATTTTGTACTCATAATCTAAAAGAATTGATATTTCATCTGTAATAGAAGGATTATCAATTGTTGATAAAATTGTTTTAAATGTATTTTTCTTAAATGCCTGTGGAGTTAAGATTTTATACATTGATCTTCGATCTAAATTTTTAATAATATTATTTTTATTAATACGATATGTATCAACACACTTTTCATAATAACACACAGCATCATATTGATTTAGTTCTTCTTGTATTAATCTAATATCATCTATATTTAGAATAGGTCTTGCTGCATCATGTATAATAACATCCATAGATGCTTCTTTTAAACAATTTTTAACAGTTTCAAATCTAGTTAATCCACCATTTATAATTGTAATTTTTTCATCATTCACTAATGGTTTAATAAATTCATAATCAGCTGGATTTATTCCAAGAAATATTTTATCGCATAAATTATCATTTAAAAAAACTTTAAGTGAATGATTAAATAAATAGTCATTGCCAATTTTAAGAAGAGCTTTATTTTCATTCTTTGAAAATCTAGTTCCACTTCCGGCCATTAATAATATTGCTTGATACTTAGTCATTTTTCTTACTTAAGCGGTTTAATAAATCGATTGTTGAACCAGCCATCTTATCAATATCGCTTAATCCTAAATCATCTAAGATATCATTTGCTTCTTGAGTAGATAATACTACATCACTTGCTTCTTCTTTATAAGCATCACCTGCTACACGAATAAGTGATACTAATTTTTCATCTTTAGCAAGGAAGATAGAATCTTCAATAACACCATAGTATTTATTTCCAATAAACATTCTGAATTTTAATCTAGTTGTTCTAAGAGAGTTAATAGTAGAACTTTGATCCATATAGAATTGAACATCTTCAGGGTGAATCATTGATAAAAATTCATCGAAATCATATTCTTGTCTAACTGTATCAGTATACTTTTGGAAGCTTTCAGTAGACATATACATTTTTGTTTGGAAGTCAAAATACATTACTACTCCACTTGTAAGTGACATCAATACATATGTTTGATTTCTAGCATCTAGTAAGTTTTGAGTTGCTTCAACAAGTGTTGATCTAGTTGTTTCTAATATTTGCATTCTATTTACAGATAGATAAATATTTTTTGCAATTAAAATGTTATGAAAATAAACTGGTTGAATAATACCTTCATAATTTACTTCATGATCATTTTCATCTAAAATTGTAATTGAAAATTCATAATTTTTATGACGTGAAATTGCTTTTGAATAATTACTTCTAAAAATAGGTAATGAATGAATTGTTGCAGGTTCTCCATTTACAGCTGTAATATTTGTTCTTTCGAAAAATATTTCAGGGAATTTTAAATTAAAGATTCCTTCACTATCTCTATTTGCAAGGTTTGTAAAATTTAAAGAATAATCAATAACTCTATTCTTTTTATTTACTTGAATAAAATATTCAAATTCACTGTTTTTTAAATAATCTTGAATTCTTGTTTTGCAAATTGAATGACATTTTGCAGTATAAATATAGTCAAGTAAAACATAAATAAATAATAAACCATATAACACAGCAAAAATAATATTAATAACACTACAAATATTTTCTTGTGAAAACATTAATGCACAAGTTGAAATAATTAAGAATGATAATATTCCGATAAAATCAATTTTTTTATGAAGAACTATTTTTAAAATAATTAAAATTAGAACAAATATTGAAGAAAATAAATATATATGAAATGAATTTAAATTTAAATTTGAGAAAATATTATTTATTCCTAATGTCATATATTGCTCCTATTTTACTAAAATGTTTTGATCTAATGATACTCTTAAACTTTCAACAGTAATATTAGATGTAATTGTTCCAGAAATTGTTGTAGCAATATTACCTGTTTCTTCAGATAAAATTATTGTAAAAGCATCACTTACTTCACTAATTCCAAGCCCTGCTCTATGACGTGAACCTAAAGTTTTAGGAATATCTGCATTTTCGCTAGGTGGATAGAATGTTCCAGCACACATGATATTACTTCCACGAATAATTACTGCACCATCATGTAAAGCAGTATTAGGCCAGAAGATTGTAGCAAGAAGTTCAAATGATACATTTGCTTCAATTTTTGTTCCTTTGTCAATATATGTGTTAAGTGAATTTTCTTTTTCTAAAGTAATAATTGCTCCAATTTTTCTTGAAGTTAAATATTCAACAGTTCTAATTAAAGTATCAATTAATTGTTCTTTTGCTTGAGCATTTGTAATAAATCCTTTTTCACCTTTTCCACGTTTTAAAGCAGTAAAGTGTGATTTAACCTCAGGTGCATAGTTAACAACTAAAACACCTAAAAACATAATAATACCAACAGTCATTAAAGATCTAAGTAATACTAATCCAAATGAACCAATAATTAAATATACTGATAAATAGATAATTGAAAATACTAAGATCTTTTTTGTTTTAGTATGTTTAATTAAAAATAGAAATACAAAGACAAGTAGGGCAATAACTAATAATAAATCAATTACTAATTTAATAATCCCATTTACTAATAAATTACCAGCACTATCTACTCCAATGTAATCTTTGAAAAATTGTACTATTCCAAGAGTCATAATACCTCCTATTTCTTACATAAGTCTATAATTTTATTTAACGCTGAATAGTAATCATCAACAAATTCAGCAATATCAATCATTATTACGTTCCATCCAAATTTTCTATATGTTGTAACATAGAAATTTACATCATCTATATTAGAATATATATCTTCTGTCTTAGAACCAGATATAATTATACCAGTATTCGTTGTAGATCTAATTACAATATCAAAGGCACCAAAACCAAAATCTACTCTTGTACCAATATTTCTTTTCTTTATATCATCAATAATGATTTTACTAATTTCTTTTTCTTTTTTAATTCCTTCTTTATTGTTAATAATACCATTAAGAAGTTTAACGATTTTTTGATTTTCTTCTTCATTTTCGTTTTTAATATATTTGATGAAAATATAATTTTCTACAATTGTAAAATTCTTAAATAATAATTCAAGTGAATTTTCATCCATATTTAAATAATCATCAAAAAAGAAGAATACATTATTTACATAGCTTGCAGATTCATGATTTGAATAAATTATCTTAATACGATAATTGAAAATCGTAGTAATTTCTTCTCTCGAATAAAACTCTACTAATTTATCGATTAATTTTTTATACATAATACGTTTTGTGCTATGTTTACCTACAATAATATTCATTACTTGATTAGGTTTTTCATAGAATACTTTTACAACTTCATTAACAAAATCATCAATTGACTCAATTGGTTCAATAAATGTTTTTGTTTTATGTGACTTAATATATTGATTTGTTCTAGAGAATAAATTATTGTATTTATTAGACATTAAAACATATCGATGATTAAAGTCAATAGTTGCATGAGTAGGTGTTCTTTGCATTAAAGAGTTAACAATTGAAGATCTAAATGATTTATCTCCAAATACAATTACTTGTTTACATTCTTTAATACGATTATATTTGTTCGCAGTTGATAAATGTCCATCATCAACTAAAACTAAATCAAAGTTTGATAATTTAATATTAGAATTAAAGATATTTAAATCAGCTAAATATATAGCACGTTGATTTAAAGTAAAATTAATCATAGCATTATAATCATTAAAACGAACAGTATTAAAACGGTTATTTCTTTTATCATGTTGAACAGATAATCTAATTTTATGAATGTTTTTTGTACAATATGCAAGTTCATACATATTATATTCTTTAACATCATTCAAAAATTCATCTGTAGAATATTCTACATATGGGATTTTTTCTAGTTCTGTACGATATTTATCTAATACTGAATAATAGAAATTAACAGCAAGATTTTCTTTATATTTTCCTTCTTTAATACCAGTAATAAAATCATTTAAACAATATTGTTCCCACTCATTTAAAATAGTTGTAATATATATAACATCATCAAGTTGATTTATTTTATTATAGTATTTTTGTAGTAAAATATGATTTTCACTTAACTTCTGTCTTTGGAATATAGATAAACCTCCTCTAAAACAGTTTGATAAAGCTTTATAAGCTTCAAACCATTTATTATATAGGTCTAAAATTTCCTCAGAATCAGTTACCATTTGATAAAATTTATCATTAAATAATTGATCAATATATCTTATATGTTTGAAACGATCAGAGAATTGATCAAAATACTCAATTAATTTTGTAATACCTGTAATATCGGTATCAAATCCTTTAAAAGATTCTCCTAATAAAGAGATAAAATATTGTTCTTTTTCTTTTACTTTATTTTGAACATGTTCAATTTGACTATCTTTTTTAGAAAGATATATTAAACCAGCATAATGAATATCACTATTATATTTAAAAATTCCCTCTAATTCTTTTCCACATAATAATACATCTTGTAAATATATATTCCATGTTAATAATTCATTTATTTTTTCATGTGGTAAATGAGATGTTAATTTAATTTTATACTCTAATAATCTATTTTCAAGTTTTTTAAGTGAATCTACGTTTTGTAAGAAAATTTGTAAATCACTAATAACTTTTTCATAATCATATTCAGGATTATAAACAACATTTGCGAAGAAATTTTTAATTATACGCATTTCTAATTTAGAAAGACGTTTTACATAATTACAAAAAGCAATAAATGCTTTATATTGTTCTTCAACACTATATTTTTTAATATATGTCATATCTACAACTAGTTGATTAATTTCTAGTTGTTTTTTATAAAATCTTTCATATAAATCAGTAATATGATCAACTGTTAAATGTGCTTGTGTTATTGCTTTTCTATTAAAATAACGTCTAGCATAAAGATTAAAAATTGGTGATTTTGCTGCTTCATCAGAATATTCAAAAGTTAAATATTCTGGTTTTAAAATATATTGTGATAATTCTTTCTTTAAAAGTTCTAATTCATCTATATGATATAGTACTTCATTTTGAATATCCATTAATTTCTCATAAGCTGTGTTAAACGCAATATACCATTTTTTAATAATATAGTTATTTGATAATAATAAATATAATTCTTCAATTGTCTCATATATGTATTCATCAAGACTATTAATATTAAAATATTGTTTAATATTATTTGAAACATTTTCAAAATCTAATGATAGTTTTTTAATAGTCTCAGTGATTTGAATTATATTATTTTTTTCATTTAATAATTTATTAATATATAATTCATCACTGGCTTTTGTAAGCTCTGATGTCCCAAATAATTTATAATGTAATCTTTCAATAATATTATCTATTTTCTTTGGAACATATGTATTTAAAATATTTTGTCCATAATATTCTCTTACAGAAAAATATGTATCAGATAAATTTTGTAATTCTTGAATAGCCGATTTTACTTTTACTTTTGTGCTTCTGTCAAGCCATGATTTTAGAGGTCTTGCTTTAGCAAATTCAGCCATACATGTAGTAAGTGAATATATATCAGCTATATTATTCGGAGCTTTAATAAAATAATTTTCTTGGAACGCAAGAGATTTTTTTAATAATTGTTGGTTTGCGTCTAACATATTCTTTGTTCTATTGGCAATTTCTTGGTCATTTAAGTTATGATGCTCAATAGAAATATTTCTCCAACAGTTTGTATCATATGGATCAATTAAATTTAATCTTTTTTCAACTTCTTTAGCTTGTTCATAAATATGAACAGCTTCAAAATATTGTAGATTAGTTTTAATCTCAATTGGTTCTAATTTTTGATGTTGTCTTTTAATAACAGCAATATCTTCGTATATTTTTCTTTTTGAATATCCATGAAGTTTATAATCATAGTGATCATGATAACTTTCAATTTTTTTAACTTTACTGATATCAAATTCAGAATCAAAACCATCTGGGAATACTGTTTTTGAAGAGTCAATTGATTTAATGTTTTTTGAAAAATTATAAACCGCATTTTCTAAATGAAGGGCATTTAAATTTTTTTCAATATCATATAAATTATCAATATCTTGGTTAACATATAAAATCTTTTTACCTTTTGCTAATTGGTCACATATAATATTAATTGCTGTATATGTTTTACCGCTTCCAAGTTTTCCGTTTACGACGAAGCTTTCACCGTTTGCTGCTTTTAGAATTGCTTCTTTTTGGCTAATATTTGTTGGAAGAATTGCTTTTACTTTTTTGAAATATTCTTCAGTAATTTCTTCAGGTCTACGGCTATATATAGAACGTTCAACATCGAATACATTTTCATCACTAATATAATCATTATATTCTACTTGAACAGTTGTTAAATAATTATAAATATTATATTTTAAACCACAAAGACTAGCTAGTTCTTCACAATATTTATCAATTTGAGAGAAAGTATTTAGTTTTGGATTTTTAAAATCATCTAAACTATGTGCTAAACTTGATTGTTTTTTAGAATCATTATTTTCTTTACCATAATTAGGATTTGATTCTTTAATCATAAACTCTTTTGTTAAATAATTAAGAAGTAAAGAGTTAGGAATAGCAGGACCAGATTTACAAATTCTAAAATTTTCATAGTCAATTTCAACAGGAATAAGCACCATAGGAGCATGGACTTCAAAACCTTCAGTATTTAAATATCTTAAACAATTACAAGTAATAAAAAATTTATCTGTTGAGTTCTTTTGTCTAAGTGAAACTAAATAATTTACTTGATAATGAATATCTTCATCATCTTCTCTAATTTGTCCTACACCTTCATTAGATAAATCACGATACTCAATATCAACTAGATTCAATTGTTTATCATTTAATAAATCATTTAAAAGATTTAAGTCAATTACTCCAAGTTCTAGGTAGTAATCACTACATAAAATATCTAACAAATGTTTATTACGAAGTTCAATACGATAATTACTTTGATTATGTTTCATATTACTACCTCCTTTTTTATAGACTATTACATTTTATTATAACATAAATTTTAAAAAATTTCAAATACATATGTTTTATTTTTTATTTTAAAGAAAGAATAATAAAACAAGGTATTTTAATACCTTGTTAAATTTCAATATCAAATTCTATTTTTTTATTCACATTATGTCTTATTAATCCAACATTTTGATTATTTTCACTTATTGAAAATAAAAAAATACAATTTTTTAGATAAATTTTTCTATTTTTATTATCTAATAAAAAATCTTTTTTAAATATATTTCTAATAAAATATTCTATCTGATAATGGCATTTATCTAAATTTTTTAAATAAATTACTGATAACGGATATTTTAAAATATGTTCAGATAATAAGCCACCTTCATTATATCCTACATAGCCTTTAGATGAACCAATTAAATTATTTAACATAGTATAATCTGTAAATAATTCTAAATCTATTTCTAAATATGCTTCTTTTTTAAACCTGAATATCTTTTCTAAATCATTAATTAAATTGTTTATTTTAAAATCAGTTTTTGTTTTAATTAATACAATATTATTTCTATCGTTAAAATTTAGTTTTATTAACGGTTTATAATATTTAATTAGTTCTGGATAAAATAAGTTGATTTTATTTAATTTATTTTCATTTATCGTATATATACCTGTATAATCTTTTATTATTTTTTTAAGAGTATGTTCTAAGTTTTTTCCTTTTCTAGATCCTAATTCATCAATTATATCTAATGCTTTATCAGGAAATGTTTTATTTGGCATATATATATTGGTATAGTTAATTATATTATTGATTAGCTTTTTGTTATATTTTATATCATGATATTCTTCGTATATTGGAAGTAATCTATTTACAATATTACTTGTTTCAGATATATTAGGTTCATCAATAAATAAATTATTAAATCTTCTTGATAGTGCTTTATCTTTTTCAATAAAATTATAATATTCATCTAAAGTAGTAGCTCCAATTATTTTGATATTTTCTTTTGTTAAATACGGTTTTAAGATATTAGCGATATCTAAAGCACTATCGGAGTTTGAAGAGTTAACTATCGTATGTATTTCATCAATAAATAAAATTGAGTTAGTTTTCTTTATAAAATTCATTGTTTTGATTATTTTTTCTTCAAGTTCGCCACGATATTTTGTTTTAGATACTGTAATACCTATATCAAGTTGATATACTGGGGTTTTGATATGTTTTGCTAAACCTTCAACAAGCGCGGTTTTACCAACCCCGGGATTACCAATCAATAAAGGATTATGTTTATTTTTCTTGTTTAATATATATATCATTCTTTCAAGATAATCTTTATACTTTATATATTTTGTATTATTTTTATTAGAAGATAAATTAATCAAGAAAGGATATTCTTCTTTTTCAGTATTATTATTGTCAACATTCATTATTTCAAGTGTATCTTCTAGATATTGTTCCATATCAATATTTAATTTTTTGATAATTGAATGTGCAATACAATCATTATTTAAAATAGCATAAAATATATATTCATCATATATCTTTTTAGCTTTATATTTTGCTGCATATTCTTTTGTTTTTTGAAATATTAAATTTAAATCATCAATTGTATCTATTACTTCATAATAATATTTTAATATATTTTCCATTGTAATACCATCTTCTTCAAATAAAAAATGGCATATTGTATCGTTATTTTCATATAATGCCATTAATATATGACCGGTATTTTCTTTTTCATCTTTTAATTTTTCTTTAATTTCTTTACTTCTTTTTAATACATTTTCCATTTCTTCACTATATAACATTTATATCCTCCATAAGTCTCTACTATTAATATTAATTTGTTAAAGAAATTATTATTATATTATCTTTTTTTTACAAAATGTGTTATAATTAAATATCTTTAAGGAGGCTTTATGGAAGAATCTATAATTGAAAGACAAAAAGTCATTGTTGCATATGTTAACACATATACAAATGATGAATTATTTTCATATCATTTTAATGAAGTTATAAATTTAGCTGAAGCTTGTTATTTTGAGGTAGTTGATACTTTAATTCAAAACTTAGATCATCCTAAAGCAAAAACATATTTAGGATCAGGAAAACTTGATGAATTAAAAATGATGAAGGATGCACTTGAAGTACATACTATTATATTTGCTGATGAACTATCACCTGCACAAATTTCAAATCTACAAAAGTATTTAGATTGCGAAATAATTGATCGTAATATGTTAATTTTAACAATATTTGAACAACGTGCAAAAACAAAAGAAGCAGTGCTTCAAGTAAAAATTGCAAAACTTAAATATATGTTACCACGATTAATTGGTTCACGTGATTATATGTCTCGTACTGGTGGTGGAGCAAGTGGAGCAGTAGGAGCACGTCGTGGTAGTGGGGAAACAAAACTTGAACTAGATCAACGTCATATTGAACGTCAAATTTATAAAGCTCAAAGCGAATTAAAAGAAGTTGTTAAAAATAGACAAGAAGCAAGAAAAGCAAGAAAAGCTAATGATATCAAAGTTGTTGCATTCGTTGGATATACTAATGTTGGAAAAAGTACAACTATCAATAATTTAATTGAAATGTTTAATAATGATAAATTAGAAGAAAAACAAGTGTTTGTTAAAAATATGTTATTTGCTACACTTGAAACAACAACAAGACGTATTAAAACAAATTCTAATCATGAATTTTTAATAACAGATACAGTAGGTTTTGTTAGTAATTTACCCCATCATTTAATTGAATCTTTTAAATCTACTTTAGAAGAAATATTAGATGCTGATTTGGTTGTTCATGTAATAGATGCTAGTAGTCCATATTTAGACTTACAAGTTAAAACAACACTGGAAGTTTTAAATGAATTAGGTATTAAAGATGCACCTATTTTAAATGTATATAACAAAACTGATTTAATTAATGATTTTGTTTTACAATCATTAGAAACTAAAGATAATTTATTTATTTCTGGAAAAACAAAAGCTGGCTATAGTGAATTAATTAATCGTATTGAAGAGATTTTATATCCAAATCAATATAATATTAAATTATTAATTCCATATGATAAAGGTGAAATATTAAATAAAATTATTACAAATTCAATTGTTAATGAAACAGAATATTTAGATAATGGAATATATGTTGATGCTGTTGTTAGCCAATATTTATATAATATATATAAACAATATGAAATTAAAAAATAACTGACTATTTATTAGTCAGTTATTTTACTTTTTAGTCTGTTACATATATTTACAAGTTGATCAAATGTTTTTACACTTGCTGCTTCTACTCTAAATTCTTTTGAATGAGGAATTTGTTTTAAATACCAAGCAGCATGTCCTCTCATTTCAATCATTGCAACATGTTCACCTTTTAAATCAAGTAATCTTTTAGCGTGTTCTAATATCATATCAACTACTTCAAATGGTGTAACTGGAGGTAAAATAATACCTTTTGAATAATACTGATCAAGTTGCTTAAAAATCCAAGGGTTTCCCATTGCAGCACGACCAATCATAATTGCATCTACTCCTGTTTTTTCAAACATAGCATCAGCCGTAGCAATATCAACGATATCTCCATTTCCTATAACAGGACAATCTGAAGTTTCTTTTACCATTTTAATATATTCTAAATTGCTTTTTCCAGTATATAGTTGTGAACGAGTTCTACCATGAATTGTAATACAATCAACACCTGCTAAATTAGCAAGTCGAGTAACTTCTTGACAATTAATACTTTGAAAATCATAGCCAGCTCTAATTTTAATAGATACAGGAATATCAACATTTTCTTTTAAACTCTTAACAATATTATATATCTTATCAGGGTGTTTAAGTAAAGCTGATCCAGAATCGCTTTTTATAACTTTATTTACAGGACATCCCATATTAACATCTAGAATATCAAAGTTAGATAATTTAATCATTTCTTTTGCAGATGCGGTGATTGTTTCATGATTTGAACCAAATATTTGCATTGCAATTGGATGTTCTTCTTCTAAGATTTCACACATCTTTTTTGTTTTTTCGTTATTAAATTGTATTCCTTTATCACTAACCATCTCAGCATATACAAGACCTGCTCCCATTTCTTTACAAATGGTTCTAAATGCTTGGTTACTAATTCCTGCCATTGGGGCTAAAACTATTCGGTTTTTAGGTTTTATATTTCCAATTTTAAATTCCATAATTTTTTACCATATATATGTTTTTTTATATTTTATCATTTTTCTTTGTTTTAATCAAATTAAAAGGATTTCATCTTAGAGCCCCCCACCCACAAGTTACAAAAGCTTAAGGCTGCTCCGATCAAGGCCTGACCTGGTTCACTATGTAACCTTGGATGAAGGTGTCTAAAATGAAATCCTTAGATATTATACCAAATTTACTCAGTATTGTCAAATATATTTATTTAGTATTACGTAGATTTTTGAAGAAATCTTTAATTAATGTTTTTGATTCATTTTCGCAAATTCCTTCAATTAACTCTACTTCATGATTAAATTTATATTCAAGGGAGTTAAATATATTCACAACACTACCACAAGCTCCAAATTTGGGCTCTTTTGAGGCAAATACGACAGTTTTGATACGGGCTTGTAAAATTGCACCGGCACACATAATACATGGTTCTAATGTTACATACATTGTGCAACCATCTAATTGCCAAGAAGATAATTTTTTACAAGCTTCATCTATTGCCATAATCTCTGCATGATTAATTGCAGATTTATTTTTATGTCTTGTATTATGAGTTCTTGCAATAATTTCGTTATCTTTTACAATAATACATCCAACTGGAACTTCATTTTCTAATGCTGCAAGCTTTGCTTCTTCTAAAGCAATTTGCATATATTCATAATTATTCATTAGGGCGTCCCGGTACTTGATGACAATGTCTACATCTTGCTTCGTATTTTTCTTTTGCACTTACAACAATTATTGGATCATCGTAATTAGCAGGTTTTCCATCAATAATTCTTTGAGTACGAGTTGCAGGGTCTCCGCATACTTGACAAATTGCTTGAAGTTTTGTCACATATTCTGCTCTACATAAGAAATCAGGCATTACTCCAAAAGGTTCTCCTCTAAAATCTAAATCAAGTCCAGCTATAATTACTCTAACACCATTATCAGCTAAATATTCAGCTACTTTAATGATTCCTCTATCAAAGAATTGAGCTTCATCAATTGCAACTGCATATGGAAAATGATCTAAAGATTCTAAGATTTGTTTACTACTTGAAACAGGAATAGATTTAACTTTTCTGGCGCTATGAGATACAACCATTTGTTTATCATAACGATCATCTATTTCTGGTTTAAATACAATTACTTCTTTTTTAGCAAATTGAATTCTTGTAATTCTTCTGATTAATTCTTCTGTTTTTCCAGCGAACATACTTCCACAAATAACTTCGATCCAACCGTCTCTAATCTTTAAATCCATAACCCACCTCAATAATTTTAATACTTATATTAATATTATACATATTTATTAAATTTCTTCAAGTGTAAAACTATATATTTTTTTGTAGAAAATAAGTAGATAAATGAATATTTCCTTATATAAAATAATTAAATGGTTACTTAAAATAAGTAACCATTTTTATTATTAATCAACCTTTTTATACACTTTACCGCTTCTACGATATGTTTCAGATAAACGAGCTAAATATTGAGCTAAATCATCATTGAATTGTTCTTTTCTAGCTCTATATTGCCAGTTTGAACCTAATGTAGATGGTGCATTCATTCTTCCTTCATCAGCAAGTCCAATATAATCTTGGAACTGAATAATTACAGTTTCAGCTGCACTTTGTAGACAAGCTCTTGCAACATTTTCACAAATAAAATAATCATCTCTTAAATTTAAGTAATTTCTAACAAACGCTCTGTCTTCATCACTTAATCCTCTAAACCAAGATACGATTGTTTCATTATCATGTGTACCAGGATATACTACACAATTTTTAGGATAGTTATGAGGTAAATTTTCACTATCTCCTTCATGATTAAATCCAAATTGTAATACTTTCATTCCTGGGAAACCTGTTGCTTGTAGTAATTCTGCTACATCTTCAGTAATTAAACCTAAATCTTCAGCAATAACTTTAACTTCACCTAATTCTTCTTTAATTTTATTAAATAAAGCAATACCAGGACCAGTTACCCATTCACCATCTCTTGCATCAGGTGCACCGAATTTAATTGAATAATATCCAGCAAAACCTCTAAAATGGTCAATACGAATAATGTCATAAAGTTTAAGAGATTCTTTCATTCTCTTAACCCACCAAGGGAATCCTTCTTGTGCCATTTTTTCATAATTATAAATAGGGTTACCCCATAATTGACCAAGTTCACTGAATCCATCAGGTGGACATCCTGCAACAACTGTAGGATTTAAATTTTCATCCATTTGCCAATCAGTTGGGTTACACCAAACATCAGCACTGTCATGAGCAACATAAATAGGAATATCTCCTACAATTTGAACTCCTTTAGAATTTGCATAGGCTTTTAAAGCATACCATTGTTCAAAGAATTTAAATTGAATAAAACACCAAAATTCAATATCATTAGCATATTCTTTCGTTTTAGCTGAAATAACAGTTTTTTTACGAAGTTTTAACCCATCTTCCCAGTTCCACCAACTATCTCCATTATGAAGATTTTTTAGTGTCATAAATAATGCATAATCATCTAACCAGAATTTATTTACTCTTTTAAATTTTTTATATTCTTTGTTGTTAACATCAAATCTATCAAAAGCAAGTCTTAAAACATGGAAACGATTATTATATAAGAATCCGTAATCAACTTTATTTTGATCTGCTTGTTCTAAATAAGCATATTCTGCTTCTTCTAATAATCCTTCGTCTTTTAATAAATCTAAATCAATAAAATATGGATTTCCTGCAAAAGTTGAAAATCCTTGATATGGTGAATCACCATAAGATGTAGGACCAATAGGTAAAACTTGCCATAATGTTTGTTTTGATTCATTTAAGAAATCAACAAAATCATAAGCACATTGCCCTAAAGTACCTATACCATATTTATTTGGTAAACTTGAAATATGTAATAAAATACCACAACTTCTCATGATAAAAATCTCCTTGTAAATTTTCTATATATATTATATCAAAATTCACAAAAATATGATAGATATTTGCAAAAGAAAAATCCTACTATTTCTAGTAGGATTAATTCTTATAATTCGTTTAATTATTCAGCTAAAACGATTGTGCAAGTACGAGTATCTTGAGATACGTTAGTAATTGTAATTACATATGTACCAGAAACGATAGCTTGCATATTGTAATCGTTAGGTCCTAAATCAGCGATTTGAGCTGCATCAAAAGTAGCGTTTTGTGCACTGATTGTAGTAGCATTATTCCATGATGCTTCAGCAATTTTGAATTGATCACCAGCAGCGATAGCAACAGTAATTGTAGCAGTATCAGTTGCTTCATCATAAGCTAATTTGTGAGTATCAGGAGTTCCCCATTCATTTAATGAACCTCTTACATAGTAAACAGGAACACTTACTTCAACTTCAACTGGAGTAAATACACCATCAGCATAAGAAGCAGGAGCTGCGTTATCTTTTGGAGTTCCTTCAGTTACGATATAAGCATTAACACCTGCAGCAGGGATAATATCCATAGTTTGGTTATCATCTCCACCTAAACCATTTGATAATACAACACCAGTTGCATCATTAGGAAGTTCAAATGAATGAACATTTTTAGCAGGATCGATTAAGTTAGAAACGTCTGCACCAGGCCATGCAGCACATGCTTCTTGGCTTCCCCAGAAGTATAAGTATAATGCAGGCCAACTTTCAGGTAATTGAACATAGATTGTAACGTATGCTAATTCTACAACTTCTCTTTCACCATATTTAGCGATATCATCTAATGAACCAGTATATTCATATGATCCAACGTTTGCAGTGAATTTTCCATCTCCACCAGCTGCATCACTTAAGATATAAAGGTTAGCAGCAGTTGCGAAAGGAATATCAACAGTTTGAGTACTTCCGTTATTGAAAATAACGTTAGCAGTACCAGCAGGAACGATGAATGCCCAAATATTTTCAGCTTCATCAACTAATGTCATAGCAACACCAGGCCATGAAGTTTTATGAGCAGGGTTCATATTATCTGTACCAGCTTCATTATGCCAATAGTAGCAGTTAACTGCAGACCAATCAGCAGGAACTTTAGCAAATACTACAGTATCCCCAGTAGTTTCACCAGTTTCAACTTCGATTGCAGGAATTTCTTCAGCGATATAATATCTACAAACTGAGCAAGTTTTTACTTTTCTTCCTGGAGTTCCAACTGCAGGTTCTTGCATTACATTCCAATCACCGAAAGAGTGAGCTTCTTTATCAATAATGTCTGAACATTTGTCACATACATGCCAGTGTTCATCATCACTTGCACGCCAGCTAGCACCAGGTACATGTTGGCATGTTTGAGTTCCTGGTTGTTCACCTGGTTGATCACCTGGAGTAACACAAGATACTAAACCAAATAAAACGATGCAAAGCATTAATAAAGTTTTAATAGTTTTTTTCATTTTTCTTTTCTCCTAATTTTTTTTAATTTTATTTTGAATATTATTTATCAGATTAAATGTTTTTATAAGCGATAATAGTTTGATAACTTTGAATAGTTGTAGATG
Source organism: Bacilli bacterium (assembly GCA_045119035.1). Taxonomy (GTDB): domain Bacteria; phylum Bacillota_I; class Bacilli_A; order ML615J-28; family CAG-313; genus CAYVQA01. The sequence continues at coordinate 32,885 of JBGVCU010000057.1, read as the reverse complement.
CATTTAATGTAATTCCACTATTTAATGTATCTAGATATAATGTATATCCACTTAAGTTAACAACTTTATTACCACCATTTGCATTACTGTGACAAATAATATATTCAACCTTGTTTACAGTATCAGTAATTTTAATAGTTACTAATGAGTTTTCAGTATTCTTAGTTACAACAACATCTGTTGCAATTTCAGAAGCTGTTTTACCAAATACATTACCATTTTGTTTTAAAGCGATAAGTTTTTGATAGTTTTCAAACATATCTAAATGTTTAACTTTTAATGAGTAATCAATCTTATTAACTTCATAACCAGAGTTATAAGAGTTGAAATCTCCACCTTTAGTTCTTAGCATTTCTTCACCAGCTAACATGAATGTAATACCTTGAGAAGTAAATACTACAGAGTTTGCAAGCATAGCTTGACGTTTAATTGTTAAGTCATTACCAACATTTGCTGCTTTTAATCTGTCATATAATGTATAGTTATCATGACATGTTGCATAAGCAACAGAAGAGTTAGGGTTAGTATTAGCAGTAGATGTAATACCTTTAATACCATTCATTAAATCATTAATATAAGCAGTGTTTCCACTTACCCAACCTTTATCAGTTGCAGCAGACATACCACCTCTAATTAGTGAATCACGGATCTTATCATTGAATTGACCGAATCCTACAAATTTACTTAAGTTAGATTGGTTAGCAGCTGGTTTAGATAATGAAATTGTTCCACCTGTCCAAGGTTCACCATAAACTGTGATATATTCACTTACATTTTCATGTAAATTTGCACTTAATAAGTTCATAGTATCAACATCATGTACACCCATTAAGTCAAATCTGAATCCACCAAGTTTATATTCTTTAGCCCAGAATTCAGTTGAATCAATCATGAATTTTCTAAACATTGGCATTTCAGATGCAGTTTCATTTCCACATCCAGAACCATTAGAAGGTTCTCCACCGCTATAACGGTAGTAATATTTAGGCATTAATACATCGAAGCTGTTTCCAGAAAGTCCAGCTGTATGGTTATATACAACGTCCATAATGATTGTAATTCCAGCTTCATTATATGCTTTAACTAATTCTTTAAATTCTTGAATTCTTACATATCCATCATATGGATTGCTTGAATAAATACCATCTAAAGTATTGTAGTTAAGTGGGTTATAACCCCAGTTAAATTGACGGCTTGATCCATCAGTTCTAGTTGGATCATTATCAGGTCTTTCATCATTAGCTTGGTCATAAATAGGGATAAATTGAACAGCATTTACACCTAATTCTTTAATATGATCAAAACCAGTAGAAACTGTAACACCATTTGATGTATAAGTAGTTCCTGTTTCATATAAACCTTTAAAGATTTTTGCATTTTCAGCGCTTCCACCCCAAGTTGAATCACTTGTCATATCAGCTACGTGAGTTTCATAAACAGTAAGTTGGCTAGAAGGAATTTCTAATGTAGAAATATCATCCCAACCTTCAGGGTTAGTTTTAGAGAAGTCAACAACCATACCTCTTAAACCGTTAATACCAGTTGATTTTGCATATGGGTCAACAACTTCACGATTTTCATATGCAGAATTTGTTACAACATAAGTGTAATATTTTCCACCTTGATCACCGTGTAATACATATTCCCAAGCACCATTTTCGATTCTTTCCATATCATATTCAGTGTATTCATTTGAACCATCAGCAAATAATGTTGGAACACCACCTAAAACGATTCTTTCAGGAGTACCTGTATTATAAACACGAACTTTCATTGAACTAGAAATTGGACTCCATACTCTGAATGTTGTATGTTCAGGAGTATAAATAGCACCAAGTTCACCTTCATATGTAAATTCTTGAGCAAATGCACTTAATTTATATAATGAAGATTTATCAACGTGATGAGTTTGAGTTAAGCCAGATTGTTTGAAAGTAACTTCTAATTTATAATCTTTAGTTACATCAGGCATAGATGAACCTAAAGAATATTTTAATTTTTTACTAGCTTTAATATATACATTAGGGTCAAAGTCATGAGTATCACTTGAAACTACTTCTTGACCTTCACATGTAATTTTATAAGCACTATAATCTTTATTTACTTCCATCATTAAGAAGTAATTATTTCCATCTTTTGCGATTTCAAATTTATTAACCATATCAGCCACCTCACCTGCTGCATTTGTATAAATTGTTTCTAAACCTTGTCTTAAATAGATATGATAATATCCTTCAGCATCTTTTTTGTAGTTTTTAAATACAATTGAACGGTCTTTATCATAATCTTTTGCACCCCATTTAATGTTACCTTCAGCATCAACACTAAGTTGAGCAACAATGAAACCAAGTTTACCATTTAATGTTTCTTCGTTCCATACTGTACCATCAAATTCAGCTTTATAGTATGCACCATAGTTATCTGTACCAGTGAATAAATAACGTCCACCGTCTTTACCATCATCCCATAACCATAAGCTCCATGGTGAATAGTTACCATCATTTCTCTTATAATGGATGTAGAAACCAACTGGTTCTGCATCTGGATCTTCTGTAAATCCTGGATCTACTTCATGACCTTTACATTTGTCAGCTGCAAGACCTGTACATGCTTTATCAGTACAAAGTCCACATTCAGGACACGCTGTATGAGTGTGTTTATCCCCAGGTTGAGTTCCTGGTTGAGTTCCTGGAACTACACAGCTAGTAAGAGTTAATGCGATAACAAAAAATAATAAAAATAAACTAAATACTTTTTTCATTTTTTATATCCTTTTCCTAAATTTTAAAATTCATATATCTTATCAAAAACAGGACTATAATCACATGTAATAGTTGTTTTTGTATAAGTATCTTGGTTGTCTTTGTATAAACTTGTTGTTGATAAACTAATTAACATTCCAAGTCTATTAACAGTAAATTTATGAAGAACAATAACTTTATCTCCGTTATTATCCTTAGATTCTGAATTAAGCTCAAATGTTAATTCAGATTTTTCTTCATTTAAACTGAAGAAATCATAATATTTGGCACAATTAACTTGTATATAATCTCCATAATATGTACCACCTTGATGGAAATCATGTTCTACTTGAGTATAAAAGAAGCTTTTTACTAAGATATCTACTTCTTCTTCTCTATAATTTAAAGATTTAACTACACCATCTGTTCTTTCATAGCTTTTAGGAAAATTATCAACATTAATAAAACCTAATATTTCTTGGTTATAATAACTATATTGATCAATTCCTGTTCCAAAATAAATACCATTTAAATTAGAATTAGAATAAAAATATGTATCTGTTTGATCGATATATGTATATGTTGTAATTTTTCCATCTAAAACTCCATCTGTATATTTCTCAGATGTTACAACTGATGATGCTTTAATTATTTCATTAAATGCTTTATCAAAATTTAAAGCCACAACAAAATCCTTAATATCCCCATCCGGAATATCTTTTTGACATCCGGATAAGGAAGAAATTGAAAAGACAAGAATTAGTAATATCACTAATTTCTTAATGATATATGTACGTACATTTTCCATAAATTGATTCTGTATCTGGTGCTTTATATGCATTTAATGTTTGGAATGTTTCGCTAACTAAGAAGCCATTTTCATCATATTCAGCAATAATATTCCATTTAGCATTAATTTCGATTTCAATTGGATTTTTAAGTTTTAGTGATTTATTTACACCAAAAGCTTTTAGATAGAAACCTCCACCATCTCTTAAATAGTAATATATTTTATCTAAATATCCACCTGCTGCTTGATAGCAACGTGATTCTAAAACATATTTTGTAGAAGTAACTGTATTTAATTTTCCTTCTTCAGTATATAAACGCCAATTATTAACAGTAATACGAAGTGGAAGTCTTAAATAATATGATTCACATTTTGTATTGTGTTTATCGTAATCATCATTAATACTTCTACCTACTCTTGAAACAGTTTTAGTTAATAAAGGATTTTCAATTGCTAAATAATTGAAATATCCTTCACAATCATAAGTTGAGTATCCAGGATCTTCAAAATTATAAATTATATTTGCATATATGTATTCATCTGAAACATATCCTTTTTCAGGTTTTTTACCATCACAACCAGAAATTGTAACAGTAACTAATGCAAGAAGTACTAATAGTAAAATGCGGTAAATATTCTTTTTCATATCTACACCTCAAATAATACTAGTAAATCTTAATATCCATAGCTTTTTCTGTAATATGGATCTTAGTAATATCGTATTTAAGTGTTAATGTTTGATTTACATTTTTGTTATCTACTTGAACATAGATTACTTTTTCAATATTATTATCTACATATAAACATTTAGCATAGTTTACTTTACCATAATCTAATACTTCAAGTACTTTTACCTTAATTCCTTCTTCTGCAATTTGATATGCATCATGAGGAATTTCTACTAAATATTGTTTAGTAAATACTTTAATACCTAAGCTTTGAATCATTTTGTTAGAAATTTCATTGCTTGATAAAGTTACAAGTTCACCTGTTTTGAAGAAGAAAATAATTTTTGCATGCATTAATGCATTACTATATTCTTTTTGTAAAGCTTTATAGTTTTTCTTATATTCATTTTGAATTTTCTTAACAGGATATGCTTCATCTTTACATGCTTGTTTGAATTCTTTTAATTCATTTAATAAAGTATCTTTTTCACGTTTAAAGTTACCTTTTAATGCATTAACGTTTGTTTCATATTCAATTGCTTCAGCATTAAGACGTTTATTTAATTCATTTTGTCTTTCTAACTTGTGGTTAGCTTTAAATTGTTTTAATTCTTGAACACGTTTGCTATATGCATCACGGTCTTTATTAATTTGTTTAAATGATTCGAATGATTCAATTTCATTATAATAAACTTTATCATAAGCAGCATTTACATCTTCAACAATTTTAACATTATTTTCTTTATGTTTTGAAAGTTCTAATGCTAAATTAGATTTTAATTCTACTTTTAGTTCATCAACTTTTGCTTGTGCAGTTTGTTCTTTTTCTGCAATAACAGGAGCATTTTTAGCTTCAATTGCTTTTGCATCAACATTTTGAACAGCTGCTAAATTTGCTTCATATTCAGAATTTAAATCAGCAAATAATGATTGATATTTAGATTCTACTTCATTAACTCTATTAGTTACTACTGAATCATATTTATCTTGTACATATGTTTTTGCAGTAGCATGATTTAAGAACATCGCATTGATTCTATCATATTCAGCAATTGATGCTTGAACAAGTTTGTTTTCTTTGTAGAAATCAAATTTAGTAAAATCAAAATCAATGAAACAATCACTTGCAACATCAAGATCTTTTGTTGCGTTTGCAAACATTAAGTTATCTTCTAATTTAATATTAGCAATAACAGTTTCTTCAATTGTTTCAACTGAAGATACTTCAACTTTTACACCATTGCTATTATTTAAGTTAATAGCAGATACAGGAATTACAACATTGTAATTTCCTTTTTCAACTCTAATTGCTTCAGGTAATTGAATTTTTAATGATCCAACATGGAATACACCATCTTCAACTAAACCATGAACTAAATTAGATGATGGAATACGAGGGTTAATTGTTTGTTCTGTTAAAGCATCAAAAATATGAGCTTTAGTAAGTTCTAAATGAGCTTTTACAACATCACCACGATGTAAACCGTAAGTGTTTGTTCCTTTAATGATGATTCTATCAGCTTTTGCATGAGAATCAGCTGTTAATAGTTCACCATAAATTAATGTTTCGTTACCAAGTTCTTCAAAGTGAGATACTTTAACATCTACTAATGAATTTGAATTAGCAACTACTTCAGGATCTAATGAACAATGTTCACATCTTAATCCAATAATAACTTCTTTTAATCCATCAAAATATTGAGGTTGTACTTTAGAAAGTAATGAATGAGATACTTCTAAATTATTTGTTGAGTGTAAGAAATCAATTACATCATTTGCATTATTTCTTGCAAGTTTTGCACTAAAGAAGTTCATTTGAGGAGTTCCAATGAATCCTGCTACGAAAAGGTTAGCTGGATAATCATATAAGTTTTTAGGTGTATCAATTTGCATGATCTTACCTAATTTCATTACAACTACTCTTGTTCCAAGTGTCATCGCTTCAACTTGGTCATGTGTTACATAGATAAATGTTGTTTCTAATTCTTGGTGTAATTTTGCAATTTCACTACGCATTTGAGCACGAAGTTTTGCATCTAGATTTGATAAAGGTTCATCTAGTAACATTACTTTAGGGTTACGAATAATAGCACGTCCTAAAGCAACACGTTGTCTTTGACCACCTGACATTGCACGTGGTTTTCTGTCTAAGTATTCAGTTAAGTCTAATACTTGAGCAGCCCATAAAACTTTTTTATGGATTTCTTCGTTTGGTAAATGTCTTAATTTTAAACCAAACGCAATATTTTCATATACTGTCATATGAGGATATAACGCATAGTTTTGGAAAACCATTGCGATATCACGATCTTTTGGTTCCATATCATTAACGATTTGACCATCAATGTATAATTCACCAGCACTAATTTCTTCTAAACCCGCAATCATTCTAAGTGTAGTAGATTTACCACATCCAGAAGGTCCTACGAATACAATGAATTCTTTATCTTTAATGTCCATTGTAAAGTCAGAAACGGCTTTAGTTCCATTAGGATATACTTTATAAATATGTTCTAATCTTAAACCGGCCATATTAAATTCTCCTTGATTATCTTAAAATTACAATACTATATGGAGGAATATTGATACTTCCATCTTTTGCTTCACCAACGTAATGATTTGCGTTAGCAACAATTTGTCCAACAACAGCGTTAAATCCATAAGTACTACATTTCATTGTTAATGTGTTAGTGCTTGAGAAATTATAAACAATACCGATAGTTTTACCATTATATGTTTTAGAAATTACTAATAATTCATTAGCTTTATCTAATTTAATTTGTTTAATTGTTCCTCTTGCGATTTCTGGATTTTGATTTCTAATTAATAAAGCTTTACTATAATAATTTAAAATTGAATTTTTATCATCAATTTGTTCTTGTACAGTTCCATATGGATATTGTAAAGAAGTAATTCCTGATACAGGAGTACAGTCTGGTTGAGTAAAGTCTCCCCATTTAATTGGTTGACGAACGTTTTGGTCAGGATTTGGAGCTTTATTAGAACCAACTAGTCCAACTTCATCACCATAGTAAGAGAAAATTGTTCCGTTCATCATTGCAAGTAAACCAAAGATAAATTTATTTTTATTTAAGTTACTTGTAAATGTGTAACGTGGCATATCATGGTTATCTAAGAATGGAGCAGGAATATGAGAACCAGCTAAATTAACATTATTAATTAATTGGTTATAATAATTGTTAATACCATTTCCATTTGGATTTACACCATTTAATGATCCACTTGTTCCAGAATAAGAAACACTTTCAGCAAAATTAAAGAATGAATCAACACCACTGTTGTAGTAGTTTTTAATTTCGCTTGTTCCAGACCAGCATTCTCCAACAATATAAGCTTTTGGATTAATTGCTTTAACCCATGAATTAAATTGTCTTAAGAAATCAATATTTTTTGATGCATTATTGAAATAATAATATTTAACAGCATCTAATCTAAATCCATCAATACCCATATCTAAATAGTATTTAACGATGTTTTTAAATTCGTCTTTAACGTACTCGCTATCACAGTTAAATTCAGGCATTTGATCAGAGAAGTTACATTCATAATAGAAGTTATATGCAGCTGATACTTTTAAAACAGTTATTCCACTAGGAGCACTTGCTTGAGTTGGATAAAAACTATAAAAATCTACATATTTTTTATCTTCTTCTGTTAATGTTTGTCCTTTTAATTTTTTATCATAAGCAGCACAAGCTTTTTCAAAATATTTGCTTGCTTTACTTGAGTGATTAAGTACTAAGTCAATAATTATTTTAATATCACGTTTATGACATTCATCAATTAATTCTTTTAGATCATCAATTGTACCATATTTATTATGAACTGCATAATAATCAATTACATCATATTTATGGTATGAATTAGATGGATGGATTGGCATTAGCCAAATCCCTGTGTATCCTAAATCTTGAAGATAATCAAGTTTATTAATTACACCTCTTAAATCTCCAACACCATCAAAGTTTGAGTCAGAGAAAGCTTGAACAAATATTTCATAATAATTACGATAATTATCATCTAAAATATTTGTAGTTGTTAAATCTTGTTCAATAGGTTTACCAAATTGTCCAGCATATGGATCAACTGTTGTACCAGGGTTGTCCCCAGTACCAGGAGTTTGTGGGTTGCTTGGTGTTTGACCAGGAACAACACACCCTGTAACTGCTATTAAAGATAATATCATAAAAATAAATGTTAGAATTTTATTCATGTTTTTGCTCCTATCCTTTAACGGCTCCACCAGTAACTCCTTCAACATAATATCTTTGTAAGAAGAAGAATAGAGTCATGATTGGTACAGAAACAATAACACCAGCAGCACAGAAGATTGGGAATCCACTTGTACCAGATTCTTTTGACATTAATTGTTTTAACCCTACAGCAACGTTAAATAATTTTGAATCCCCAGCAGCCATAACTGATGCAAACATATAGTCACCCCAAGGCCCTGTAAATCCTAATAATACTGTGTAAACAATAATTGGTTTTGAAAGTGGCATAATAACACGCCAGAAGATTGTATTTTTATTAGCACCATCAATCATTGCAGCTTCGTCTAATGATTTAGAGATTGTATCAAAGAATCCTTTAGATACATAATATCCCATAACGGCACCAGAAATATTAACTAAAATTAATCCTCCAATTGCACTGTTTCCACTAGTTAGTCCTACTTGTTTTAAGATATAGAATGTAATAATCATTCCTAAGAAACCAGGGAACATACCGATTACTAAGATTAATTTCATGTATTTTTTTCTAAAATTAAAACTTAATCTACTAAATGCATAAGCACTCATTAATGTTAATACTGTTTGGAAAATAGATACACACACAGCAATTAATGTAGTATTAATCATCCAACGTCCAAATGGATATACATTAGCAAATACTAATTCTTTACCATTAAAATTCATTAAATAATTCTTATCAAATAGAGCACGATAATTATTTAGTGTCCATTCAGTTGGAATTAATTTAGTTGAATCATAACGTACTGCAAATGATTGTAGTACTAAATAAATAAATGGTAAAATCCAAATTAAAGAAATAAAACCTAGGATGATATATACTAATGTATTAGTTGCTTTTGCTTTCGCACGCATTCCACCAGTATTTTTAGAATTATAGAAAAGTCCTTTTGTTCTAATTGGTTTTAAATAACTAAATCTTTTCATTATTGGAAGTCTCCTTCATTCTTAACAGCATTTGATCTACTATACATTATTAATGAGAAAGAAGCTACAATAACGAATACCATAAGTCCTACAACTGAAGCAACACCGTAGTTCTTTTCTACTTCACCCATACACATCTTATAAAGCCATGTGATAAGTAAGTCAGTTTGACCAGCAGAATATAAACCACTTGTGTTTTTAATAGGAACACCTTTAATATTTGTAAACATAGGTCCACCACCTGATAATAGATAAATAACGTTAAAGTTATTAATATTACCAACGAAGTTAGAAATTAAGTAAGGTCCAGTTACAAACATCATATATGGTAATGTAATTTTTGCATACATTTTAAATGGACTAGCTCCATCAATTTTTGCAGATTCATATAAATCTGATGGAATGTTCATTAAGATACCAGAACACATCAACATTGTGTATGGAATACCAATCCACATATTAACAATAATAATAGTAACTTTAGCAATAGAAGCATCTTCTAAAAATTTAATATTATTTGTAATAATACCCAAGTCTCGGAGTACTGTATTCAATCCTCCGTCATTTGTACTTAAGAATTTTGATAGGAATAGTAATGAAATAAATTGAGGAACAGCAATTGTAGTAATTAAAATTGTTCTCCATAATTTCTTTAGCTTAATTCCTTTTTTATTAATCAACATTGCTACGATCATACCAATGAAATAGTTACTGAATGTAGCAAAGAACGCCCATGTTAGAGTCCATAATACGATACGTAAGAATACAGCAGCGAATTCAGAACCATTTGCCTCACCTGCAAGACCAAATAACTTTTTAAAGTTATATGTTCCTACCCAGTCAAATAACCATTTTGGTTGTTCATATGAAGATGAATAGTTTGTGAATGCTACTAAAATCATAAAGATTAATGGAACAATGGTAAACATAATTAATCCAAGAGTTGGAATACCTAGTAATACCATATGATAATTTTTACCCACTAAGCTTTTAACAACTTCTTTGTCTTCAATGTGTCTTCCAATTTTGTGTAAATTTTGAAGTTCAGAACTATCTTTAATTTGACTATACCATAAAATAATTCCAACAGCTGTTAATACAACAAAGAAGATACAGTTTAATAAGATTAAGAAACTATCATCTACGAAGTTATAAATAGGTACTGTAACTTCAACACCACCAGATGTAACAACGCCCATGTAGAATGTTTGCGCAACATATCCGAATGAACCAACACTAGTAATCGAAGGAATACCTATATTAACAACAAACCATATTAAAGCAATTTGATATATTAAATATAGAAATCCTCTAATAAAAGATTTTCTCGTAATAAGACCAAATCCCATTATAAAATAAGATGTTCTTGTTTTCCAATCCCCATCAACAAATATATTAATTATTTGTGAGAATACTAATTTAATTTTGTTCCAAATAAATATAAAGAAAGCAGGAACTTTGTATTTAAAAAAGTTTAATATCGCAACAGGAATAGAAGCAAAAAAAGAAACAATACGATGAATAATTCTTTTATGTAAAGGAAGGGATAAATATTCAATTGTTGTCATAAAATCTCCTTTTCTTGATAAAATGTGGCAAATAAAGAATATTTGCCACATTTATAACTATTTAATTATTCAGTTGAATTAATTGTTTAATTCAGCTTTGATTGCAGCATTAAAGTTATCGCAAGCAGCTTGTAATCCATCTTCAGTAATAGTACCATCTTTGATACCAGCGATTAATGCAGTTGGAGCATTCCAGAATGTTCCAGGAACAGCTGATTGAGGACGAGCATAACCATATTGTGCTTTTAATACAGCAACGTTAGCGTCACCTTCCATATTTTTGTGGCTTTGAGCAGAAACGATACAAGGGAATACACCGAATTCTTCATAACGTAAAGTTTGAGCTTCATGACCAGCTAAGAATTTAGCTAATTCATTTGCAGCAACGAAACGGTCAACATCACCTTGAGAAACTTGAGGGTTAACACCTAAGAATTTACCACCTAGGAAGCATCCTAATGTAGCAGTTTCACCATCAACTGTAACAGTTGGCATTGTAGCACAAGCATAGTTTTCTCCCCATGCTTCTTTGAATCCAACGATATCCCATGTACCACCAATAACAGCTTTTGTTAAAGATCCAGCACCAGGAACACCTGATTCATTAACCCATGCTTCATGATGCATGATGTTATAGATAGCTTTAGCAGCTTTTAATCCTTTAGCACTATCGAAATCACAAGTAATATCGATTAAGTTTCCATCTTCATCATAAGTCATTTCATAGTCAGCACCGAATGTAAACATTGCAGCACCACCCCAGTAAGCAGTTTCTAAGTTGTAACCAACTTTAACACCATCTTCAGCAGCAGCAGCTAATAATGTTTCCATAGAAGCAACTTCTTCAGCAGTAAATGCAGAAGCATCATATTGTAAGTAATAAGTATTATCTCCAGTATATGGATAAGCAAAAATTTCACCATTTAATGTAACTAATTCAGCAGCGAATTCAGTCATTTCTTGTTCGATGAATTGTTTGTAAGAACCAGTAACTTTAGCTAAAGCACCTTTTTGATATAAAACGTTGATTTTATCAGATGCAGCTTCGTATACGTCTGGTGCATTTGGAGCAGCCCAGTCTAATACTGTAGAGTCAATTACGTCAGGTCCACATTCAAAATAGTTGATGATATATGTATTTTCATCACCTTTCGCTTTTCTATCAGCTTTGAAAAGTTCAAATAAAGATTGGTTAAATTCTTTATCAGAAGCAGTTCCAGAATAAGTTAATTCAATTGTTTTTCCTTTTGGTTCATCTCCTCCAGGTGTTGTTCCAGGGTTATCAGTTCCTGTACAAGCAACAAGCCCGAAAGAAAGCATTGCGATTGCTAAGAAAGCAAAAATTTTCTTCATACTTATTTTTTCCTCCTAATTAATTTGTATGAACTATAGCATTATAGCTATAAAATAATAATGAAATCTTTTTATTTTATTTGACCTCATTTACATTAATATTATACAATAATTGCTCATTTTTTGCAAGCGTTTTACTAATAAAATGGGTCATATTGTTCGCTTTTACGAAAATAGTTTCGATAATGAAAAAGAATGTTCGTATTTTCATAATTTTTGGTAAATAAATATTTCCTATATTGAAATTAAATTATAAATTTGCTTGCAATACTAATTTTCAAATGATATAATATACATAAGAAAGGAGGAATATCCATATGTTAAATCATGATCTTAATATTATTTATAAAATAAATAATACTAATTTATTTAAAATTCAATCACAAGAAATTATAAATATGGAAATTGATTCTGTTTTAATTAATGATGAATCAACTATTGATACTAATTTAAATATCTATGAAAACATTGAATTTAACAACGATTTAAGCAAAATAATATATGAATATTTCTCTAATAAATCAAAACTTTCAACTACAGAATTCACTGATTTTATTTATAAAACTTTTGATAATATTAATGATATATACTTGGATTTTTCAAGTTTTGATTTCGATAACAATGTAAAACTTTTTAAAGCAATTTTTATTTTTTCCATTTCATTATTTTCTCACATATGTTTTAGTGATGAATTATATAATAAATTAAATACAGATAATGATCTTCATTATTTTATTAAAGATTTAATAATCTTTAGAAAATATATGGATTCCTTTAATAAAAATAATATTAAATTATTGATATCTAAAGATAACATTATTGTTTATAATATCCACAATGTATATTACTTATTCAATGTTAATTCAAATCCAGTTAAATTTGAATTGCCAATTTCTATGCAGAATAAAACATATTTTTCTGTTTTATGTAATAACGATAAACATTTAAGAGATATATTAGTTATTGGAAAAAATCATTTTTTTATCTTTGAAGAAATAGAATAAAACCTAAGTTAAATAATTAACTTAGGTTTTTTAATAATTATATATATTTTACATATAATATAATGAGGTGAAATATTATGAAAAAAATAAATATTAGATGGAAACATTTTTTTACTTTTATGTTAATTATGTTAATTTATTATCTTCCATCTTTTTTTATTAAAATAGATAAAGAATATTATAGTAATTTAAAAGGATTAAAATTACCACCAATTGCTTTTATTATTGTGTGGGCGATTTTATTTATTTTCAATTCTTTATTTATCACTTATCATATATATAATAGAAAGAACCATCAACAAATTGATGGTTCATATAATAGACTTATTGTCTTTATAGTTGCAAATTATATATTTTCTAGTGCATTTACTTTATTATTTTTTAATTTTAAAAACTTATTTCTTAGTTTTTTAACTTGTTTATTTAGTTTTGTTACAATGTTATTAGCACTTATGGAAGCAAGTTTAATTCATAAAAAATCTTCATTATTACTTCTTCCAAATACTTTATGGAGTTTATTTGCAACAGTGTTATCTGTAATTTTTTATTTATTTAATTAAGAGTAACATCATCTTCATTAATTACAATATTTGTATTATAAAAAGATGTTAAACCTTTAATCATATTTTCAACGTCAAGTGTACCTGCTGTTTCATTTGCTGAATGCATAGCAAGTTGAGCTAAACCAATATCAATAGAAGTAATACTTACATGATGTAAGCTAATTGCTCCAAGAGTAGAACCACCACGTAATGCTGAATTATTTGTAAATTCTTGATATGATACATTATTACTATCCCAAATAGCTTTTACAATTGATTTAGAATATCCATCTGTAGTATAGCTTAAATTTGCAGCATTTTTAATAACAATTCCTTTATTCATATATACTTTATTTGTAGGATCTGCTTTTGATGCTGCTGCAGGATGAACTGCATGAGCATTATCTGCTGATAACATAATTGATGAAGCTAATACTTCATGAACATTTTTATTATCTAAAATTCTAGTTAAAGTATCTATTAAGAAAGTTGATGCTGCACCATGATTAGATGAACTTCCAACTTCTTCATGATTAAATGCAGCAAATACATGACAAGATGTTTCATTTGATAATGTTTTGTTTTGATAATTGTTAATTAAAGATTGTAAAGATGTATAAGCACATTCAAGGTTGTCAATTCTAGGAGAAATAAAGAATTCATTATTTAATCCATAAGCTTGAGCTTTATCTTGATTATATAAGAATAAATCCATTCCTTTAATTTCACTACTTGATTTTACTAATGTTTCTGATAAAAATGCGTTAAATGGCTTATTTTGGGCGTATACAGGTAATAAATCAACTTGAGGGTTATATTTATAACCACTGTTAACTTCTCTATTTAAATGTATAGCAATATTTGGAATCACACAGATATTTTTAAAATCAACAAATTTACGAACAATTTTATTATCTTCTTCAACAAATACTCTACCACTAATACCTAATGGTCTATCAAACCAACTAGACATAATTGGTCCACCATATACTTCAGTATTAAGAAGTTTAAGTCCACTGCTTTCTAATTCACCATTTGGTTTAATTTTAAATGTTGGAGAATCTAAGTGACTAGCAATTATTTTAAAGCTTTTTACTTCTTTATTAGGCATAATAAAAGCAATAATTGATGCATCATTTCTAACTACATAATATCCTTTTCTGTTTTCTAAATTATATGTTTTGTTTTCTTGTAATTTAGTAAAACCTGCTTCTTTTAAAATCTTTTCACATTCAAGTACTCCATGAAATGGACTAACTGAATTATTTAAAAAATCAAATAATTTTTCCATTAAAATACAAAATTTCCCTTTCTAAATACAGGTACTTCCTTTCCGTCTTTTGTAATACCAGTGACTTCTAAATCACTGCTTCCAAACATGAAATCAACATGTTGAATAGATGTATTAACATCATGACTAATTAATTCTTCTTTTGTCATATTAGTACCACCAACTAAATTCATTGGATATGCGTTACCAAGTGCTAAATGACAAGATGCGTTTTCATCAAATAAAGTATTATAGAATAAAATACCCATATTTGAAATTGGTGAGTTATATGAAATTAAAGCAACTTCTCCAAGTCCTCTGCTTCCTTCATCAACATTAAGTAATGAAGTTAAATCTTCCATTCCACTTTCAGCAAAATGTTCAACAACTTTACCATCTTTAAATGTTAATTTAAAGTTTTCAATTAATCTTCCATTATAATTAAGCGGCATTGTACTTACTACTGTTCCATTTACTTTAGTGCTTGAAGGCATTGTAAATACTTCTTCAGTTGGAATATTCGGAGCAAAAATAATACCACCTTCTGTAGGTTCTTTCCCTCCTGCCCAAATATGTCCTTCAACTAAACCAACAATAAGATCAGTCCCAAGACTATTTTTAAATCTTAATTCTTTAAAATCATAATCATTTAAAGTTTTATTATATTTTTCTAAATTATTAATATGATCTTCCCAATCTTTTACAGGGTCATTGTTTAAAGTTACACGTGAAGCTTTTAAAATAGCATCAAGTAATTTATCTACTGCTTCTTCCTTATTAAGTGTAGGGAAGACTTTTTTTGCCCAAACTTCATTTGGATATGCAGCAACACACCATTGAGTTTTAGAAGCCATAGTGTGTGCACTATAGAATGAAGTTTTTGCTCTTGCAGCTTTGTTTGCTTTTTGAATTTTAATAGGACTTACATCTTTTAAAACTTCAGGATTAGGTGATGTAATGCTTAATACACATCCACCTTTTTCAACTATTTCTTTTAAATATTCAATGTGATAATCAGGAACATATTCTAATGCTTCATCACTTGAATACATATATGAAAGTTTTGATAAATATGGATCAACCCATTTAACAGTAACACTTCTAGCTCCTTTAATATAAGCTTCTTCTGCTAGCATATGTCCAAATTCTACAGCTTCAACTGGACAATTAATATATATATCTTGATTAGTTTGTACATTAACACCAATATTAATAATTAATGAGGCGTATTTTTTTAATAATTCATTATTCATTAGTTAAACTTTCCCTTTCGATAATTTTCAATTTGCATATTTAAATTTGATAAATATTCCCAACGTTCCATTTTCTCTTCTAATAAATTATTTAACTTATTAATTTCTTCTTGAAGTTCCAATAATTTAACATAATCACTACTTGAAGCATTCATCTGCACTTCAAGTTCAATTATTTTGTTTTCGATATCTTCAATATCTTTTTCAATATTATCAAATTCTTTTTTCTCTTTAGAAGTAAATCTAGGAATTTCTTTTAGCTCTACTTTTTTATCAGTTTTTTTATCCTTAATATTTTCTTTTTTATATTCTAATAATAAATCACTAACATTAGAATTATAAGGATAGATTTTTCCATCTTTATAATACAATAAATGATTAGTAACTTTATCTAAAAAATATCTATCATGTGAAACAACAACAACAGCACCACTAAAATCTTCTAAAAATTCTTCAAGTTTAGTAAGTGTAATAATATCTAAATCATTTGTTGGTTCATCAAGCAATAATACATTTGGGTTTTGAATTAAAATACCTAGAAGTTGTAATCTTTTTGTTTCACCACCAGAAAGTTTTTCAATAGGTAAATACATCATTGATTTAGTAAATAGATAATTTTCTAAAAGTTGAGTTGCTGAAATTTTTCCATTAACAGTTTCTAAATATTCACCAAATTCCTTTACATATTCTAAAGGAGTTATTTTTTTATTTTTAATTTCCATTTGTTGGTGAAAATAACCTATTTTAATTGTTTCACCAATTGTTATAGTTCCACTATCAGGTTCTAATTTATTAGTAATTAAATTAAACAACGTAGATTTACCACAACCATTTTCTCCAACAATACCAAGGCGATCAAATCTACTTAAAATATAATTAAAATCTTTAAATAAAACTTTATCAGAAAAACTCTTATTTAAATTTTCAATAATAATTGTTTTCTTTCCAATTCTTGATTTAATGCTAGAAATTTCAACCTCATTAGTTGTTTTAAGTACATCTTTTAAATCTTTTAATTCACTAGATAGGTTTTCAAATCTTTCAAGACGTTCTTTACTTTTAGACGATCTTGCTTGGGGATTCATTTTTACCCATTCAGCTTCTTTTCTTAAGAAAGATGTTAAGCGTCTTTCATTATTTGCTAAAAACTGCATTCTTTCATTTTTTTCAACTAAATATGAAGAATAATTTCCTTCATACATATATACTTTACCAAAATCAATTTCAACAATCTTCTTAGTTACCCTTTCTAAAAAGTATCTATCATGAGTAACAAGTAAAATTGCTTTATTTGATTTGATTAAGAATTCTTCTAACCAATTAATCATCCATACATCTAAATGGTTAGTTGGTTCATCAAGTAAAATAAGATCAGCTTTTTTTAATAAAGTAATTGCTAAACTAAGTCTTCGAAGTTCTCCTCCTGAAAGGTTACCACACTTACGATTAAAATCACTTAAACCTACCTTATTAAGAATAGATTTAATTTCATATTCAGTAACATCTTCTAAGGATTTTAAAGCCGCATCAATAATAGTTAAATTATCTAAGAATTTTGGATTTTGTGGCATATAACTAATCTTTATATTTTTCTTATAATAGATTGTTCCAGAATCTAGTTCACTTTCTCCAACGATTACTTTTAATAAGGTACTTTTTCCTATACCATTTACTCCAAGTATACCTATTTTATCATTTTCTTCAATAGATAAATTAACATTATCTAATATAATTTTATCAATATATTTTTTTGATGCGTCTTTTAATGTTACTAACATATAACTTTACCCCATTTTAATATATTATATCATATTTTTTCTAAATAATCAATAATATAAAAAGAAAAAAGAAGAACCTAAAGTTCTTCTTAATACTTCATTATTTTGTTTTATTAGCAAGCGCTGCTCTTTTGTTGAAACGGTCAACTCTACCAGTTGCTTGAACAAATTTTTGTTCTCCTGTATAGAATGGATGACATTTAGAACATGTATCAACACGAATTTCGTTTAATACTGATCCTGTTTCAAATTCTGCACCACAAGAAACACAAACTGCTTTTACTTTTTTGTAGTTTGGATGAATTCCTTTACGCATTTTACTCTCCCTTCCGCCATGGGTCTTTTGCCATAGTCAGGTTATTTTATCATATATATTATACCAAAATATAATCAAATTGTCAAATGAATTGTTTAAAGGATATATATAAAAGAGGTAATTGATTTCTCAATTACCTCCTTATTTTTACATAATGCTATCGATTACTTTATTAATCATGTATCCAGCGATAACGCTTTGACTAGCAATATTAACTAAATTATTATATTCAGTAAGTGGGCTAGCTTTAAATGCTTCAATTTGAGCTGAGAATGCAAGTAATGTATCAACTTCTTGTTTCCATGAATAATCATCAGAATTATCAAGAGGAGTAGCTTCACCAGCAATAATCTTAGCTTCAACTTCATTGTATGCACCTAAGAATGTAGCTTGATCGATATATTGATCTAATCCCTCTGCAGCAACTACTTCCCAAACGAAGTCTGGTAAACGAGTTCCTAAAATAATAGATTGTCTTAAAATATCGATAATTGCTCCACCTTGGAATACAGCATTAGGATCAACAGATGTTAAGATAGAAAGTTCTTTTGTCCATCCACCTTCACTATCACTTACTTGATCAAGTTTAGAATCACTTAAATCAGAATCAGTAATAATTGAAGGGTATAGAGATGTTTTTTCAACTAATTCTCTAACGATTTGGTTAACAGAATTAGAGAAGATAACTGAATTATCCATCATATCTAACATTTGACCAAAGCTATTATTAGTTTTTAATGTTTCGAATGTAACTTCTTCAGTACCAAACTTAATTAATGTTACGATACCTTCAGATGTTCTGTTTCCAGATGCATCATATTGACCGAATAAAATATCTAATTCATTTGGCCATTGTTCTTTTGTAACATTAGAGTTTAATCTTACAAGAGTTTCATCACCTAATAAGTCAATAAGAGGTTTTTCAATCTTGCTTACTGCAGGAGTAAGTGTAAATGATTGAGAAGCGTTCATTTCTAATAATACTTGTTTAATTAGATATACATCTTCATCAGTGAATGTATTATTGTTTAATCTATTGAATACATCTTGATGAGTATTAACAAAGTTAATTACACTAGCTAAGTGAATAATTTCTTCTGCCCATTCGTCTTTAGAAGCAGTTGAAGTACCTACTTGATTCATTAACCAATTAGATAAGTAATCTTGAGAATTTAATTCAAATGCAGTATCATTAATAATTGCAGGAAGTGAATCTCTTAATAATACAGATTCATTTATAGCATTTAATAAATCAACAAGTTCTTGTTCAGTAAGTTTCTTAATACTTGCAGTTGTATAATTTTCTAATACAGTCATACTTACAAATAGATTTCTGATATTAGGAAGTTCTTCGCTCCATTGTTGTTTAGACCAACTTGCAGCTTCAGTACAGTCGAAATTATCTGTACAATCAGCTAAACAATCATTGATTACATATGCGATATGACCAATTTCAAAGAATGCTGATTGATTCATAATTGTTAAAATATTAATTAATGTATCAACTTGTTCTTCAGTAATGCTTTCTGATGGCATTGAAATACCTTTAGAAAGTTCTACTAGAAGTTTAGCAAGATTTTCACATTCAGAATCCCAATCGTTAGCACTACTCATTACATTAGAATCTAATTGATCTTGTAATTCTTGAGAAATATAATCGTTAACGTTGAAATCAGGAGTGTTATTTTCTTCAAGTTGTTGTTTAATAATAGTTAATAATAATGGTCTTAATGCTCTATTTTGGTTAAATGCTTTTAATGTTTCAGTTAATGCTGCAACATTTACACACTTAGCCGCATTTTCAAACATAAATTCACCATTTTGTGTTAATACAATTGGATTACCTTCAGCATCAGTTGAAGCTAAGATACCATCAAGTGATGCGATTAATCTAGCAAGAGCCTTAATTTCTTCAGCCCATGTCCAAGCTTCTGTTAATTGTGCATTAGAGAAGTTAGCCATAGCATCGAAGTTAGCATCGATAGAAGAGAAGTTAAGTTTTCCAATTAGCATTTCATAGATTTCTCCTTCATAGCCATCTACTGATAACATTGAGAAGAATAATTCGATACCTTCAGCAAGGAATGCACCAGCACCAAGTTCGATGTTCATTTGTTCACCACTAAATACGTTAGCTAAAGCAACGTTTCTTAATGCTTCTGCAGCAATTGGTAAATCATTTGCATATTCTGCATGAGTCATATCACTAATCATTTCAAGGAATACTCTATTAATAGAATCTTCACCTTTAGAAATTAACCAGTTCTTTAATTCATAAATCATTGTAGAATCACTAACTTTATCAAGGATGCTTGACATAGCAAGTAATGTAGATTTATTTAATAAGTTTTCAGTTAAGAATTCATCAAATACACATTCACTAATGATAACTTTAACATCATCAATTAATGATTTAATGATTTCAATTTCATGTAAAGCATCAACATCATCTGATAATCTTACTTTAATTGCATTTAATACAGCAACTCTTAATAATTCATCAGTATGACCGATAGCCCATCTAGAGTTAACTAGAGTATCGATTGCTTCTTTAATATCATCGAATGCAGGTAAGTAGAAGTCAACACCGTCACCATAAATGCTTACAGCGTTACTGAATAATCTACCTGCTTCGAATAATGGTTTAATTACATATTCAGCAAATGAATCAATTGTAACTCCATCAGCAGCGTCAAATAATACAAAGATGTTGTCTTCTGCAAATGCAAAGTACGCCATATTAACAAGTGGTAATAATAGTTGAGTTGCAAGTTTAGAATCAAGAATTGTATTATATGTGTCTACTACTTCATTTTCGATACTACTATCGAATAATCCAGTATAGTCATTGCTATCTAGGTATAATTTAATTGTATCAATTAAGCTTGTTACAGCTGCTTTGATATATCCGAATGAATCTATTTCGTATTCTAATGAAACATCTTCATAGTTCATTGGGATTGTACCAAGTAAGTAAATATTTTCAAGTACATTTACAAGTTTAGAATCAATATTTTCTCCTAAAGACATTCTTGAGAAGATGAAATTATGGATAGTAAATACATGTTCACTAGTATAGTATCCATCAGAGAATGAAATACCATTGTTACTGAATACACCCATATCCATGAATGCATGTAATACATCACTAAATTCATTGATTAAATCTAATGCTTCTTCACGAGTATAACCTCTATGTAAGTTAGCATCTGGTTGTTTCATTTCAACAGTGAATGAATATACAGCAGGTAAAATTACGCTATTAGTAATAGGTTGAATTACTGCTTGAATAGATTCAAGTGAAATTAATACATCATATACACTAATTACGTTAGCCATAAATTCTGTATTACCAACAAGTGGAATATCAAACTTGAATTCTAATCCTGAAATTGTATTGAATAAGTAAATAATTTCATCAGCTAAACCAGCAAGTTTAGTTGCTTCATTTACTAGATCAACACCCATTAATTCTACTTCAGTATCTACTAAGTAATCTAAATCTAATGTATCAAATAAGATTGAAGCAAGAAGTACATACTTAGTATTATTATCGAAGCTTAAGAAGTTTGTAGATACAACATCATAGATGATTTCTGCTAATGCATCTTCAGAATCAACATCAATAGTCATTCCTGATTGAGCAAATTCATTATAGTTATAAGCAATTTGATATAAGTCAGTATCAACTGCATTATGAACAACTCTTAATAATGCTTTAACGTCTTCAACTAATAAGTTGTATGTAAATTCTTTATCAAGTGTTAAGATTTCAACGATTAATGCATCGTCTAATTTACTTACGAAGTGGTTAATTAAGTCAATTGCTAATGCTCTTACTAAGTTAGAGTTATCTAAAATAGTAACAACTGCATCAGTAGCAACACCAATAATTGCAGAGATTTCAGCTTTATCTAAAGCATTATCTTTAGCTTTATTGAAGTAGCTGATTAATGAGTTCATAGTTAATCTTCCAAGTTCATCAGCAAGAACAGCTGTTGAATCAGCGATTAATTGAAGAACTACTTGTTTAACTAATTTAATTTCTTCAACATAATCAACATCGATTAATTTGTTACGAAGTTCTGAAGAAACTGTCATTTCTAATTCTGTTTCAAGTAAGTTAATGTAATCAGTAGCTGTATTAATATCTAACATATTAAGAACAGGAATTAAATCAAATACTGCTTCAATTGATGTTACATAATCATTAATATTAATCTTTTGAGCTTCAAACATTACATTTTCTTTATTTAAGATTGGAGTAACTAAGTCTTCAACAATACCGTTTTCTAATAGAGTAATTAATACATTAATTACAGCTTTAGCATCAGCTGTTAAGTCTTTAGCTTCAACAACTTTATAGAAGAATGGTTTAACAATTTGAGGAAGTTTATCAAGAACTAAATCATATCCAATAACAGCCATTGTTTCAGCAACAGTTGTATCCATTAGTTTAGAAACTTCTTCTGCTAATCTTACTTGGTCAGCAATAGTTAATTTTTCAGTAATTAGAGCTTTATAATCAAAGTCTTTAGTAATTAAGTTAGTTACATAGTTGTATCCGTCGAAGCTTGTAATGATATCTAATACATTGCGAACGAATTCAGCAATAATATGTTTATCAGCAGCAAGATCAACAAGTACATCTGATTTAATATAAGCAACATTTAATTCATCTAATGCCATAACAGCAAGATCAAAGTCTTTATTAGCTACATAAGTTGTACCTAAAATAGCTTCGATGATATTTGCAATTTCAGCATTAACAAATTCATTAAATTCGCAATAAGTTGTTTTGTTAATGTAATCTTTAACCATTACACAAATATTTGTACGATATACTGCTTGATGAAGTGCATCTAAAATGCTGTTTAAATCAGCAACTAATTGAGCATTATCTTCATAGAAGCTTAAATCTGCTAATACTTCTAATGATTCAGGAACATTGATATCTAATTGACCATAAATATCTAATGCTAATTCATTAACAATTGATGTATTTACTACAGTTTGAACTAATTCAATTGCAGCAACTACAATATTATGAGTGATGAAGCTATCATATTGGTTAGCTTTATCTTTTAATTCATTGATAGTCATATTACCGAAGTAATTTACTAATGAATCAATTAAAGCACTTGCACTAGAAACGATATTATTAATATCTGTTCTTAATGTTAATGCGTCATATTTAGTTTGATCTAAGTAGATACCGTTAGATACTAATAAGTAATCAACAGCAGGACTTAAATCTTCAGCGATTGCTTTAACAGCAAATACTTTTTCAACTACAACTAACATTTCGTTAATTGTTACTAAGTCTAAGTTCATGAAGTCTTTATTCATTGCAACTTCAACTAAGTTATGTTCAACTGCTAATTGAACGATATCGAAGATATTTTCTAAATCAGAACGAACGTCAGCTGATGTTAATTCATCTGTAGAAACTAATCCTTCAAATAATGTTCCAAATGAATCTACTAAGTATTCATTTGCTTTAGCAATACCTAAGCGATAGATAACTTCTAGTAATGAGAATGCATCATTACTTGAATCTAATCCAGCTAAAGTATCAAGAGAGTTTGCAAGAGCTACTAATACTTCTTTATTATTTAATACATAATCTTTAATAGTAGTAACATTTGCTTCTTTAATTTCAGCTACTGTATGGTAAGGGAAGTCAGCTCTAGATAATACATCACTAGCAAGAACTGCTAAGAAGTTACCTAATACTTCACTATCATTTTCAAGGCTTAAGATAGCTGTGATTTCTTCAACAGTTGTATTTTCTGCAATAAGATCTTTATTACCAAGAACTTCAACTAGTTTTTCAACTAAGATAGTTTCTTTAGCACTATAGAATACTGTGTCAAATACTGTGTTGATTAATTCATTTACGTAAGCCATTGTAGCTTGGTAATCAATTTCAGTTGATTCATCTTCAATATATGGAAGAGCAAATTCTACTAGGTCTAATGCATCTGTTAAGATTGCTCTTAAATCTTGTGCGAATGTTGCACCAGCAATTTCATTATAGAAATCAATATTAGCTAATTCATCAACAAATTCGTTATTTCCTTTAATGTATTTGTCATATGCAAATTGGTAAGCACCATCAACTACAAAGTCAAGTTCAGGGTTTTCAACAATAATGTATGCAACAACTACACCTAAAGCAACTAACATAGGTACATCTGATTTAATATCTTTTAAGTCAGCAATTACAATGTAATTTGGTTCTAATGCTTCAGCAATTTCCACAACAGATTCAGCGATTACATTCATAATACCAGCATAATCAAATGTAACTAATTCTTCTCTATCAAGATTCATACCTTTTTCAGATGCAAATTTATGGATGAAGTCTCCAATATTTTCGCTTCCACGTAAGATATTTAAGTTAATAGCAAGAGGTAATACAGTTTCAACTAAGTGAGCTAAATCAGTTAATTTAACTTCGTTAGTTAATTTATTCATATCGATTAAGTTATTTAATCCAATATTATTTGCGGCAACAACAATATCAAAGATTGCGTTCATATCTTCAGCAACTTGTTCACTTGTTAATACGAATGAACCATCATTAAAGTAAGTTACGTTTTCACGATATTGTTCACCTAAGATACTAGCTACTTTATCACTAGCAAAGTCTAATCCAATCATCATTGCTGTTTCTAATAATGAAGAATCAGCTAATACACGTAAGTAACCATCAACGTCAACTAATCCAGAAACGAATGCAGGAGTGCAAACATCACTAATTAATTTTTCTTTGAATGTATCCATATTAGATTTAATATCAGATGCATAATCAAAGTATGGAGAAACGATTAAGTCAAGTACATATGTGATTAAATCAGTTAATTTGCTTGCATCGCTTGCAAGATCGAAGCTTGATGCAAATTGTTCTAATGACATTTCATTAACAAATTCTTTAATTGTTAATAAGTCATAGATTGTTTCTTCAGCATTTGCAAAGTATTGTAAACTGAATACAGTTTCTAATAATCCAGAAATTGAAGAATCTGTGAAGTCGATTGGAACAAGTTTAGTATTATTTTCATAATCTCTATACATTCCAACAACATCCATATTGATTGCTACTTGTTTAATTGCAGCAAGTAAATCTTGAACATCTTTTACAAGAACTTCACCAGCAGCAAGCACTTGAGTATCTTCATACATAGATAACTTAGCGAATCCTGCGAAGTCACCTAATTTAGCACTTACCTTTTCTTCAAAGTTATTAACATATAAAGGAATAATTGCTGTTGAAATTGTTTCTAATGTAGTTAATGTTTCAACGATTTCGATAGCATCTACTACCATAGGAGTAGTTGCATTTTCTTTAATTGATTTAGCCCAATCTAATACATCATTTAATGTAATATCAGCTTTATCAATATATTTAACTAATAATTCTCTAGCTTGTTCTAAAGCAATATTAATTACTGTAAATTCATCTGCATATTCGATATTGCTTAGATCAATATCTTTAGAATCTAATTTAGCAAGATCTAATCCAAGAACAACGAAGTCATCAAATGATTCATTAACAATATTTAATTCAGTAACACGTTCAAGAGCATAAATAACTGTGTTAATAATTCCTTCAACATGTAATCCCATAATATTGTTATCTGTAACACATGTATAAACATGGTTAACACCTAATTCATTAATAGCTTTTTCAACGATATCAAGTACTACATTAATATCATCAATTGCTTGAGCATTATTAATATCAGTGTGTACTAATCCTACTAATTTACCATCTACTAGAGTAGGTAATTTATCTTCTAATAATGATAATCCAATTGGATATCCAACTTTAGCAAGAGTAGTTCTAACTACTGATCTTAAGTATCCATCAACATTATTTACAAGACCTAAAGCTAAGCTATTAGATTGAGTTGCAAGTTTAATAATTTGATCAACTAAGTCAGCAGGAATTGCTTTAAAGCTTGAAACATAAGGAAGAATTGGTTCAACTAATGTAGATGCAACATAAGTGATTAAGTCAGCTAATACCGCAGCATCACTTGCTAAGCTTAATTCAAACATGAAGTTTTCTTTAGTTAAGTCACCAACATAACCCATGTTAGCTAATGTGTCATAAATTACATTTTCATAATCAGAGAAGTAATTTAAGCTTAATACACTAACGATTAACGCATTAACAGTTGAATGGTTATAATCGATAGCTTCAACTTGTGTATTATTCATGAAGTCAACGATCATTTGAACTACGTTGAAATCAGGAGTTTCAATTACATCACGTACAGCATAAAGAACAGATTGAACATCATCAACTAATGCTTTTGCACTTGAGTAATTAGTTAATTTAGCGAATCCAGCAAATTGTCCTAATGCACCAGTAACTAAAGATTCAAAGTTATTAGTGTATAGAGGAATAATTGCTTTTTCGATTGTTTCAAGGCTTAATAATTCAGCTAATGCTTCAACAACTATTACTACTTGTTGATCATTAAATTGATAATTTTGAGCCCATCCGATGAAGTCATTAATTGTAACAACATCTTCACTAATTGCAGAATCAAGTTTAACAATTGAGTTTGCAATTAATTGTAATTCAGAGATGTAATCAATACCATTTAAGTTAATACCAGTTGTATCTAATCCAGCGATTTGTAATCCACTAATTATTAATTGACCGATACTATCTTTAACGATATTTAATTCACCTAATCTTGGTAATGCATATACTACTACATCAATAATAGCACGCATATTTAAGTAAGTAAGTTTGTTGTCATTTACACATGTATAAACATGGTTAACACCTAATTCATTTACAGCAGTTTCAACGATATCAAGAACAACATTAATATCAGCGATACATTCTTCAGATGTAATATTTGTACGTAATACACCATCAAGTTTACCACCGAATGAAGTTTGTAACATATCATCTAATAATGGTAATGCAATTTGGTAACCTACTTTAGCAAGTGTAGTTTCTAAGATTGCTCTTAAGTATCCATCAACACTATTAATTAATGCAAGTGCAACTGAATTATCAGCTGTTGCAATATCAATAATTTGTTGAACTAGACTTGCAGGGATATGTTTGAAGCTTGATGCATATGGAAGAACTGGTTCAACTAATGTAGCAAGTACATAAGTAATTAAATCAGCAAATTCTTTACCATCATCAGCAAGACTTAATTCAAACATGAATTCTTGTTTACTTAATACATCATTAGAACGGCGAGCTGCTCTACGGTTAGAAGCTGTTTCAGATTTAATTAATCCTAATTCAACTAATACATCGTACATTTCACCTTCGAAGTCTGTTAAGTAATTTAATTCAAATACAGTTTCAATTAATGCATGGATAGTTTCATGATCGAAATCAATTAATTCAACTTGACTATCAGTCATGAAGTCTTTAATTAATTGAGTTGTATTGAAATCAGGAGTTGCAATTACATCACGTACAGCATATAGAACTGATTGAACATCATCAATTAATGCTTTTGCACTTGAGTAATTACTTAATTTAGCGAAGTCAGCAAATTGTCCTAATGCACCAGTAACTAAAGATTCGAAGTTATTAGTATATAGAGGAATAATTGCTTTTTCGATTGTATCAAGAGTTAATAATTCAGCGATAGCTTCAACTAGGATAACTAATTGATCATCGTTAAATTCATAATTCTTAGCCCATTCAATTGTATCATTGATAGATTCAATTTCTTGAGGGATTGCAGTTGAAATCTTAGCGATAACATTTGCAATAATTTGTAATTCAGATTCATAATCAACACCGCTTAAATCAATACCAGTTGTATCTAATTTAACAAGTTCTAATCCAGCAAGGATTAATCCGCCAATATTAGCTTCAATGATATTAAGTTCAGCAAGTCTTGGTAATGCATAAACTACAGTATTAATGATACCATGAACATTTAAGTTCATAATTTGATTATTTGTTACACATGTATAAACATGGTTAACACCTAATTCATTAATAGCAGTTTCAATAATATCGAATACTACATCTAAGTCTTCAATACATTGTTCAGGTTGTAGATCAGTGTGAACTAATCCTTGGAATTTACCATCTAATACAGATCCAAGTAATGAATGTAATAATGGAAGTCCAATTCTGTAACCAACTCTAGCAACAGTTGTTCTATAAATTGGTCTTAAGATACCATCAACACTATTAACTAAACCTAATGCAAATTCATCAGATTGAGTTGCAAGGTTAATGATTTGAGATACTAAATCGCTTGGAAGTGCTTTAAAGCTTGAAGCATATGGAAGAATTGGTTCAACTAGTGCGCTTAATGCGTATGTAATTAAATCAGCAAATTCTTCTGCATCACTTGCAATGTTTAGATAGAATTTGAAATCTTCTAAAGATAATCCTTTAATAAGTTTCATATTATCTAATGCATTATACATTGCATCTTCAAAGTCTCTTAAGTAATTTAATTCAAATACTGTTTCAATTAAATTATGAACAGATTCATGATCATAATCAATTGCTTCTACTTCAGTATTATTCATGAAATCAAGAACGATTTGAGTTGCTTCGAAATCAGGAGTAATTACTAAAGTTCTTAATGCTTCAACAATTGAACGTACATCGTCAATTAATGCTTTTGGAGTTACATAGTTTTCTAACTTAGCAAAATCTCCATATGAACCAAGCATATTAACAACACTGTCTTGGAAGTTATTTACATATAATGGCATTACAACTACTTCAATAGTTTGAAGAGTAAGTAAGTTATTTAATGCTTCAAGCATTCCAACTAATTGAGTATCAACAAAGTTAACATTCATTAAGAAGTGTAAAACATTATTAATTGTTGTTCTTACATGAGCTTGATCTTGTGGAAGAACTTCTTGGAAACGTGCAATTGAATCTGCAATAATTTCAAATTCAGATACATAATCAACATCTCTTAAATTGATATTTTCAACATTAAGTTTTGCAATTTCTAATGCAACAATGATTAAATCATCAATAGATTTATTAATTACGTTAAGTTGAGGAACATAACCTAATGCTACTTCAACTGTATCAATAATACCATGAACTGTTAAGCTCATAATATCATTTGATGTTACACATGTATATGCATGGTTAACACCAATATTATTAACTGCAGCTTCTAGGATATTTAGAATCATATTAATATCATCTACATACTTACTAGATGCTAAATCAGTATGAACTAATCCTACAAGTTTACCTTCTAGTAATGTTTCTAAAATAGAATCAACCATAGGTAAAGCAATTTGGTAACCAACTTTTGCAATTGTAGATGCAACAACTGGTCTTAAGTATCCGTTAACACTATTAACTAACGCAAGTGCTACTGAATTATCAGCAACTACGATGTCAATAATTTGTGAAACGATGTCAGAAGGGATTGCTTTAAAGTCAGATGCATATGGAAGAATTGGCTCAACTAATGTAGCAAGTGCATAAGTGATTAAATCAGCGAATGCTTCACTATCA
Organism: Bacilli bacterium; assembly: GCA_045119035.1. GTDB lineage: Bacteria > Bacillota_I > Bacilli_A > ML615J-28 > CAG-313 > CAYVQA01. The sequence continues at coordinate 2,898 of JBGVCU010000057.1, read as the reverse complement.
GAAGCAACACTTAATTCATTAATAAAGTCTTCTTTAGAGATTCCTTTAGTTAATTCCATAGCTTCTAATACATTATAAATTACACCTTCAAAGTCATTTAAGTAAGTTAAGCTGAATACAGTTTCAATTAATGCATGGATAGTTTCATGATCATAATCGATTGCTTCAACTTCTGTATTATTCATGAAGTCAACAATAATTTGAGTAGTGTTGAAATCAGGAGTAGCAATTACATCACGAACAGCTAATAAGATTGATTGAACATCATTAATTAAGCTTTCGTTATTTGTATAATTACTTAATACAGCAAATTCACCTAAAGAACCTAACATACCAGTAACTTGAGATTCGAAGTTATTAGTATATAGAGGGATGATCATAGCATCTAATGTTGCTAGATCTAATAATTCAGTGATTGCTTCAACTAGGATTACTAATTGATCATCATTGAATTTATAATTCATAGCCCAATCCATTGTATCATTGATAGATTCAACGTCTTGAGGAATTGCTGTTCCAATCTTAGCGATTGTATTGGCAAGAATTTGTAATTCATTAGCATAATCAATATTACTTAAATCAATACCAGTTGTATCTAAGTTAACGATTGCAAGTCCAACAAGGATTAATTGATCGATATTAGCTTCAATGATATTAAATTCAGCAATTCTTGGTAATGCATAAACAACTGTATCAATAATACCGTGGATATTTAATCCCATGATATTTCCGCTTGATACACATGTATAAACATGGTTAACACCTAATTCATTAACAGCAGTTTCAACGATATCTAATACAACATTGATATCTTCGATACATTGTTCAACAGAGATATCTGTACGTACAATATTATCAAGTTTTCCACCGAATAATGAATCTAATAAATCTTGTAATAATACAAGTCCAACTTGGTAACCAACTTTTGCAAGTGTAGTTTCAAATAATGGTCTTAAGTATCCATCTGTACCATTTACTAATCCTAAAGCAAAACTATTTGTTTGAGTTGCAAGATCAATAATTTGAGAAACTAAGTCAGTTGGAAGAGCTTTAAAGCTTGATGCATATGGAAGAATTGGTTCAACTAATTCGCTTAATACGTAAGTAATTAAATCAGCAAATTCTTTACCATCATCAGCAAGACTTAATTCAAACATGAAGTCTTGTTTTGACATTTCTTTGATTAATCCCATGTTAGTTAATACATCATAAATAACATCTTCATAATCATTGAAATAATTTAATCTGAATAAAGTTTCAATTAACGCATGAATAGTTTCATGGTTATAATCGATTGCTTCTACTTCAGTATTTTTCATGAAGTCAACGATCATTTGAACTACGTTGAAATCAGGAGTTGCAATTACATCACGTACAGCATATAGAACTGATTGAACATCATCAATTAATGCATCTGCACTTGAGTAATTAGTTAATTTAGCAAATTCAGCAAATGATCCTAATCCACCAGCGATTCCTGATTCGAAATTGTTAGTGTATAGAGGAATAATAATTGCTTCAAGAGTTGCAAGATCTAATAATTCAGCGATTGCTTCAACAACAATTACGATTTGTTCATCTGTAAATTGATAGTTTTGAGCCCATCCAATTAAGTCATTTGCAGTTTGAACGTCTTCTGGAAGTGCAGAATCGATCTTAGTAATTGTATTTGCGATATGTTGTAATTCATTAGCATAATCAACTCTGCTTAAATTAATACCTGTTGTATCTAATCCAGCGATTTGAAGTCCAGCAAGGATTAAATCGTCGATATTATTTTCAATGATATTAAATTCAGCAATTCTTGGAATAGCGTATGTTACAACATCAATGATTGAACGTACATTTAAGTACATTAATTGGTTATTAGTTACACATGTGTAAATGTGGTTAACACCAATTTCATTAACAGCAGTTTCTACGATGTCAAGTACGATATTAATGTCTTCAACTACTTCTTCTGAAGTAATATCAGTACGTACTAATCCTAAAAGTTTACCACTGAATAATCCTTCTAAGATATCATTTACTAATGGAAGTCCAATTTGGTAACCAACTTTTGCAAGTGTAGTTTCGAAAATTGGTCTTAAGATTCCATCTACACCGTTAACTAAGTCTAATGCTACTGTATTATCTTTAGTTGCAATGTCAATGATATCTTGAATTGCACTATTTGCCATATATTTAATACTTAAAACATATGGAAGAACTGGTTCAACTAATGTTCCAAGAACATATGTAATTAAATCAGCAAATGCTTTTCCATCATCAGCAAGACTTAATTCAAACATAAAGTCTTGTTTAGAGAAGTCTTTGATTAAATTCATGCTATTTAATGCATCATAGATTACACCTTCGAAATCACTTAAGTAATTTAATGCGAATAATGTTTCAATTAATGCATGGATAGTTTCGTGATCATAATCAATTAATTCAACTTGAGTATCCTTCATGAAATCAACAACAAGTTGAGTAGTGTTGAAATCAGGAGTTGCAATTACATCACGAACAGCATATAGAACTGATTGAACGTCATCAATTAATGCAGCTGCACTTGAGTAATTAGTTAATTTAGCGAAATCAGCAAATGTTCCTAAAGCACCAGTAATTCCAGCTTCGAAGTTATTAGTGTATAGAGGAATAATTACTCTTTCTAAAGTTTCTAGAGTTAATAATTCAGCGATAGCTTCAACTACGATTACAAGTTGATCATCATTGAATTTATAATTCATAGCCCAATCCATTGTATCTTTAATTGATTCAACGTCTTGAGGAAGTGCTGTTCCAATCTTAGCGATTGCATTAGCAATAATTTGTAATTCATTAGCATAATCAACACCACTTAAGTCAATACCAGTAGTATCTAATCCAACTAATTCAACAGCGAATAAGATAAAG
>JBGVCU010000056.1:0-8505 GCA_045119035.1 Bacilli bacterium | reverse complement strand
ATGGAAAGACTCCATTCAACTAGGTAAACAAACCAACCAAAACTTTATATCAATTCCATTTTATAAGTTATTGAATCTTTTAAAGTATAAATGTAAGATGATAGGAATAAATCTTGTTACACAAGAAGAATCCTATACATCAAAGTGCGATGCTTTAACTTTTGAAGAAGTTAAACATCACGATAGATATAAAGGAAGTAGAGTAAAACGAGGTTTATTTTTGTCTTCGCTAGGTAAAGCATTAAATGCAGACATTAATGGAGCTTTAAATATTCTACGTAAATATCTACATTTAAAAGAAATCAATGAGTTTCCTGTTTTACAGGAAATAATTGATAGAGGTCTTTTGTTCAGACCATATAGAATTTCATTCTATTAAATAAAAGTATTTTAATGTTAAAAAATTTATATATTTTTTAATAGTTTTTAATACTTTTGAACACATCAATATTAATGGTGTAGAATATTTAGGAAATGTGGAACATTCTTCAAGATGTGGATTAATTCCGTATTATAATAATTACATTTTTAGATTTTAGAGGAAATTAAATGTTATATTCAAATGTAAAATTAAATGCAACTGAAGTTAAGGCAGATTTTGGCAACTTTTTTAGAGTAACATTAGGTGAATATGGTAGAGGAAGAAGAGCTGTTAATCTTGCATGTCCTAACGATTTTAAAATTTCTGAAAAGGAACTTTTAAATGATTATAGTATCGGAACAACTAAGTCAGGAAAGCCTAGAATTTCTAAAATTAATGATGATAATCTGTATTTGATGATTTCTTCACAATGGGGATATACCAGAAGAGGGTGTGGTTACATTGAAACTAATGGTGAAGTTTTGTCAAAAGGAAATGGTGCAGATGGTGATGCAGGTAGAATTGGTCAATGGGATGCTTATTTAATTAAAGCATTAAAAGACAAAGATACCTTTGTTAAGGTAACACTAGCTGGAACAAGCGGAGAAAATCATCAGTATTTAATTGTAAGGGATAATAAAGTATATTTTTCAAAAGATGATACATTAGATGAAATGTTAGATGTCTTAAACGTTGATTCTGAAGTTTTCATTAATTCATAGGAAATCATTATGCTAAATTATTTAAAGTCAATCTTTAATTCACTACAACCAAAAGTTAAAAGAGAATGGGTAGATATTCTGGATTATAAAACAGACAAGATGAATCTTGAACCAACAAAATATTCATATTGTAAATTTAGTAAAAAAGAGTTGACTTTGATCAATAAATCATTAATTCAATATTGTAAAAACAACCCAACACTAAAAGATCAGATTAAAGAAATCAAACTTAAAATTAAAGAATTGAAACTGGGACTACAAAATGCTTGCGATCGATAAAGATAAATGCAATAAATGTGAAGAATGTAAAGAAGTTTGTGCATGTGATGCGATTGAAACCAAAGAAGATGGAAGTTTGGAAATCAATGCACAGTTGTGCATTGATTGTGATAGTTGTGTTGCAGTATGTCCATTTGAAGCAATTTCTGATACATTTGATAAATAATTATGACTAGGCATTTCTCTGCGGAGAATGTTTAAGGGAGTTGGTTGCGACTGACTCCCTTTTATTTGTTTGTAAAATTCGTCAATAAATTCGCATACTATAACTATTCCACTATAATCGGTATGCCGTAACGTTCACAGACTTCATGTTCAATTATACATCCTCGTGCTTTATTCCAACCTTTCATAAAATAAGCACAATCAGCGTTTGCCATAAGTTTGATGCTTTCACCTAAAGCATATACCGGATCTTCGTTATTCTCGATAATGCTAGTTATTTCCTTCATGTCATTTCTTTTCAGAAATTCTATCACCTTTTCTCTTTCGTTTTTGATTTGTTCAATCGTTTTATTTTTCATTGGTTGTGAAATAAAGCATTTTAATGTGCGCATTGTAAGTTCCTGCTGTTTAATCATTTTTTAATATTTTGGCATACTATATTTATTATAAATATTAACAAAAAAGGCCACATTATGGATTTTACAAGACTTAAAACTTTATATCCTCGTGCAAACACAGAAATTTTTAATGAAATCAATAAACAATTAAATGAACAACCTTGGAGTGAAAGTTCCAAATTTCATTTTCTTGCACAGTGTGCACATGAAAGTGGTGGTTTTTGTATCTTACGAGAAAATCTAAACTATTCAGCAAATGGATTATTGTCTGTATTTCCTAAGTATTTTAATAAAGATAATGTACATGAGTATGCAAGAAATCCTCAAAAAATTGCAAATCGTGTTTATGCAAATAGAATGGGCAATTCAGACGAAAGTTCAGGAGATGGTTGGAAGTTCAAAGGACGAGGATTGATACAGGTTACTGGAAAAACAAATTATACTCATTTTGGACATATAACTGATCCTGAATATTTAGAGACCTTTAAAGGTGCAGTTGAATCAGCAATTTGGTTTTGGAATACAAGACGATTGTTTTCATTAGATGATATTACATTGATTACTAAAGCAGTAAACGGTGGTATCAACGGTTTAAGTGATCGAAAAGTTCAATACAGCAGAATTTTAAATTTATATAAAACCAACGGATAAAAATATGAACTTTTAGGTTCATATATACAGACGTTGAGATTATATATAAATAAATATATTTATTTTAAAATTTGGTGAGTTTGTTGTTTACAACAAATCTTATCAAACTCTTGGGGAAGCTATTGATCTTTAGGTCAATAGCAGTTCACATAAATGAAGGAATAAATCAAATGGCATTTTACAAATATAGCACATTTACAAAGTTACTAAGTGAAAAGAGGTTTTTAGTACATTTAATCAAGTTTGGTTCATGTATCGATCCAAACCTAGGTTTCATTAGCGTTGATAATTTTAAAGATCAGGCAGAACTATCAAAAATTTTTAAATTTATTGTTACTTATATCAATCGCATTGCGAAAGCAAATGGTGATAAAAATCGCAATGTTATGCAAATGTATAAGCAAAAACAGATAATTCAAAATTTCTCTCGTTTCTTATCTGAAAGTGATGATGAATTTAACGTTGATGATTTTGAAAGTGCCATCGAGTCTAACGAAGATGCAGAATGGTTCTGGAAGGATGATCCTGAATATTATGCAGAAACTATCGAAAAGATTGTTTCTAAAGACAGAAGAACATCTTTTGTACTTCTATATCTAGTTGCACGATTAGTAAGACGCAGAAGAGTAAATAAAAATCCTAAAGCACTTCTAATGGATTTAAAGAACACTCTATTAAAACTAAAATTCGATTTCGATAACTATACTTTAAGAACTTTAAAAGCAATGGTTATTGATAACAGGGATGTAAATGATGATACTATTAATAAAATTTTAGCTAAGTTTATGGTGTTATCTCTAAATTTAAATCCTGATGTTATTGATGATGTTTATATAGAGTTGAAGAATTTTGAATAATATGAACTGCTATTGATCTAAAAGTCAATAGCAGTTTACTACAGAAATATATTTAATATTTTAAAATTTGGTGAATTTGTTGTTTACAACAAATCTTATCAGACTCTTGGGAAGGAACTCTCGGAGTATAAAGCTTTTAAGTGTTTAGATTTTCAAGATCAAAAGCACTTAAACTACAATCAAATATTTGATTGTAAATAGAAGCTACTGACCTTTAGGTCAATAGCAGTTCACTTCTTTTATAATATAAATATTAAAAATTATCAATAAATCATAATTATGGCAACGAATGACATTTCAAAACATTTTAAGATAACTGTCAAAAATTCTAATGGAAGTCGTACTGATACAGTAATAACATCAGATACGCAATTTGCGAATTTTGCTGCAAATACTTTAGTTAGAAATATTGATAGTGGTGAACAATATCGAAAAAATGGTTCTTTTTCAAACGTGTATGATAAGAACGATACTTTTTCTGACTATCTTTTACCAAATTCAATAACTTGTGAAATTGATGGACAGGGTGGTAATGCAGTTACAAGTATTACCTACACTCCTTCACGAGTTAAAGGTACTATCACATATACAATGGACGATTTCATCAAAAACGGTGAATTTCGTGCAACTTCCGATGATAGTGGTGATAGCGATTGGGGATTTTCATCAGCATCTTGGGACACCGCAAATAAAACTTTAAACTTTGTTAGAACTAGGTATATTCAGCCATCCAAAGTTTCGGTAATCACGCAAGGTACTGGAAATGCCGTAGGTAGTGGTTCATGGCAGTTAAATCCAGATGGTTCTTGTAATATCTTGCTGAACAAAGACGTTGAATTTGTTAAAAAATCAGAATTAACTACCAACATTTACGAAAATATGTATACAGTCCTCAGCGTAACAGGGTATGTTCGCGGAACGGTTTACAATGCATCAGATTTACGAAGTGGTAGTGAATATAAAGTATTAGAGTCTGATATTCCTGCGTACGGTTCATATTATTGTGTTAGCAGTAGAAATATTGATGCTGGTGACTTAGGTGTAATTACGGCACAAAAATTAGGATGTACAGAAGGAACAGGTTATTATAACAGACATTTAACGATATTTGTTAGGAAGAGTTAAGATATGCAATTTAAAGATATTAAGTATGTAACAGAAGATGGTAAATTGGATGGTAAGCTGTATTTCAATGTAACTGTTGTTATGGATGATGGTACAGAAATCCCTTATTCTTATTTGGATACAGAAGAAGATACTTCAATGGTTGCAAATACCATTCGTGAGGGATTAAAAAATAAGTTATTTGAGTTGCCTAAAGAATTTCCTGTATTTGAAAAAGATGAAGTTCAAACATCAGAAGAAGTTATTAATAAAATAACTGATGAACAAAAGTTTGAAAAAGAATTTAACGATTTAACTAACCAAATTGAAGATATTTTTAAGAATGAAAATACAAACGGATACGTTTGGTGCATTAATAAACCTTTTGATATTAGTGATTACAATCTAGTAAATTTATTGTGCGTTAAGGAGCTAAACAAAGAACGACCATATGATACTGAAATAACAATCAAAGATCACAATGGCGAGGATGTCACCGTTCTGCTTGGTGAAATTGACGTAATTATTAATGAAATTACTGCTAGAAGAAATAATATTAAAAAATATTATACTTCTACGATGAATAAACTACAGGATTGTGTAGACTTAGATGAGTTACGCAATATTAGTTGGGACTACGACGAGATTGAGGCAAACGACACTGAAACAAATATTGTTGAAGTTTCATTAGATGAGTTAAAAGCTAAAATCAGAAATCGCTTCATATATGAACGTAAAAAGGAATTGGAAGAATTAGTTGTAGATTTCAACCCTTACGAATTTGAAAAAGAATATAAATTAAACGAGATTGATAATCAAATTAAGGAATTAGAAATTAAAAAAGAAAAGTTAATTAACGAACAATTAAATTCTGATGAAATTGATAATCAAATTAAAGAATTAGAAACTAAAAAAGAACAGTTAGATAACGAACAATTAAATTCTGAGGATTGCTATACAAGATATGATGCAAACGATGGTATGCTTGCATTAATCAACTCTTATCTTTATAAATGTTCTAAGGATGAAGATTTTATTGCACCTATTTGTACTCATGCCGGTGAAATTGTTGATTTTAATAAACTTACTCTTGAAGGTCTTTTAGATAAGATGATAGAAGAGCGCGAAAACGTGTTGATTAAATATACTTATTATTTTAATGCCGTTAATTACGCTCAAAATTCTTATGAGTTAGAAGGACTCGAATAGATTATTAAAAAGGCAGTTAAACTGCCTTTTTAATATTCAAACAAACTTTGCATTATCCTTTATGTGATATTCTTCAGGAATTTCACCTTGATGCCAAAGATTATGAGTAATGATAATTTTATCTGAATTATTCATTTTAATTTTAAATTCTCGTCCAGCAAAACCCAAATATCCTTCATAATTTAAAAGGTCAGCAGGCTCCTTTTCAATGTGGTAACAATGACCATCGATAATAATTGCATCATCATCTAAAGCGTTTTTCCAAAAATTTTTATGAAAGCATTCATCAGAACAACAACCATCTAAATATGGCGGATTTTCAAGTTTTTTACCGCAGACAGGGCACTTGTAAATTTTCATTTTAGTTTTCCTTTATAGAGTTTCAAAAAATTTCAAAATCTTTATTCATAATATAATACAAAAATCTTTATTTGCAAACTATTTTTAAACGTGGTTTGTTGAATTTTTAATATAAATATTTAAAAGTACAACGTCTATATACATGAACCTGAAGGTTCATATTTTTTATCCGTTGGTTTTATATAAAAATGAAAAAATACACATATTGTCATTTACAAATACCTATAACATTTGATTGTAATTTAAAATGTAAAAATTGTTCGTTTGGTTGTGATAAATTTACTAAAAGAAACGCATTTTATATTACAACAGAAAAATTTAAAGAGTATTTGACTGAAATAGATAGAATTGCTACTAACTCTAATATACCAGTTTCTCTTACTATATTTGGTGGAGAACCTTTACTTCATCCTGATGTTATTGAATTTCTTAATATTTTATATGATTATAAAATTCATGTTTCAGATATAGTGTTTTCGACTAATGGTATTAAATTACTTTCAATGCCTGATAGTTTTTTTACGATTATAAAAAAATTAGATGCTACAATCTGTGTTTCAAAATATCCTATCAATATTAACTATGACAAAATTTTCAAATATGTAGAATCTAAACAATGTAAAATAAAAAATGCTGTATCTCTGTCGACTGAACTTGGAAACACATTTGTTTCAAGATTTGTTAATAACGGTACAATGGTAAAATTTAGCACTCAATACTTCGCTAAAGATAAAGTTTGTACAGGACATTTTTGTACAGACTATTGTTGTTCTCCAATATACGATGATAAAATATTTGTATGTAGTCCAACGGTAAAACAATATTTAAAACAACAAATATTCAAATTTCCTTTATGTGATATACCATACCTTGATTTAAAGAAAACAAACAATTTCGAACAAATATTAGATTTTGTTGAAAATGACGACAACATGAAAATATGTGGACACTGTGTATGGAGAATAGTAGAGTGGCAAACCAGTAAAAAGTTGACTTGATAATTATAATATAATAAAATATAAATATGACAAATTTAAAGGAACATAATAATGAATATTAAGATTAAAGAAGAACGAGATTACAATCAAATTAAAATTGTATGTAACTTTGTTTCAAGAAAAATTAAAAAACAGAGATTATCATGGTCCTACAAGATGAATGTTATTCTTAAAACTCATCCTGAGTTCAAAGAATTTGATGACACTATCATTGCAAATACCCAAAATAGTGAGTTATTCAACATTGTTTTCGATAAATTCAATGTTAAGGTTGAAGATTACGAAATTGCAAAAGATTATATTACTTACAAGGCAAGACATTACGACCACAAAAAATTCTTAACTTCTTTTAGAAAAGATATGATGTCTAAAGTATCTAATATTATTAGAGATATTAAGAGAAAAAAAGCATCAGATGATGAAAGAAAATCAGCAGTTCAAAGATTGAAAGATTTATTTGAAATCGCATCTAAACATATTGGTTATAAGTTAATGATTGCTCCTACATTTACTGCCATTTTAGAAAAAATCAAAGATTCTACCCATAGATTTTTAAATTTACCTAAACCATCAAAAGAAGTTTTTGAAAGACGCAGAAAATGGTGCTTGGAAAATATGGGTAATTTAATGCGTTCTGAGTTTGGTAAAGCTAGAAAAGAAGATTTGCCTGAATTAGAATAATTCTTTAAATTTTCCTTAAAATTTCATTTCTCTAAAGCGATTTTATCAAATTGCTTTAATTTCCTATTGTCTAAATTCCAAAAATCCCCATAAAATTTTATTTTTAATGTTTAAAACAATAAAATTTTAATGTTTTATATTAATAATATTAATAAAAATAATTTTTAAAACACAATATTGATAGGTCAAAATTAAAATTTTATCAGATTTTATAATCAAAATATAGCTCAACTAATGTTTGGTATTTTAGTGAAAAAAATTGAAATAATTTCAAACATTAGCTCAGCTATATTTTGATAAAATTATAAAATTTAATGTAAATAATCAAAAGACACCTCAGCTATATTTTGAAATGTTGTCTTTAGAAAAATATATTTGTGTTGTTGATCATTGCAAGAATTGCATATACAATACTATTAAGAGTTGGCTTAATTGCAAGGAGAATACAATGAACTTTAGTGTTTTTAAACTTGTTAAATTTTTATTTTTTATATGTTTTGCAATTTATTTTACATCAGCATTCTTAGCATTTATTTCTTTTTATGTCTTTTGTTTTTGTGCCGGCGTACTTGTGATGTTGTTTTACCGATTTTCAGAAGAAGGTGAACTGCTATTGACCTAAAGGTCAATAGCTTCTATTTACAATCAAATATTTGATTGTAGTTTAAGTGCTTTTGATCTTGAAAATCTAAACACTTAAAAGCTTTATACTCCGAGAGT
>JBGVCU010000055.1:0-2184 GCA_045119035.1 Bacilli bacterium | reverse complement strand
TTTGCTCTAAAAACCCTAGTTCCCTTCTTTGGGTGCTCGCTAGTTTTGCACTTTCTACTAAAGTATTACTTTCTTGCTGAGTTCTTCCTTCCATAATGGTGCTTTCAATGCCTTTAGCATAATCATCACTTAGTGCTCTTTGGTAATCTTCTTTTAATGAGGTATTATTTGATAATCCTGTTAAAGCTTGACTAAGTTTTGATTAATACTTTCCCAATAATTAAAACTATACAAGGGGCATTAAATCCCCTTGTTATCTCTAGTTTTCTTAAATAACATTCCTTTGTAATCATTTTAATTCATATTTTTCATACCTTTTTAAGCTTTTACACTTTTAAATAACCTAAAAATTATCGACATTTTTCATTATTTTTTATTGATGTATAGTTTTATTTATGTTATAATAACACTATACATTTTGAGGTGATAAAATGCCAATTCCCAAAGAAATTTTAGCGGTTGAAAGACCTAAAAATACAGTCGTTGTTTGCTATGGAAAAAACAAAGATAGATATGCTGTTAAACAACGTATTGGTTGTAAATATGATAAAGGACGTCGAGTTCCTGTTAATGGTCCAACAATTGGACATATTAAAAATTTTTTATATGTTCCTAAGGAAAATGACAACCATGTTAGGATTAATAAATCGAAACCAGTTTTAAAAGATTGGGCAAATATTATTCTAGCCGATAGACTATTTAAATCAATATTTGAAGAATTATGTGTTGTTTATCATAAGCAAGATGCTTTAACGCTATATTGCATAGCAATTCTTAGAGTATGTGAACCAGGCATTAAAGATCATGAACTAAAAGAAGCTTATGATAATAGTTTTTTATCTGAACTTTATCCTGATGTTTCTTTATCTAAAAATATTGTTAGTACGTTCATAAACGATTTAGGAAAGACTGTTAATCGAATTATTGAATTCATGGGTAATCGTGCTAAAAACATAGCACTTGACCATCATTTACTTATTGATGGAACATTAAAATTTGATGAATCAAAAGTTAATACACTATCTGATTTTTCAAGAAAAGCAAAGGTAAAAGGAAGAAGAGAAATTTCTGTACTCTATGCTTTTGATTTAGAAAACCGTGAGCCAGTATGCTCAAAGTGTTATCCTGGAAATATGCTTGATTTAACCGCATATGAAGATTTTATTAGTGAATCAAAAATCACTCGAGGTATTATTGTTGCTGATAAAGGATTTCCAAGTAATATGATAAAAAATTATTTAAAAAACAATCCTGATCTGCATTATCTTAATCCGATAAGAAGAAATTCAAATTTTATAAAAAATCATCACATGCTTAAATTTACTAACCAACTAGAAAATTTTGAAGGTATAACTTACAGAAAAGAAAAGGTAAATGGAGGTAATAAATACCTTTATTCATTTCGTGATAGTAAAAAGGCATATATTGAAGAGAAAGATTATCTAGCAAGAGCTAAGAAGAACTCCAATTATAACGAAGAAGATTTCAGTTCTAAACAAGCGAGTTTTGGCACTATAGTTTTAGAATCTGATTATGATATGACACCACTAGAAGCTTACCAAGCATATAGTTCTCGTTGGGAAATAGAGTTAGTTATGAGATTCTATAAGTCAGCATGTAAATTTAATGAAACAAGGGTTCAAGATGACTATTCTGTTATTGGCTCAGAATTTTGTGATTTTTTATCCACTATACTAACATTTAGACTTATAAATTCTTTTGATAAAGAAAAATTACTTGAAACTAATACTTATAAAAAAATTATGTCAGTTTTAAGAAGAGCAAAGAAAATTAAAACGAATGATAATGATGATTGGGAATTAATAAATTTAAATAAAGGACATGAAGAAATCTTGAAAAAATTAAAGTTAATTGACGAATTATAATAAGAGACATAAAACGTGGAAATTTATGAGTATAGTTCCACTTTTTGGGAAAGTATTATTTGAATATGTTGATTATTTTATTCGCAGCGTCTATTGGAGAAATTTGTTTTTTTTGTATAGGATCTATGAATATTGAGTATTCAAAATAGATACTATAGACAAGAATATCTAATGAAATTTTAGAATTAATTTTATTTATTCGTCTGTTTCTAACAGTATCTTTTTTATCTATTGTTAATCCGTAGCCTGAATAGAACGGTTCTCCAAAACAAGTGACTTCACAACCTGCTATTAAAGC
>JBGVCU010000054.1:0-40861 GCA_045119035.1 Bacilli bacterium | reverse complement strand
GATGATTTAAGTGTACTTGATACAGAAGAATTTGTTTTATTTAGAAATGCTTTCAAATGGGGAAGCGATACTTGGTATCGTTATAATGTTAAAATTGTTGGTATATTAAAAGAACCTACAAAACAAGCATATTTTTCTGATGATATTTGTCGTGTATTAGAACTTACAAATTATACTTTAAATATCCGTTTTAATTATACATATAAAGAATATGGTCGAATTGATAGATCTACTTTCTTTACTTTTGATAAAATTGTAATGGTTGATGATATTAATTTAAATGAATTTAGATTTACTCAGCTTGCTTTAAATCAAATGAAAGATAATAAAATTAAAAACGTAGATAATACAATAGTTACTTTTAAAGATCATACATACTCACAAAAATCAATTTATAGTACAACAGATCCACTTAAAATTGCTGATAACGCAATTGGTGTTTCTAAAGATTTTTTTGATATGGTATATAATCAATATGAACATTATGAACAAGCTGCTTTATTTATAACTGACTATGCTTATATTGATGAAGTAATGGACTATTTATATGAAGAAGGATATGATGTTATTTCTTGTTTCCAAGTTAGTGTAACAGGATATAATAAAGATAAAGTAATTATTCGTCTTGTTAACTTAATTGCATCTATTGTTGGTATTGTAGTAATCAATTTAATTGTTATATTTGTTGCTTATTCATTCTTAAAAATTAAGAAGAATGATTATGTCATTTTCAAAATGCTTGGTTTATCAAATAAAGATAGTAAGATTATCAATAGATATGAATTACTGTTATATACAATAATTGGAAATTTAATATTAATTATTACAACTTTATTAATAAGATTATTTACGAATAATTTATTAATATTAGAATTATATAAATATTTAAAATTCTATGATTATTTCATTGTTTTATTTATCAGTATTTTATCTTCTTTATTATTATCAAATTCATTTGGTAAATTTATTACTAGAAGTGCTAAAATCACTGTTTTAAAGGAGGAATAAGATGGTTAAGATTACTAAATTAAATAAGTATTTTAATAAAAAGAAAAGTAATGAAATCCATGTAATTAATGATGCTACATTAGAATTTCCTCAAACAGGATTAATTTCAATAGTAGGTGAATCTGGTAGTGGTAAAACAACTTTAATGAATGTATTAGGTGGTTTAGATGATTTTGAATCAGGAATGATTGAAATCGATAATACAAAAATTACTAAATATAATTCAAAAAATATTGATCGTATTAGAAATGAAAAGATAGCCTATATTTTCCAAAATTATTTACTACTTCCTCAAAGAACGGTATATGAAAATTTAGAAATAATTCTTGATATGTACGATTTAACAACTGATGAAAAAATTGAACGTATGGATTATGTTTTAAAAGCAGTTGGAATGTTTAAATATCGAAAAAAGAATGTTTCACAACTTTCAGGTGGTCAACAGCAACGTGTTGCTATTGCAAGAGCATTGATTAAATCTCCTTCATTAATACTTGCAGATGAACCAACAGGTAATTTAGATGAGAAAAATACTTTACAAATCATGAATATTATTAAGAAAATTAGTAAAAACACATTAGTTATCTTAGTATCTCATGAAAGAAGAATTGCTGAAAGTTATTCTGATTACATTATTGAAGTAAGTGATGGAAAAATTATTAAAGAAAGGATTCTTTCAAATAATTCATCATATCAATATGAAGATAGTCAAAATATCTACTTAAAAGAATATGAATATAAAAATGTTTCAAATAACGAAGTAAATATTGATTTTTACAGTAACACAAATGTTCCAATTAATTTAAAAATAGTTTATCATAAAGGACGTTATCATATTCAAAGTGATCAAGATGTTGTTCTTGTTGATAATAATTCTGAAATTAAAATCTTAGATGAAGAACGTGAAGTATTAGATGTTATAGAAGAAGCTAATGAAAATAGCTATGAATTAGCAAAGCTTGAATTTACAAAAACACCTAAACTTTCTTTTAAAGAAAAAATTAAACTTTCAATGAATTATTTAAATAAAATGAAAGCTAGAACTTTATTTCTTGCGATTCCATTATTAGTTATTGTGTTACTATGTATGTTTAGTATTCAAAATATGATTACAGCAAGTTTTGTTGATCGTAAGAATATTGTTTATACAGATTCACATATTTATCAAATTAATCTAGAAAAAGAATCTGTATTAGTTAATCGTGATGTTATGCAATTTGGTTTTGAACATATGTATAAAGATTTAAAAGAAAATCTGCCATATATTGAACCTGTATTAGAATTTAATACTTCTTTTAGATTTAATTTACCTTCATTTACACAACTTCAAGAAGTAAATTTTGAAATTAGAGGAAGTTCGCTTTTAACTACTGAACAGCTAGATACTTCAAAGATTATTTATGGAAGAAACGCTGAAAATATTTTAGAAATAGTTGTTGAAAAATGGATTATTGAACGCGCTATTGAAAACTCTCCACTTAAAAATTTCATGGATGTTAGATCATTTATTGGTCAAGAAGTGAATGTAAAAGATTCAGATTATAATTTTAAAATAGTTGGAATTGCTGAAAGTGAAGAAAATTCAGTATACTTTAATAAATGGGCATTATTTGATTTATATCCTTCTACTATGAGAAAATATGGATTTATGATTTGTCCAATTTCAGAAGCAAAGAAAATTAGTCATAAGTATGATAAATATGATATTACAGGATTTGAAGCTGTTTTAAATGATCGCTTTAATTTATTTGATAAATCAAAAGCAACACTTAATGATGATCCTAGATTGCAATTTAAAATCATCGATCATTTCTATGATTATGACATGCCTTATAATTTTATTGTATCTGATGAAAGATATGAAGAAATTTTACTTTCTTTACTATCTACAAATTATTCGTCTTTTTCAGTATATTGTGAAAATGACGATGAAGTTGAAGCTGTAAGAAGTTATATTGAAGGAATTAAAGATTATTATTTAAGTGGTGAATTACTTGCTACAAAAGAAAATGGATTCTTAGGTATTACAGATAATCCTAAAGTATTTATGTCATTTGATTTTGATTCAAAATATTATAAAGTTTTAGATCCATATCTAGAAGATGCTCAAAAAGTTATTAATTCAAGAGTAATAATTACAATTACAATTTTAATTTTATCAGCTATTATTGTTTATTTTACAATGAAATCTTTTGCTGTTAAAAATATCTATGATATTGGTGTATATCGAGCATTAGGAATAAAAAAAGGAAGTATAGTATTTGTTTATGCATTTGAAATCTTAGTAATAAGCTTTTATACAACCTTTATTGGTGGTACTTTATTTTATATTGTAAATAATATACTTGCATCTATTCCAATTATAACTGGATTTGCTACAATGAGTTTTTGGTTATATATTGTTATTACCTTTGGTTTAATGATTCTTAATATTTTAATTGGTATAATTCCGGTTATTGTTTGTTTAAGACTTACTCCATCAAAGATTTTATCTAAATATGATGTATAATAATTTAGCTATATAATAGTGGATTCTATTATATAGCTTTTTATATTATTTGAAAGTTTTTGTTAATTATGTTATAATTACTTTATAATTATATAGGAGAATGACTATGCCATTTTTACCAATTACAAAAAAAGAAATGCAAGAATATGGATGGGAACAAGCTGATTTTGTTTATATTATAGGTGATGCCTATGTAGATCATCCATCTTTTGGTCCAGCTATTATTTCAAGAGTCTTAGAAAACTTTGGTTATAAAGTATGTATCATTTCTCAACCTGATATTAATAAAGATAGTGATTTCATGATTTTTGGAGAACCACGTTTAGCATTTTTGGTTTCTAGTGGTAATATTGATTCAATGGTAAATCATTATTCTGTTTCTAAAAGAAGAAGAACAAAGGACTATTATACTCCTGGTGGAGTAATGGGAAAACGTCCAGATCGTGCTTTAATTAAATACTGTAATAAAATAAAAGAATTATACCCACATAAAGCAGTAGCAATTGGCGGAATAGAAGCTTCTTTAAGAAGATTAAATCATTATGATTATTGGAGTGATAAGGTAAGAAAATCAATTTTACTTGATTCAAAAGCTGATTTATTAATGTATGGTATGGGAGAACATACAATTGTTGAACTTGCTGATGCACTTGATGCGGGTCTTGATATCAAAGATATTTGTTATTTAAGAAACACTGTATGGAAAACTACTGATAAAGAAATGTTACCATATGATGGGATTTATTTACCAAGTTTTAATGAAGTTAAAAATGATAAGAAAGCTTATGTAAAATCATTTCAGTTACAATATCAAAATACGGATGCAATAACTGCAAAACCTTTAATAGAAAAATATGATGATTGTTATGTTATTCAAAATCAACCTTGTTTTCCTTTATCACAAGAAGAATTAGATCAAGTATATAGTTTACCTTATATGCGAAAAACTCATCCATTACTTGAAGCAAAAGGACATGTTGCTGCAATTGATGAAGTAAAATTTTCTGTTGTATCAAATAGAGGATGCTATGGTAATTGTCATTTTTGTGCACTTACAATGCATCAGGGAAGAGTAATTCAATCTCGTACAAAACAATCAATTATTGATGAAATAGTTTTAATCTCTAAAGATAAGGATTTTAAAGGTTATATTCATGATATAGGTGGACCAACAGCAAACTTCTACCGACCTGCTTGTACAAAACAAATAGATAAAGGTGTTTGTACTAACAATGAATGTATTGGATATAAACCATGCAAAAATTTAACTGTTGATCATTCAGAATATTTAGATATTCTAAAATCAGCAAGAAGCGTACCAGGTGTAAAAAAAGTATTTGTTAGATCTGGTTTAAGATATGATTATATAATGTATGATAAAAATGAAGATTTCTTTAATGAACTTGTAAAACATCATATTTCAGGACAACTTAAAGTTGCGCCAGAACATATTGATGATAATGTTCTATATCGTATGAATAAACCATCAAAGGCTTTATATGATAAGTTTGTTGAAAAATATAAAGTATTAAATAAAAAACACGGAAAAGACCAATATTTAATTCCATATTTAATAAGTTCACATCCAGGTTCAACACTTGAATCTGCTGTAAATTTAGCTTGTTATTTAAGAGAAATCGGTCATATGCCTGAACAAGTTCAAGACTTTTATCCAACACCTGGAACAGCATCAACTTGTATGTATTATACAGGAATTGATCCATTCCACAATGATGAAGTATATGTTCCAAGAAATCCTCATGAAAAAGCGATGCAAAGAGCATTAATGCAATATAAATTACCAAAAAATTATGATTTGGTTTATGAAGCGTTAGTTAAAACAAATCGTACTGATTTAATTGGATATTCTAAAGAATGTTTAATTAAACCAAAAAAAGATAATATAATAAACAAAAGAAGTGGTAGAAAATAATTTCTACCACTTTTATTACTAAATATATTCTTTAATAAAATGAATTGCTTGATCAATCCATTGTGTATTATATTTATGATCATTAATTTGTTCATCAGTTAAAGCATGAGGCCCATATACAGTTCTATTTGCAAGTGATTGACCATGTCCACCCCAAGGATAAACATGTAGTTCAAATAAAACATCATTTTCTCTTAGTTTTGTTGCTAAAATTAACGAATTACGAACATCTACTGTTAAATCATAAGCTGTATGCCACATAAATGTTTTTGGAAAATCTTTTGTAACATGTTTTTCTACACTCATTTTTTCTAAAAGATCAGGATTTTCTTGTGTTATATTTTTAAATGATACAGCATGTCCAACTTCTGTAGCAATTACAGGATATCCTAATAAACATCCATTTATTTTCATTTCTTCAAGAGGAATATCTAAATAATCTGCATATTCTTGATTCATATGATTACAACAGGTAATACCTGCAAGATGTCCTCCTGCAGAAAAACCTAATACGGAAATTTTATCTGGATTTACATGATAAACATCGGCATTTCTTCTAATATAGCTTAATGCTGCGTAAACATCTACTAATGGATAAGGATATTCTAAAGGAGCTACTGAATAATTTAAAATAAAACAAGCGATGTCTTCAGCTAAAAATTTAAATGCAATCGGATCGCTTTCACGTTTACTTGTATAATTATAACCTCCTCCAGGAAGAATTAGTAGACATTTTCTTTTTCTTTCAAGTTCAATTTCTGGACAATTTTCTGGACATAAAGCAGTTAGTAAAGCATTAGATTTTAATTTATTATAATGTTTATTTAATTCAATTTTCTCGTAAATCATAATATACCTCATTTATATTAATATTCAATTAAATTATACATTATTATATTTTAATTGTCAATTTTAATAAAATCTTTTAATTGAAAAATAATTAAAAAAATAGTATAATTAAGATAGACAAAGGATGTATTTTTTATGAGTATAGAACTATCAATAATTTTATTTTTATCGTTTATAATAATTTATGTTGCATTAATAAATATCTTTTCAATCTTGTTTAGACTTACAGGATTATCTCGTTCTAAATCTAGATTTCAAGTTATTTCAATGTTAACTTGTGCTGGTTTTACGACAAAAGAAAGTGAAGTATTTACAAAAGGAAAGTTGCGTAGAAGAATTGCTATTGCTTGTATGATTACAGGAAATATTTTTAATGTAATTATAGTATCTTTAATTGTAAATATGTTTATGAATTTAAAATCTGGTGATTTATATGATGCATATTTATTTATAACTATTGCTTTTTCTATATTTTTATTCATTATTGTATTTTTTAATATTCCTGTAATTAATAGATTTGTACAAAAAATTTTTAGTAATTTAGCTAAATCATTACTAAATAAAAGTCATAAAGATAATTCAATTACTATTTTAGATGTTTATGATAAACAAGCAATTGCTGAGATTTATTTAAAAAAAGTACCCCTATCATTGAAACATAAAAGTTTAGCTGATTGTAATATAAAAGAATATTATGATATTAACATAATGATGATTAGTCGTAAAGGACATTTAATAACTGTATCAAAAGACACAATGTTTCATGAAAAAGACTTAGTTATTGTTTTTGGTGATGAAGAGCATATTAAAGAGTTGTTTATTAACAATGTAGATAATGATGACAAACATCTTGTTATTCATCATAATGAAGTTGAATTAATTGATAATTATGAAAATGAAGCAATGGTTGAAGTTACAATAATTCATGTTCCTGAATATATTAAAGACAAGCCGTTATTTGAATGTAATTTAAAAGCAATTTACAATATTAATGTTTTAATTATTAAAAGAGATAACAAGGTTATTGAAGTATCTAAGGATACTATCATAAAAGAAAATGATAAAATAATTGTTTTTGGAAATTATCAAAATATTCGTTATTTATTCATTAATTCTATCTCTAATCAAACTGAATAATATAAGGAGAAATTAAATGATTGAGTTTATTATATTACTTGTTTTATTGTTAATAGTAATTGTTTTATTAATTATAAATTTATTACACAAAAATGACAATAATCAATTCAGTGAGTATCTAGATAAGAAAATAGATATTTTAGTAGAAATTCAAAAGAATAATCAACAAAATTTATTAGATGTAATTAAAGATATCAAAAAAGATATTGCTATAAATAATGATAAAATTGAAATAAAACTAAATTTAATTAATGATTCTATTAAAGATAATTTACATAAGATTAGTGTTGAAAATTTAAATAATTACAGTACAATTAACAATACATTAAATGGATTTATTAATAATCTTTTAAAAGATTTTAATGAAACTAATGAAAAAATTTCAATTAAATTAAAAAATGAATTAGACTCTATTAATACTCAATTAAAGACAGTTATTACGGATTTAAAAGAAGATTTAAATGTTAATTTAAGAAACATTAGAGAAGAAAATAATCTACATTTAAATCGTATTAATGATTCAGTTAATGAAAAATTAGAGAAAACATTAGATGGTCGTTTGAAACAATCGTTTGATAATGTTGTAGAGCAAATTGGTGGTGTAAATAAAGCTATTGGCGAAATTAAAGGTATTGCTAGTGAAGTTGGAAGTTTAAAAACTATATTAACAAATGGTAAAACAAAAGGTATTGTTGGTGAAGTTATTTTAGGTAATATTATTGAAAATATGTTAACTACCGAACAATATGTAGAAAATTTTGCTAGTTATAAAAATTCTCAAGATAGAGTTGAATATGCTATTAAAATGCCTGGAAATGGTGATGATTTTGTATATTTACCAATCGATTCTAAATTCCCTTTAGTATCTTATCAAAAGATTCAACAAGGTCAAGATGAAGGTATTGTAGAATTAATTAAAGAAGGAAGAAAAGAATTAGAAAAAGCAATTAAAGAATATGCAAAAGATATATCAACTAAGTATATTAATGTTCCTTTAACTACAGAGTTTGCGGTTATGTTTTTACCAGTTGAAGGTTTATATGTAGAAACATTAAATTTAGGATTATTTGAAGAATTACAAAGTAAATATAAAGTTACAATTGTTGGACCAACTACACTTACAGCATTACTTAATGCTTTACAAATGGGATTTAAAACTCTTACAATTCAAAAGAAGAGCTCTGAGGTATTTAAGTTATTAGGTGCTGTAAAAACTGAATTTAAGAAATTTGCTGAAACTTTAGAAAAAACACAAAAGAAAGTTAATGATGCATCTAGCGAACTAGATAAATTAGTTGGTACAAGAACTAGACAAATTGAATCTAAACTTAGAAATATTGAAGTAATTGATTCAGTTGAAGCTTCTAAATTATTAGATGATTAATAATATAAATTGATCCAATGACAAAAAATATTGTCATTGGATTTTTTAAAAAATAAAAAATCATTTTTTACAAAAAAATGATAAAATATGGTATAATTATAAAGATTGTTTTTTAATAATATAATATATAAAAATTATTAGAGGAATAGATGTATGAGTAATATTAAATTTTATAAAGAACAAAATTTACCACTTGAAATGCATAAAGTACGTATTGTACAAAAATTAAATTTACTTCCAATTGAACAGCGTTTAGAAGCTATTCAAAAAGCTGGAAACAATACATTTTTATTAAGAAATAAAGATGTTTATTTAGATATGTTAACAGATAGTGGAACAAATGCAATGAGCGATAAACAATTAGGAGCAATGATGATAGCTGATGATTCATATGCTGGAAGTGAAACATTTTATCGTTTAGAAAAAGCTATTCAAAATTTCTTTGGTAAAAAATATTTTTTACCAGCTCACCAAGGTCGTGCTTGTGAACACATTTTAGCAAAAACATTTGTTAAACCTGGTGATATTGTTCCAATGAATTATCATTTTACAACGACAAAATCACATATTAATTTATGTGGTGGTAAAGTAGTTGAACTTTTTACTGATGAAGCTGTTAAAATTGAAAGTAGTCATCCGTTTAAAGGAAATATGGATTTAGAAAAATTAACAAGTTTAATTAAAGAAGTTGGAGTAGAAAAAATTCCTTTTGTTCGTATTGAACTTGGTACTAACCTTATTGGTGGTCAACCTGTAAGTGTTGAAAACATTAAAGAAGTTTCTAAAATTTGTAAAGCAAATAGAATTAAATTAATGTTAGACGCATCTCTTTTAACAGATAATTTATATTTTAACAAAGTTAGAGAAGCATCTTGTAGTGACTTAACTATTCATCAAATTGCTTTAGAAATTAGTAATTGTGCTGACATTATTTATTTTTCTGCACGTAAACTTGGTAGTGCTAAAGGTGGAGCAATTGTAGTAAATGATAAATCTTTATATGATATGATGAAAAATTTAATTCCTCTATATGAAGGATTCTTAACATATGGTGGTATGTCAACTAGAGAAATGGAAGCTGTGGCTATTGGGCTTGAAGAAGCTACTGACTTTGATATGATTTCACATGGACCTGAATTCATTGAAGAATTTGGAAGAATTTTACAATCATATAATGTTCCTATTGTAACTCCAACAGGTGGACTTGGAATTCATTTAAATGCAAGAGAAATCGTAGGTCATATTCCTGGTGATGAGTATCAAGCTGCTTCACTTGCTGCTGCAATTTATTTAGTAAGTGGTGCAAGAGGTATGGAAAGAGGAACACTTAGTGAAGAAAGAAATCCAGATGGTTCTGAACATATTGCTGAATGTGAATTAGTACGTTTAGCATTACCTAGAAGAGTATTTACTTTATCACAAATAAGATATATCGCTGATAGAATTGCTTGGCTTTATGAAAATAGACATTTAATCGGTGGATTACGTTTTGTGGAAGAACCAAATGTAATGAGATTCTTTATTGGTCGTCTTGAACCAGTTGGTGACTGGCAAGAACAACTTGTTAAGAAATTTAAAGAAGACTTTGGAGATAGTCTATAAAATTTAGTATTTAAAGAACTACTATTGTAGTTCTTTTTCTTTATATTTGATTTTTTATTAAAATTATGTATAATTAATATATAGAATATTTTATAATTTTCGAGGTAAATAATGAAAAAAATAATTAGAATTGTGATATTTATATTTATGTTATTACTTTTTACAAGTTGTGCATTAAATATTCCCCAAGAAAAACCAACTAATGAATATAACATTAAATATTATGTAGAAGGTGTATTAGTTCATACTGATACATATAAAGAAGATGAAAATCTAGATTTATATGTTTATCCAATTAATCCTGAAGAAGAAGCAGTCTTTGATGGATGGTATGATAATCCAGCATATACTGGAGATTTAATTGTAAAGATTGATCAAGGTTTATCTGGTAATATTAATTTATATGGTAGAATTTTAGAAGAAGAAATTAAAATTAACTTATTTGATCTTTTAACAATTAGTAATTATTGTTATTCTATAAATGATTTAAGTTCAGATGATGTATATGAATATCAAGTAACTGAAACTGCTCAATCTTTCTATTGTGAAGATTTTGGTGAATATTCTTATTATTTAGAATCTTTACCTGATTGTGAAAGAGTATTATATAATGATAATGGTAATTGGTTTCATTCATTACAGGATGAAAATATTTATTTATCTTTTGTTAGTTTCTTTAATTTAATTGATTTAACATCAATTAACACAAATGGATTTTATTTTGATGAAGATTTAAATAGTTTTGTTTGTGAAGAAAATGCATTAAATGATACTGCAAAAGAATTCGCAAAAAATTATGTAACTATAAATGAATGTACAAATTTTGTTATTGAATTAAATGAAGAAAAAACAGAAATAAAAAATATTAAAATTTCTGTATTTGAAAATGGTATAGAAAATATTTATACATTTAGTTTTAGTAATATCAATAAAACTGTTGTAAGAGTTCCTGAATCTACTTATGATGAAGGTTCATATGGTGGTCCTGTTCAAAATAAAATCAGTTCTTTACATGATTATTATTCTGGTGAAGATTGTAGTGCTACAGGTGTTGTTACAGGAGTTTATGGTAATAATTTCTATTTAACAGATAATAGTGGAAGTATTTTAGTATATTGCGGAAATAATACAACTTATTTACCTATTATTGAAGAAGGTAAAGTGATTACTGTTAAAGGTAGTATTTCAATTTATAAAGATATTGCTCAAATTATTGACTTAATTGAAGTATCAGTTGAAAATAAGAATTTATCTGTTACTGCAAAGGATTTAACAAGTATTTCACAAACTACACTTTCAAATATGCCAGCTGAATATGTTAATGTAAAAAAAGCAACTTTAGTTAATGTTCCAACATATTCAACTACAAGTGATATGTCATTTAAAATTCGTTTTAATAATGAAACAGTTGATGTATTTATTTCAAGACATTTAGACTATACTTATAAAAATGCATTAGTTGATTCACTTGAAAATATTGGCGTAAATGGAAAAATTGACTTACTTAACTTACATGTTAGTAAATATACTGATTATCAATTAGTATGTACATCTGTTACTAATTTTAAAAAGAATACTGATTCTTTAATTTTATCTGATATAAATGTTACACCTACAAAAGTTTCTATTGAAGAAGGTGCAACAATAGATGATGTATTAGATAAATTTACTTTATCTAAAGTGTTCGATGATTATTCTTCTGATAGTTTAAGTATCAGTGAAGTAGAATATCAAACAAATTTTGTTTCAAATAAGATTGGAACATTTACAATTACTTTTATTTATAAAAACTTAACGAAAGATGCAACAATAGAAGTTTATGAAAAAGGATTAGGGTATATTGAAACAAATGTTTCAAAAGCTCCAAATAAAGAAGCCGCAAGAAACTTTGATTTAACAACAGGTTTACCTTCAATTGGAAACCCTAAAGTATTAGTTATTCCTGTTTCTTTTATAGATTATCCTGCAAAAACAAATATTGTGAGTGATTTAGAAAAAGCCTTCTTTGGTACTAGTGAAGAAACTGGTTGGGAAAGTTTAAAAAGTTATTATTATAAATCTTCATATGGAAAGCTAAATATTACTGGAACAGTTCTAGAGCCATATAAAACAAATAACTATGCTTCTTATTATAATAATATAGAAGATGCAGATTATATGATGATTGAAGCTGCTTTAAAGTATTACAACGATCAAATAAATTATGCTGACTATGATACTGATAAAGATGGATATATTGATTCAATATATATTGTTTATACTAGACCATATGATGAAGATGGTGATTCAAATTGGTGGGCTTATACTTATGAATACTTTACAGAAGATGTGCAAGCTTATGATGGTGTAGAAGCAGACTTCTATACATTTATGAGTATTGACTTTATCTATGATGAATTACAAGGACAAAAAGTTAATTATAATGCGGAAACAATTATTCATGAAACAGGTCATTTATTAGGTCTTGATGATTATTATGATTATACAACTGGTACTGGCCCTGATGGTGGAATCGGTGGCGGTGATATGATGGATTATAATGTTGGTGATCATAATGCCTTTAGTAAAGTTTTACTTGGATGGGTTAATCCTTATGTTTTAACAGGAAGTAATGTTACAATGACACTAGGAAGCTTTGAACAAACTGGTGAATGTATTATTGTACCAAAAAATTGGAATGGGTCATTTTATAGTGAATATTTTATTATTGACTTTTATACTCCAACTGGAATAAATTCCTTTGTTAAAGGTGAAAGTGGGTTGTTTGCTACATATGGTATAAGGGTATATCATATTGATGCTGAACTTGCAAGTTATAATGATGCTTCTGTTATTTATGCTATGACAAAATATAATAATTCAGATACAGTAAATCGTTTAATTTCTTTAATTGAAGCTGATGGAAGAAATGATATTTCAGATAGTGGATGGAGCGAAGATAGTGATTTATTTACAATTGGCAAAACATTATCAAATCCAAAATGGCATAACAATACAAGTTCTAATTTTACAATGAAAGTTAACTCAATTAATACTACTTATAATAATGAGAAAGCGCAAGTAACTTTTACATTTAATTAATATATAAAATCTATCTTAATTTTTATTAAGATAGATTTTTTGTTTTTATGGATCAAATATGATATAATAAATATAATATAATTAATATAAAATCAATAATACTAAAGGTTAAATTTATGAAAAAAATTTGGAATTATTTTACAACATTTGAAAAACTTCTTTGGTTAAGTTCCGTAAGCTTAATTATATTCTTTTTTATATATTTTAAAAATACAGCTTATCTATATCTTGCTGCATCAATTTTAGGAGCAACTTCTCTTATATTTTTAGCAAAAGCAAGTCCTATTGGTCAAGTTTTAGTTATTATTTTTTCAACAATTTACGGTTATATTTCACTTACGTATCAATATTATGGTGAATTTATTACTTATTGTTGTATGACGTTACCAATTGCGGTTGTGTCTACAATATCATGGTTTAAGCATCCACATAAAGAAGATTCTTTAGAAGTGCAAATTGATGAGATTGATAAACAACAATATTTGATAGGTTTTGCTTTATCAGTTGTTGTTACAATTATTTTTTATTTTATTTTAAAATTCTTAGGAACTTCAAATCTGTTGATAAGTACAGTTTCAATTTTTACAAGTTTTTATGCAGCATATATTACTTATAAAAGAAGTCGTTTTTATGCATTATTTTATAGTGTAAATGATATTGTATTAATTGTTTTATGGGGTCTTGCTTGTCGTGAAGATATTAATTATTTATCAATGGTTTTATGTTTTGTGGTTTTCTTTGTAAATGATATTTATGGGTTTATTAATTGGACAAAACTTATGAAAAATCAAAAAGATACTGTAAAAAATAATAAATAGTTTGACATTAAATGTAATTTATTATATAATAATATTAAGGTGATATTATGGAAAACA
The DNA here is from genome assembly GCA_045119035.1 of Bacilli bacterium. GTDB lineage: Bacteria > Bacillota_I > Bacilli_A > ML615J-28 > CAG-313 > CAYVQA01. The sequence continues at coordinate 26,483 of JBGVCU010000054.1, read as the reverse complement.
AATTAAACGAAACAAAAGAAACAAAAAAAGCAGCTCCTAAAGCAAAAACTGCTGCAAAAAAAGCAACAACAAAAAAATCAGATGGAACAAAAAAAGCTTCTAGTAAAAAAACTGCAGATAAAAAAACTCCTGCAAAGAAAACATCTAAGAAAAAACCTCTAGCAAAACCTGCTCCAAAAACAACAAAAGTTGTTAAACCTGTTGCTAAAACAACAAAAACACAAGATGTAAAAACAAAATCTACTGTTGTGAAAAATGTTGAAGCAAATGATGTTATTAAACAAGTTGAAAATCCAAAAGTAGAACTTGCTAAGAGTGTACAAGTACAACCTAAAGTAAAGAAAATGCCGGATGTTGTACGTCCTCAACCTAAACCAAGAACTTTAAATAAAGATGAAAAAGTTCTATATAAAAAATTAGAAGAAGCTTTTACATACGTTGCAAATATGACAATGGTAATTGAAGAAAAAACAATGGATTACAAACAAATTCCGGATCTTACTGTTAGTGAACTTCATGTTGTTGAAATGGTTAATAAAAATAATAATAAACCTATGACAATTATCGCAAATAAACTTAATGTTACAGTAGGTTCTTTAATTACTTGCGTTAATAGATTAATTCAAAAAGATTATTTAGTAAGAACAAGAGATGAAATGGATCATCGTGTAATCTTATTAAGTGTTACACCAAAAGCTAAAAAAGTAATTAAAGTACATGACAAATTCCATAATGATATTTTAATGTTAGCTTTAGAAAATGTAGCATTAAGTCATGCGGCAAAAGTATTTGGACAATTTGCTGAAACACTTGATAACTACATGAATCCAAAAACTCCAAAAGAAAAAGAAAAGAAGGCTAAGAAATAATGACATCAATGTTTTATCAAAGAAAAAGAAAAGAATTGGCTAAAGCCTTAGTAAATAATAGTATTGCTATAATTCATTCTAATTATCAAACATTTAAATCTGCAGATAGTACACATGAATTTAAAGTAAATAATAATTTCTATTATTTAACAGGACTTAAAGAAGATAATATTATTTTAGTTTTAGCAAATATTAATAATGAATATAAAGAATATTTATTCATTGAAAAAAATGATCCTGTTTTAGTTAAATGGGTTGGTGCTAAATATGAAAAAGCTGAAGCTAGTAGTGTTTCTGGTGTAGCTAATATATTATATATGGATCAATTTAAAGGGTTTGTGGAAGGTATTATTCAACCTTCAAGACATTCAACTGAATTAATTGATACTATTTATTTAGATTTAGAAAAAAGAGATTTACCACTTTATAATACTTTTGCGCTTGAATATGCAAAATATTTACAAAGTAATTTTCCTTATGTGGTAATAAAAAATATTTATCCTGATATTATTCGTTTAAGAATGATAAAAGAAGAATGTGAAATTGAAGAAATAAAAAGAAGCATTGAATCTACAAGAAAAGCAATTTATAACATTTACACTCATCATAATGAATTAAAAAATGAAGCTCATGCTGTTGCTTATCATGATTTTTCTTTAAATTTTGAAAACAAACGTACTTCATTTGGAACAATTATGGCTAGTGGTAAAAATGCTTGTATTCTTCATTATGAGGAGAATAACCAAGATATCGAAAATGATGTTTTAATGTTAATGGATTTAGGTTCATCTACTAATGGTTATGCTAGTGATATTTCAAGAACATTCCCTGTTAGTGGTAAATTTACCTCTCGTCAAAAAGAAGTATATCAAGTTGTTTTAGATTGTAATAAAGCATGTATTGATTATGCGAAAGCAGGGATGACTTGGAAAGAACTAAATGATTATGCAAGAAATTTACTTGCAGAAGGTTTAATTAAATTAGGAGTAACATCAAATAAAGAAGATGTTGTAAAATATTATTATCATTCTATCGGTCACTCATTAGGACTTGATGTTCATGATCCTAATATTGCAGGATTAGGACTTTTAGAAGGTATGGTTATTACAATTGAACCAGGTCTTTATATTGAAGAAGAAGGAATCGGAATTCGTATAGAAGATAATATTGTAATTACAAAAGGTAAAGCTATTAATTTATCTGAATCAATTATTAAAGAAGTTAATGATATAGAAAACTTCATGAAAGGAAATTAGTTATGAAAAAATGTCCAAAGTGTGATGCTGATATTGAAGAATTAAGAACGGCTTGTCCTTTCTGTGGAACTGTTTTAAAACAAGAATCAAATAGCCAAGATTTTAATAATAACAATAACTCTTATAACCAATATAATCAATATAATAACAATTATAGACCACGTCCAATTTCAAGCGATAGCGGATCAATTGGATATTGGTTATTAGGATTTTTTATTCCTATTGTTGGTATTATTTTGTATTTTGTTTGGAAGGATGAACAACCAAATAATGCAAAAAAATGTCTATGGGGAGCATTAATTTCTATTATAAGTAGTTTTGTATTAAGCTTATTATTGACTATTTGTGGAATTATTGGAATTATTGCTGGCGGTGGAATGTAATTGATTATTAGTATTTTCGATGATTTTGGTAAAATACCTTTGTGCAATAGAAATCCTGAACGAGCATTGCATATTGGAGATTTTGTATTTCCGATATGTTATCGTTGTATGATGTTAGGTATAGGAATATTTATTGGATGTATTTTCTTTTATATTTTAAAAGAAAAGAAAAATATGCTTTTTAAATTCAAACATTTTATTTTAGCTATTATTTTAATTATACCAACCTTTATAGATGGACTTGTACAAACACTTTCCACGTATGAAAGTACAAACCTTAGAAGAAGCGTTACAGGTTTAATTGCTGGACTTGGTATTAGCTTCTTAATCATCATAATTCTACAATTTATTGAAATTAAATTTATGAAATTTAAAACTCAAAAGAACCTATAATTTTAGGTTCTTTTTTTCGACATATATGAGGTATATAAGTATAAAATTGACAATCAATTATTGTTGCAAATCGTAATTTATTAAGATATAATATTTGCAAAGGGGGAGACAAAATGAAGAAAATTTATTTAATGTTATTTTTATGTTTTATGTTTATGGGGATTAGTAATGTGTGTGTTAGTGCTGATTATGATACGGGTCATTCAGAATACAAAGAAATTAATTTTAAATATAATACTGGAGCAAAATTATTAAATAGAATGACGCCAGGAGAAGTTGCTAAAGAATTAAATTCAGTTAAAAGAAAATTTGCTGGATGGTCTGTAAGTGATATGGTATGTGCTGCAAATGCGACTTATGTAGGTAAATCTATTTTTTCAAGATATAATAATACAAATCAATCTGTAAAATTTAATTATGCATCGACTATTGAAAATATGGAAGAAAACAGTGTTGTTACAACAGGTTCTCTTGGAGCAAATCTTTCTTCAAAAAAGAAAATCAATGGAGCATTAGAAGTTGAAATTAGAAAACAAATCGGAAAAGTAACCTCACATACTTCTACCGAAAAAGTAGATTTCAATGTTACAATTGCTCCTAAACACAAGATATCTTTAATCGTGAAAGGTGATTGTAAAGTATCTAATGGTGTGGCAAAATATTATATTCTTTGGATGTGCTTTAAAAAAGGCTCTTGGGAAATTGTTGATGTAATGAGTGAATATTATGAGTTATGTGAAGAAGTTATTAGTTAAAAATTTATGGTTTGTTATTACAATATTATTAATAATTGTAACAACAATTATTTTAATTTTACTATATATTAGAAACAGTAAAAGTTTAGAATTTTTGACGATACCTAAAGAATATTATATTGAATATTCTGAAGAAACATATCTTGAGACATCTATCAAATGTACAAGAAAAGATACAATGTATTTAGATAAAGAACTTATTAATGAAGTGTACATTTATGATAACATAACAAAAGAAGAATATTTATTGAATTTAATTGATATAAAAAAAGATACTTTATATGAATATGAAAATGTAAATTACTATAACTATGAATTGAAGTTGTTGATACCTTTTAAATCAAATTCTCTTATTTCTTTAGAAAATTGCTATATGAAGATTAATTATTTAAACGACGAAACCTTAAATTTTAAATTAGGTAAAATATTCTTATATAATAAGGAAGAATCAACTAAAGTTTTTACTATTTCTTCTTTAAAAGGAATAGTTTCAATAGTAAATGATAAAAAGACTCTAAGTGGAGTTATATTATCATTAAAAAATGAAATTGATAATTTAACAATTACTAACATTAAATCTTTAAACAATAATGTTTTAGTAAATGTTGGTAAAATAAAGCAATTAGAACATGCTGACTATGAAGCAACAACACCAATAAGTGAAATATTAGGGTATGAATATAGTATATATGAAAGTGTAAATCAGATCGATATTTTATATAAAATTGATAAAGAAATAATATTATTTCTACCACTTTCTTATTTAACAAGTTCTAATATTACAACTTTAGGTTTTGAAATAACCTACTTACTAGATGATAATACATATAGTCAAATCATTGAACCATTTATGTTTTTTAAATCGTATGAAGATGTGTTAGTTGATCATTTTGTTTATGATTTCAATTAATATTACAAATTTATCAAAAAAATATTTAGTTGGATTTAAGAAAAATATTGTTTTAAAAGATATAAATATATGTATTACATCAGAAAAATGCAATTTTCTATTAGGCTATAATGGAAGTGGAAAATCTACTTTACTTAAGTGTATTTTAAATCATGTTGATTATGAAGGGAAGATTGAAAAAAATTCAAAGAAAGTAAGTTATTCACCTGAAAAAGTAATTTTTCCTGATTTTATTACACCATATACATTTTTAAATCAATATCTAAAAATAAAGAAAATGAATAATGAAACAGGTGTTAATAGCTTAAATTACTATGTTGAATTATTTAATTTAAAGCCTCATTTATATAAAAATATTTATCAACTATCAAAAGGAAATAAACAAAAAATTAACTTAATTTTATCATTAATTATTGAAAGTGATATTTATATTTTTGATGAACCATTAAGTGGGTTAGATATTGAAACAAAAGAAGTTTTTATTAATGAGATTAAGAAATTAAGGAAAATGAAAAAATTAATAATTATATCAACACATAATTTGAAAGATTTTAATTATAAAGTTAAAAATTTAATTTATGTTAATAAGAAGGAATGAGTATGTTTAGTTTACATAGGAAATATTTATTAAGTAAAATTAATTGTTTTATAATTATTTTTATAACTTTTGTCACATTTATGGGATATTTTGTTTTATTTAATCCATTTACTAAATTAAAAATGGAGTTATTAAATAAACAAGAAACAATTCACTCAGCAATTGAGAATGTAGTTTTTATAAATAAATTCATTGGAGTTATTGTTGGAAGTTTTTTGTTTGGTAATAGTTTTTCTCTTCAACAAGATTCTTACAATGTTTTATTTTTAAGAACCAAAAAAGATAGAATTGAGTTTTATTTAACAAAGATACTCTCTATCTCATTTATAATATTTTTAATAACAGTAATTCTTAGTTTTTCTAATATGTTACTTGTAAGCTATAAAGTAAATTTTTTTACTTCTTTTATAGATCTTATTTTAATTAATTTTGATTCATTTTTACTTACTTTAGTTTATGGAGTATTATCTTTATTGTTAATAGTGTTTTTTAAAACTCAGTTAGTTTTACTTATTCCATTAATTGTTTTTATTATATCTGAGGTTCTATCTATTAATTTTTTAAAGATCTATTTTCCAACATTAAGTAATATAATTACTTTGGATGGTATTTTTCATAAAGTAATACTGTTTGTTTTTTATTCTTTTTTAGGTGGGATTGTTTATTATTTTAAAGATTTATAGTTTAGCTAATTAAGTCATTTCAGTTGACAATACGGATATATTTTGATATAATATTAGCGTTAAATATCCTTAGTGAAAAGAAGAAGTCCCACTTCTCACCTGATTGACAACGAGTCGGTAGGTCAAGAGTCATTATGTACATAGAGCAATCTAGAGAAATACGAGTGATTATAAGTGGGCTTATGCTCACTTTTTTAATTTTCATTTCTTTCACTGTAGGGTGATAACTTATATTTGGAGGTGAATTTTATCAGTAAGTATTTCGAAAAGGTTGAAATGCCTAATAAGAAACAAAGCGATAAAGAAAATCTTGTAAATGATGAAATTTTATTCGATAAGGTTTTAGTTATTTCAGATTCAGGTGAACAACTTGGGGTTCTTGATCGTTTAGCGGCTTTACAAATTGCTGAGGATAGAGGGTATGATTTAGTTTGTGTTGCACCAGGGGCTCCAACTCCTGTATGTAAATTAATGGACTATTCTAAATACCGCTATGAACAACAAAAAAGAGCAAAAGAAGCAAAGAAAAATCAAAAAGTTATTAATGTTAAAGAAGTTAGAATTAGTCCAACAATTGACAGTAATGATTTTGAATGGAAAATGCGTAGTGCTCGTAAATTCTTAACTGAAGGAGACAAAGTTAAGGTAAGTTGTCGTTTCAGAGGAAGAATGATTGATCAATCTGAAACAACAAAAGGTTCTTTCTTAAAATTTGCTGAAGGTCTAAGTGACATTGCAGTAATGGATTCAGAACCTAAATTAGATGGGCGTAATATGTTTATGAACTTAAGCCCAATTCCAGACAAAAAGAAAAAATAAAAAGGAGATTAATAATTATGCCAAAAATGAGATCACACAGTGGTACTAAAAAACGTTTAAAGAGAACAGCAACTGGAAAATTTAAACGTGGACAAGCAGGAACAAGTCATTTAGCTCCTGGAAAAACACAAAAAAGAACAAGACATTTACGTAAGCCTAGTACTCTTTCAGTTTCTGATACAAAGAGAATTAGACAACAATTGTCAAATATTTAATTAGGAGGTAACAAACATGCCACGTACTAAAGGCGGAGTAGTAGCTCGCAGAAGAAGAAATAAAATTTTAAAACTTGCTAAAGGTTACTTTGGATCAAAACACACATTATATAAAACAGCTCATGAACAAGTAATGAAATCTTTATCATATGCTTATCGTGACCGTAAAAACAACAAAAGAAACTTCCGTAAATTATGGATTATCCGTATTAATGCAGCATCTCGTGCTTATGGATTAAGCTATAATAAATTAATGCATGGTTTAAAACTTGCAAATATCGATATCAACAGAAAAATGTTAGCTGATTTAGCTGTAAATGATATTGCAGCATTCAACAACTTATGCGATATCGCTAAAGCTCAATTAACTAAATAGTTATTGAAATTAAAAGACCTTTATAAGGTCTTTTTTTATATTAATTAAAATTTGATATTTTTTAAGTAATATGAATTTACATTTCAAATCAATTATGATATAATTAATAAAGTATGTTAGGAGGTTACTAGGATGTATACTCGTTTTAAAAATTCAATATTAAATCCCAAAATGATTCATCAGTATACTGATAGTAAACTGAAGACATTTGGATATTTTGTTTTTTTATTATTAATTTTTACTTTACCAAATATTTTATATATTTGTTTTACAGGTGGTATTGATAATAATGTTTTTGTTGAAATGGCAAATGCTTATAGTAAACAAGAATCTTCAATGTTTATTGCGGATTATAAATTATATAGTTTAATGCCTGATGAGAAATTATATGTTGAAACAGATACTTGTGGAATGTATTTTTTCCCATATTTAGAGGATTCAAATCGTGATTTTATTTCTAAAGAAATGGAATCATTTGACAATGAAGCTAAACAATATGAATTAATATTTACAAAAAATAATATTTCAGGTATTTATCAAGTTAATAATGCAAGATTTTTTGTGGAACTTGCTACATACGAAGAAATTGGAATTTTAAGTGCAAAACTTTCACTTGATAGTAGAGTAGTTGTTGGTAATGAGTTTGCGGGAGTTTTATTTGGTTTATTTAACAAATATAAAACGATGATTATTGCGATTAGTATTCCAACTATATTAATTAATGGTATTGTTGGTTTATTATTTATGATACTTATTCCAACTTTGATATTATATTTATTTAATAGACATTTAGGTATTAAATACGGTAAGATTTATCATATGGGTATTTATGCATTTACAATATACACATTTGCTAATACTTTATCGATTTTTATGGCATCATCATTGTTATTAATAGTATGTCAATTAATATCATTCTTTTATTTATCAACAGCAGTAAGATATTATTTTATTTCAACAAATGGAGGAAATAAACATGGGTTATAATCATAAAGAAATAGAAGCTAAATGGCAAAAATATTGGGAAGATAATAATACATTTAAAACAGATGTTTGGGATTTTTCTAAACCTAAGTTTTATGCACTAGATATGTTCCCATATCCATCAGGTGTAGGACTTCATGCAGGTCATCCTGAAGGATATACAGCAACAGATATCGTTTCAAGAATGAAAAGAATGCAAGGATACAATGTACTTCATCCAATGGGGTATGATTCATTTGGATTACCTGCTGAACAATATGCAATTTCAACAGGAAACCATCCTGATGGCTTTACTCAAAAAAATATTGGTACATTTTCAAAACAATTAAAAGAGTTAGGTTTTGACTATGATTGGTCAAAAGTTCTAGCAACAAGTGATGCTTCATTTTATAAATGGACACAATGGATTTTTAAAAATTTATATTTAGATGGATATGCTAAATATGTTGATATGCCTGTTAACTGGTGTGAAGAATTAGGTACAGTTTTATCAAATGATGAAGTAATTGATGGTAAATCTGAACGTGGTGGATATCCAGTAATTCGTAAGAATATGAAACAATGGGTAATTGACCAAGCTGCTTTTGCTGAAGAATTATTAGAAGGGTTAAATAGAATTGATTGGCCTGAATCAACAAAAGAAATGCAAAGAAACTGGATTGGTAGAAGTGAAGGAGCATTAATTGATTTTAATGTTTTTGGTACTGATTATAGTTTTACAGTATTTACTACAAGATGTGATACTTTATTTGGAGCAACATATTGCGTTTTATCACCTGAACATGATTTAGTTAAAAATATCACAACAGCTGAACAAAAAGCTTCAATTGATAATTATGTTTTAGAAGCATCAAAAAAATCTGAACTTGAAAGAACATCAAACAAAGAAAAAACAGGATGCTTTACAGGTAGTTATGCAGTTAATCCTGTAAATGGAAAACATATTCCAATTTATATTTCTGATTATGTACTTGCAACTTATGGAACTGGTGCAATTATGGCTGTTCCTGCACATGATACAAGAGACTATGAATTTGCTAAAAAATTTGGTATCGAAATCATTCAAGTGTTAGAAGGTGGAGATATTGAAAAAGAAGCTTATACAGAAGATGGTATTCACATTAATTCAGGATTCTTAGATGGTTTAAATAAAGAAGATGCTATTAATAAAATGATCGAATTCTTAACTAATAAAGGAATCGGTAAGAAAAAGGTTAATTATAAATTTAGAGAATGGATTTTTGCTAGACAACGTTATTGGGGAGAACCTGTTCCTGTTGTTCATTTAGAAGATGGTAAAATTTATGTTTTAGCTGATGAAGAATTACCACTTGTTTTACCAGAATTATCAGATTATAAATCTAAGAATGGTAAAGCGCCTTTAGAAAATGCTGAAGAATGGAAATATTATAATAAAAATGGAATTGTTGGTAAACGTGAAACTTCAACTATGCCAGGGTCAGCTGGATCAAGCTGGTATTTCTTAAGATATGTTGATCCACAAAATAATGATGAATTAGGTAATAAAGAATTATTAAATCATTGGTTACCAGTTGATTTATATATTGGTGGACCTGAACATACTGTTGGACATTTAATGTATTCAAGAATTTGGACTAAATATTTACATCAAAAAGGATTTATCAATTTTGATGAACCATTTAAAAAATTAGTTCATCAAGGTATGATTTTAGGAACAAACGGAATTAAAATGGGAAAAAGATTCCCTGAGTTTGTCGTAAATCCTAGCGATATTGTAAGAGATTATGGTGCTGATACATTAAGACTTTATGAAATGTTTATGGGACCTCTTGAAGCAAGTAAACCATGGAGTAATCAAGGTGTTGAAGGTGCTTATAAATTTATTAATCGTGTATACAGAATGATTATTGAAGCTAATATCATTACAAATGATGAAGTAAAAGAATTAGAAAAAGTATATCATCAAACAGTAAAAAAAGTTACAGAAGATTTTGAAAATTTAGCTTTCAATACTGCTATTAGCCAATTAATGATTTTTGTAAATGAAGTATATAAAGTTAATAAACTTCCAAGAGAATATGCTTTAGGATTTGTTAAAATGATTAGCTGTATTACTCCTCATTTAGGTGAAGAATTATGGAGCTTACTTGGTCATGAAAATACAATTGCATACGAAGCTTGGCCTACATATGATGAAGAAAAAACTAAAGATGATTTAGTTACTATTGTTGTTCAAGTAAATGGAAAATTAAGAGATAAAATCTTTGTTCCAGCAAATACATCAAAAGAAGAAGTTGAAAAATTAGCTTTAGCTAGTGAAAAAATTCAAGCTATTTTAAATGGACAAACGCCTAAAAAAATTATTGTTGTTCCAAATAAATTAGTAAGTATTGTAATGTAATAATTATTAAATAAAAAAGAAATATTTGTAAATTATAAAAGTAGTATTAAGTATGAAGACTAAATATGAAATTACATTTACAAATATTTTTTTATTTTTAGGTAATAAAAAACTATATATTGAACAATGTATTATTGGAAAAAGTTTGTATATTTTTCTTAAATACAATGAAAATATAAAATTAATTAATAAAATTATTAAACAAAGATTTCCTATCATTTATGTTTTTGACTTTAATGATATTTATGAGATTGATGAATATATTGATAGTTTAGAATATAAAGTTAATTTAATTGTGTTCTTTAAATGAATTTTATTAAAAAAATTATAAAATCAATTTACAACATTTTTTTATTGTGGTATAATATAAATAGATAAGATAAGTATTTTAAAAATATAAGGAGTGTTATCTTATCTAATGATGAAACGGAGGAATGTGTATGTTAAAAGTTAATTTAAAAGTTAAGGACAAACTTGAATTAAGCGCAAAAGAAAAGGGGTACATTTACGAAAAAGTAGAATCACTTGATGAAATGTTTGGTGAAAGACACGAAGTAAATGCAAATGTACTGTGCAGCATGAAAGGAAATACTTATACTGTAGAGGTAACAATACCAACAAAACATATAGTCCTTAGAGCTGAAACGAAAGGCGATTCAGTTTTCTCCGCAATTGATATAACAATAGATAAAATCGAAAGACAATTCTTACGTCATAAAAAACGTATTAATACTTTAATTAGAAAACGCGATGGTATTGCTGAATTCTACGCTGAAAAAGCAGAAGAACCAGTAGAAAAAGAAGTAAGCCAACTAGTTAAAACTAAACAAGTAAATGCAGATGTAATGAGTGTTGATGAAGCAATCTTACAACTTGAAATGTTAGATCATGATTTCTTCTTATTTATCAATGAAGAAAATCATAAACCTACTCTTGTTTATTTAAGAAAAGATGGTAATTACGGAACTATCGAATTAAAATAGACCTCTCTTTTTAAGTCCCACATAAAGTGGGACTTTTTATTTTTAGTATAAATATTGTGAAATTTCAAATAAATTTATGTTATAGCAATTTTTACTTGATAAATATTGAAAATTTTGGTATAATTAAATGAATTAGAAAGGAAGGATCATAATGTTTAAACAATTATTTGACCCCGGATATAAAGAATTAAAAAGATGCGAAAAACTTGCAGATAAAGTTTTAGCATTAGAAAAAGAATATAAAGGTTTATCAGATGAAGCATTACGTGCAAAAACTGATGAATTTAAATTACGTTATTCTAAAGGAGAATCACTTGATTCACTATTAGTTGAAGCATTTGCAACAGCTAGAGAAGCTGCAGATAGAGTTTTAGGACTTCGTGCGTTTAAAGTGCAAATTATCGGTGCTGCTGCAATTCATTTTGGTAATATTGCAGAAATGAAAACTGGTGAAGGTAAAACTTTAACTTCAGTACTTGTTGCATACCTTAATGCTTTATCAGGTGAAGGTGTTCATATCGTTACAGTAAACGAATACTTAGCATCAACTCAATCTGAAGAAATGGGTAGAGTTCATAATTTCTTAGGTATTACTGTAGGTCTTAACTTAAGAGAATTAACTCCAGAAGAAAAACGTGCAGCTTATTTATGTGATATTACTTATTCAACAAATAATGAGCTTGGATTTGACTATTTAAGAGACCATATGGTTATTTATAAAGAAATGATGGTTCAACGTCCTAAATTAAATTTTGCAATCGTCGATGAAGTCGATTCAATTTTAATTGACGAAGCAAGAACACCTTTAATTATTTCTGGTGGAGAAAAACGTGGACCAAATCTTTATGCACAAGCAAATACTTTCGCAAAAAGTTTACATGAAGAAGATTATGAAATTGACATTAAATCTAAACATATTACTTTAAATGAAAGTGGTATGGCTAAAGCTGAAAGATATTTTAATGTTGAAAACCTATATGATGTACGCTATGTTAATATTGTTCACCATATTAATAATGCTTTAAGAGCAAATTATATTATGGATAAAAACGTTGATTACGTTGTACAAGATGGACAAGTAATTATTGTAGACCAATTTACAGGACGTTTAATGATCGGACGTCAATTTAGTGAAGGGTTACACCAAGCACTAGAAGCTAAAGAAAATGTAGAAATTAAGAAAGAAACAAAAACTTTAGCAACAATTACATTCCAAAATTACTTTAGAATGTATTCAAAACTTGCTGGTATGACTGGGACTGCTAAAACTGAAGAAGAAGAATTTAGAAATATCTATAATATGTTTGTAGTTGAAGTTCCAACAAATAAACCTGTTGTTAGAATTGATGCTCCTGATTTTATTTTTAAAACAGCTAAAGCAAAATACAGAGCTGTTGCAGAAGATATTAAAGCTCGTCACGAAAAAGGTCAACCAGTTCTAGTTGGTACAATTGCAATTGAAACATCAGAATTAATTTCTAATTATTTAAGAAGAATGGGTATTCCTCATAATGTTTTAAATGCTAAACAACATGAAAAAGAAGCTGGAATTATTGAAAAAGCTGGTCAAAAAGGTGCAGTAACAATTGCAACAAATATGGCAGGACGTGGGACTGACATTAAACTTGGAGAAGGTGTTGCTGAACTTGGAGGTTTAGCTGTAATTGGTACAGAACGTCATGAATCTCGTCGTATTGATAATCAGTTACGCGGACGTAGTGGTCGTCAAGGAGATCCAGGATATAGTAGATTCTATTTATCATGTGAAGATGAATTATTAATTCGTTTCGGAGGAGAACGTTTTGAAAAATACATTGGAATGATTGTTACAACTGATGAAAATGGTAATGAAATTCCTCTAGAAATGAAAATGATGTCTAGATTCATTGAAGGTGCACAAAAACGTGTTGAAGGATATAACTTTGATAGACGTAAGAGTGTAGTTGAATATGATGAAGTATTACGTAAACAAAGAGAAATTATCTATGGTCAAAGAAAAGATGTATTATTCCAAGAATCTGTGGAATCTACAATTCACCATATGATGAAAAGCGTTGCTTCTAGATTTGTTAATAAATATACAATTGAAGAAAAGAAAAACACTAGTGTAGATGCCGATAAATTCTATAAAGAATTTGTTAGAATATTCTTCAATATGGGTACTTTTGAAGAAGAAGATTTTGAAAACAAAACTCCAATTGAAGTTGAAGAAATGATTTACAATAAATTTATTGAGAACTTAGAAGATAAGAAAAATACTTTCCCTAAAGAAATCTATGATGAATTTATGAAGGTAGTATTACTTAAAGTTGTAGATAGATATTGGATGAATCATTTAGATCAAATGAGTAGTTTACGCCAAAGTGTTGGTTTAAAATCTTATGCTCAACTTAATCCATTACGCGAATATCAAGAATTAGGATTTGAAATGTTTAATGAAATGTTATCAAATATTGAAAATGATATTGTATTAAATATTAATAGAGCTCAAATTAGAGATAATTTACAACGTGAAGAAGTAGCAAAACCAACAAGTACTTCATCTGGAAAAGAAGAATTAAAACGTCGTCCGGTTAAAAAATCTGAAAAAGTTGGACGTAATGATCCATGTCCTTGTGGAAGTGGAAGAAAATATAAACAATGTTGTGGTAAAGAAGAATAATTAGATTATGGAAAAATTTGAAATAATTAAGTTTTATCAAAGTTTCCTAAAAAGAATCAATGATATAAAAGAAGTTATTAAGCCTAATATGATAATTGAAGAAATTAATAAACTTGATTCTTTAATGTCAAGTAGTGATTTTTGGAATAATCAAAAAGAGGCAATGCGTATTACTTCTTTAAGTAAAGAGTTAAAAAATAAATTATCAAAATTTAAAGGAGTAAATACAAGTATTGAAGATTTAGGAATTTTAATTGAATTAGATGATGAAGACTTAGTTAATACAGCTGATGAATTAATAAGTGATTTAGATAAAAAGTTAAATAATTATGAAATTGAACTTTTACTAAGTGACAAGTATGATAGTAGTAATGCTATTATGGAAATTCATCCTGGTGCTGGGGGGACAGAATCACAAGATTGGGCTTTAATGTTATACAGAATGTATAAACGTTATACTGAAAGAAAAGGATTTAATGTTGATTTAATCGATTATCAAGAAGCAAATGATGCGGGGATTAAAAGTGTTACTATTGGAGTAAATGGAATAAATGCATATGGCTATTTAAAAGCTGAAAAAGGTGTGCATCGTTTAATTAGAATTTCTCCATTTGATTCTAATGCAAGACGTCATACGAGTTTTGCTGGAGTAAATGTTTATCCTGAAATAATTGATGATGATGAAATTACAATAAATCCAGATGATTTAAAAGTTGATACATATCGCTCTAGTGGAGCTGGTGGACAACATGTAAATACAACAGATTCAGCAGTTCGTATAACACACTTACCTAGTGGAATTGTTGTTAGTTGTCAAAATGAAAGAAGTCAAATTCAAAATAAAGAAAAAGCTTTAAGTGTTTTAAAAGCAAAACTTTTTCAACTTAAAGTTCAAAATATTCAAGATGAAGTACGTAGTGTAAGCGGAAAAGTAACAGATAATGCCTTTGGTTCACAAATTAGAACTTACACTCTTCATCCATATTCATTAGTTAAAGATCATCGTACAAATATTGAAAATGGTAATCCTACTAGTGTATTAGATGGTGATTTAGATTTATTTATTAATGGATATTTACAAAAAATAAATAGTGGAGAATAATATGAAAGAAACATTAAAAGAAAAATTCTTTAATAAGAAATTTTTAAAAGAATTTTTAATGATTAATCTTGGTGTATTTTTATCTGCCTTTGCTTTTAGTTTCTTCCTTGATCCACATAATATTGTTTGTGGTGGAGTAGGCGGAATTGGTACTATATTAAATAATACAATATTTAAAAATATTCAAACTTCGATAATTGTTTTTGTTCTTAACGTTGTATTATTATTTATTAGTTTAATTTTTCTTGGAAAAGAATTTTTCTTAAAAACAGTATATGGATCGGTAATTTTTCCAGTTTACGTATTTATATGTGAGGCTATATACACTTTAGTTAATAGCAATAATATTTCTTTTGGAAATGAAAAAATACTAATTGTTCTTGCAAGTGCAGCTATTATGGGCCTAGGATTAGGTCTTGCTATAAAAAATGGTGCATCAACTGGTGGGGTAGACATTCCTCAATATATATTATTAAAATATTTTAAAATTCCATTATCAGTTAGTTTGTTTTTAATAGATGGATCAATTGTATTAATGGGTGCTATAGTTGCAAAAGATTTATCTAATCTATTGTATGGAACTTTATTTATTTTAATTAGCGGTTATATTCTTGACAATGTTGTATTTGGAGGATTTAATGTTCGTTCTGTAAACATCGTAAGTAAGAAAAATCATGAAATAAAAGAGCAAATCATCAAAATTTTAGATCGTACTGTTACAGAAATTGACTCTACAGGTGGATATTCAAATATATCTGGTAAAATGTTAATTTGCGTTTTATCTACTAAAGAATATTATAGTTTACGTTCTATTATTAATGAAATAGATCCAGAAGCTTTTGTTTTTGTTACAAAAGCAAGTGAAGTTAGAGGAGCTGGCTTTACTTATGATAAGCAATATAAATAGGTCTAATTAAAAGATTATTTTCATAAAATCTATTGGGTGATCTATTTGAAAAAACACATCAATGAAAATTTAAGAAATATTAGTAAAAATTTCTTAGAAGAAAAACAAATTGATGATAGTATAAAAAAAGAAATTAATAAAAACATTCATAAAAAATAATTATGAATCATAATAAGATAAATATTCTTCAGGGCAGGGTGTAATTCCCTACCGGCGGTAAAGCCCGCGAGCACTTGTTGCATGATTAGGTGTAATTCCTAAGCCGACAGTATAGTCTGGATGAGAGAAGAAAATTAGAATTTATTCTAATAAACCGAATTGACAGAGTATTTATCTGTCAATTTTTTGTTTATTTAGGAGGATTATATGAGAAAAAAACAAATTAAAAAAATTACAATCGTAGGAATTTTAGCAGCACTTTCAATAATATTTTATATGTTTTTAAAATTTCCTTTACCATTTATTTTCCCTTCATTTTTAGATATTCAATTATCAAATTTACCAGTAATATTAGCAGGATTAATTTTTGGTCCAGCAGAAGCATGTATTATTGTTATTGTAAGATTTGCGGTTAAAATTCCAATGTCTTCAACTGCTGGTATTGGTGAAATTGCGGATTTAGTTATTGGTTTAAGTGTTGCTTTATCTGTTTCACTAATTTATCAAAAATTCAAAACTAAAAAAGGTGGAATTATTAGTTTAGTAGTTGGTTCAGTTATTTGGGTTTGTACTGCTGTATTAATGAATTCGTTAGTTTTAATTCCTTGGTATGTTAATGCATACGGATTTGAGGCTGTATTTGGAATGTTAAGTATTATTAAAGGTATTACACCAGATAATTATATGTTATTTTATGTACTTTTTGCAGTAATTCCTTTTAATAGTCTGCTTGCTGCAATTGTGTGTTTCATTACTTTCTTTGTATATAAAAGAATATCAGGTTTATATAAAAATGAATTTGACTGCGAACATGCTGATATTGTTGTATCAAATGCATTATATACAGGACTGAGTTTAATTGTAATTGATTTAGTATTATATGTAGGTTATTTACTTCAAGCATTTAAGAAATTTAATTTAAATAAGTTTATTACAACAACTAGTATTTTTGTAATAGTTTTAGCATTTTGTATTTTCTTAATTGTTTATAGTAAGAGAAAAGTTTTAAAAGAATGTAAAATAAAAGAATAGGAATCAGTAAAACTGATTCCTATTTTTCTTCAAAATATTTTTTTAAGAAATTAAGTACACCTTTATTTTCAATACGATCTGTAACATAATTTGCTACTTTTAATAATTCAGGATGAGCATTTCCCATTGCTACTTTATGATTACATACAGATAACATTCCAATATCGTTATGTCCATCACCAATTGCAATTGTATTTTTTGGATTAATTCCGTAATATTCAATAGCATCTTTAATACCATTTTTCTTATCAACAAGAGGACTATAAATTTCAACAATGTGATTAGGCCCTATTTGCCAATATCTAGAAAGAATATTTCCTTTAAATGTATTTTGAATATAATCCTCAAAGATTGAGATATAATGACTATCTAAAAAGAATAATGCTCCATGAGGTGTATCAGGTAGAATATCTTTTAATTCTCCACTATGAACAACACCACCATCAACATGAAGATAATCGTGAACATGACTATTATATTCCATTACATAGATATCATCATGAATTTCACAAAATACATTGATAAGATATGGTCTAATATGTTCTATTATATCAAGTAAATCTTTTAAATTAATTCGAAGGTCTGTTATTTTAAAATCTGGATCTTTAGGGTTTGTAACAAGTGCTCCGTTGTAGTTAATTAAAGGAGAATGAAGATTAAGTTTTTCATAAACAAAATAACTTGATCTTTTTGGTCTACCTGTTGCGAGCATTATAATATGTCCATCATTGTTTAGTTTTCTTAGATATTCAAATGTTTCTTCATCACAAGTTGTTAAATCTGGTAATAAAGTTCCATCTAAATCTAATACAATTAAATGTTTTTCCATAGATACCTCCTTTAATTTTAGATACTTAATTATACATAAAAATTGATTTTTTTGCAAGAAAATTAATTGAAAAATCATACAAATTAAATATAGGCATTTACGGTGCAAAAATTCAAAAAAAATAGTATAATTAGTTAAGGTTTATAGGAAAGGAAGTAATAAAGATGCTAAAAGTTTTTTCTGTTGATAATTTTTTTACAGATATATTTAAAAGCTTTACTAGTGAATTTTCATGGGCAAGTTTGTTTATTTTATTAACAGGTATTTTGGTTGGTTTTATTATTTCTGTTTGTTTATATGTAGTTATTTTCTTAGCTAGTTTAAAGAAAACAAAAAGCTCAGAAATTAAAGAATTAAGCTTCGAAAATGAAGGGTTATTAAAAGAAAAGCTTTCTGATATTAAAAAAGATTTTATCACTGATACTGAAGGTTTATCGATGAAAGAAAAAACGGATATGTTTGGAGAAGCAATCTATAATGTAGCTAATACTGTTGCTTCAAATTATTATCCAAATTCTAAATATCCAATTTATGAATTATCAATTGAAGAATTAATTCATTTGTTAAATTATTTGTCAAATCGATTAGACGGAATTTTTTCTAAACCAGTTCTTAAGATTTTTAGAAAAATGACTATTAGTCAAATATTTAGAATTATTGACACTAAAAAGAAAATTGAAGAAAACAAAATTGTTAAAGTTGCTACGTCTTCAAAAACAAAAAAAGTTTTCCAATCAATTATGACAGTTATTAACTATGCTAATCCTATTTATTGGATTAAAAAAGTTGTAATAAATACAAGTTTAACTTTCACATTAAATAGAATCTTTTTACTTGTTTTAGATATTGTTTCTGATGAAACTAATAAAGCATATAGTAAAAGTTTATTTAATGAAGAAAGAATTTTAAATGAAAAAGAAATTAATGAAGCTTTAAATGAAATTGAAAGAGAAATGTAGGAGGAATTATGGATAACAAAAGACGTGATTTTTTTGTGGCTACGATTAATCGTGACAAAAAAGTAGAAGAAACAAAAAATGTAAATGAAGAAAAAGTTATAGAAAAACCTAAGCAACCTGAGAGTTATTTTGTTTCTCCAAGTGGTAAACACCAAAATAAAATTTATATTATTGATAATAGTAGAGGTAATCCAAAACAATATGATTTCCTTAAAGGAAAAAATACAATTGATTTAAGCTTAATTTCTGTTGGTGAAGGTAAAGACAAACCTCTTGTTATTGATAATAGTGAAAAAATAAAGAAAGAAACTTATAATACTTCTCTTTATGCAAATCCTGCTATAGAAGAAGATTATGAAGAGTATGAAAAATATCAAGAAGAAGAATTTGATGAAGAATATGTTGATGAAAGTGAAAAAGAATTTACTGAAGAAATTTCTTATGAAACACCTTTTGTAGATACTTTAGTAAAAGAAACTACAAAACCTGTAGAACCTGTAAGACATACTCGTAGAAGACAATATCATTTACCTTCTGTAAATGATTTACCTGTTAGTAAAAGTGCAACATTAGATGATGAAGAATGGTTAAAGCATCAAGAACAAATTATTAACCAAACATTTATTGATTTCCAAGTTAAAGCTGAAGTTGTTGGGAAAATTGTTGGACCTACAGTTACTCAATTTTTGATTAAGCTTGCTCCTGGTGTTCATGTTAATAATATTTCTAAGTTAGAAGATAATATTCAACTTGCACTTGCTTTACCAAAGGATAATAATATTCGTTTTATTTCTCAAGTTCCTAATACTCCATATGCGGGAATTGAAGTTCCAAATAGAAAAAGAAAAACAGTTTTACTAGGTGATTTAATTAATTCTAAAGAATTTAAAGAATATGAAGGTAAGTTACCGATTGCAGTTGGTTTAGATGTTACTGGTAAAAAAGTATTTGTAGATATTACAGAAATGCCACATTGTTTAATTGCTGGAACAACAAAATCTGGTAAAAGTGTTTCTTTAAATACAATTATTTTAAGTTTATTATATAGATGCAGTCCGGATTATTTAAAACTAATTTTAATTGATCCAAAGCTTGTTGAACTTAGTACATATAAAGGTATTCCTCATTTAGCAATGCCTGTTATTACAGATTTTGAAGATTTCAAAGGTGTAATGAATTGGATTGTTAATGAAATGGAACGTCGTTATGAATTATTAGGTTTATATGGTGCAAGAAGTTTACCTGCTATTAATAGATTATTAAAAGAAGAAGGGAAAGATATTGTACCTTATTTAGTTGTTGTAATGGATGAATTCAGTGACTGGATTATTAATGCAGGAGCTGATGTTGAAAAATCAATTCAACGTCTTGCCTCTAAAGCAAGAGCATGTGGAATTCATTTAATCTTAGCTGCTCAAAGACCATCTAGTAGTGTAATTAATGGGGAAATTAAAGCAAACTTCGATACAAGATTTGCCTTCAAGACATCTTCATTTGATGATTCAAAAATTATTCTTGGTTCAAGTGGAGCAGAAAAACTTGTTGGTCGTGGAGACTTATTATTAAAATATGCTGGAAGCGAAGCTGATCGTATTCAAGCAGCTTTCATTAGTGATGATGATGGAGAAATTACATCAATTGTTAATAAAATTAGAAATACATATGGTGAAAACTATATTGTAGATTTAGAAGATATTCGTCGTAGTGAAGGTGGTAAATATAATCAATTATCTGATGAAGATGCTTATGATGAAATGTTACCAGAAGTTGCTAGATTCTGTGTAGAAAATGACACTGGATCTAACCAACAAGCTTTATTACATTTTAAAATGGGATATCCAAGAGCAAATAAAATCTTCTTACAAATGGAAAAATTAGGTATTCTAAGTCCAGCAGTAAAAGGTAAACCTCGTCAAGTACTTGTAGGTATGCAGACATTAGAAGAGATTTTAGAAGAAGAAGGTTTAATTTAATTTATAAATAGGAGGTGATATTATGGAAGAAATAAAAGAAACAATAGTTGATGAGTCTTTAGAAGAAAAAGAATTTAATAAAAAATTACTAATCAATTTACTCATCTATTTAATGTGTATTATTATTTATTTAGTAATGTTTTTAATTCCTAAGAAAATAATATTTTCTACATTTAATTTACATTTAGTCTATAATATCATCATGATTATTTCTAGTATTTTTCCATTATTAGGTGGAGTATATTTAATACTAGTTGCATTTAAAAAAGAAAAAGCGTTAAAATTAAGCTTAAATATCAAGAAAAAAATATTTTCTATATTTGATTTATTAGTAGTTATACCTGTTTGTATTTGTGTTTCTACGTTTATTATTAGTTATTGGTTTACTTTAGCAACTGTTGATGGTACATCGATGAATCCAACTTTACAAAATGAAGAAAATGTAATTTTATTTTATGAAGATGAATTTAAAAGAAATGATATTGTTGTTATTGATGTAAATGAAAGACATAATTTCAATGTTATTAATGAAGAATTATATATTAAACGTGTAATTGGTACACCTGGTGATAGAATTAAAATATTAGAAATACATAATGAAATTGTTATTTATATTAATGGTGAAGAATATAACCAGTCATATTATTCTGATTTGAGTTATAGAAATTTCAGAATAGATGATTTTAAAAAATTAGATTATTTTTATAATCGCGGATTAGATATTTTAGCTGATGGAACTGTAATCTTTTATTATGTGGATCGTTTTAATGTGATTCAATCAAGTGAAGTTATTCCTGAAGGTTATTACTTTGTTTTAGGTGATAATAGAAGAAATTCAACAGATTCTAGAAGTATAGGTTTAATAAATGAATTAGATATGCTAGGTGTAGTAAAATACAGAATTGGCAAATTTATATTTGACTGGAGGAAGATCTAATGATTCAATGGTATCCAGGTCATATGGCAAAAGCCATACGTGAAATAGAAGAAAAAACAAAATTAGTTGATTTAATTATTGTATTACTTGATGCTAGAATTCCGATGTCATCATTTAATCCTTTGTTAAAAGAAAAAGTTAAGAATAAATTAGTTTTATATATTCTTACAAAATCGGATATGGCAAATCCAGATGAAACAAAAAAATGGCTTGAATATTATCGTAAAAACAATAATGAAGCCATTGCAATTAATAGTAAAGATAGTAAATGTATAAAAGATACATTAAAAACTATTGATAAAATGATGGAACCTAAAAGAAAAAAAGATGCTGCAAAAGGTTTAAAATCAAAAGCGGTAAGAACGATGGTTGTTGGTATTCCTAATGTTGGTAAATCTACCTTCATTAATTCTCTTGTTAAGAAAAAAGTAGCAAATGTTGGAAATAAACCAGGTGTTACAAAAGTTCAACAATGGATTAGAATTAGTGATAGTGTCGAGTTACTTGATACTCCAGGGGTATTATGGCCTAAATTTGAAACACAAAAAATTGGTTATAACTTAGCTATTATTGGTTCAATTAAAGATGATATTTTAAGAATTACAGATATTGCAATATATGGACTTGCTTTTTTAAGTAAACATTATCCAGATGTCTTAATGAATCATTATAAATTAGATAATCTTGATAGTGATCCTGAAGGTATTTTACATCAAGTTGGTCATAGTTTAAAATTTTATTTACAAAATAAAGAAGTCGATTTAAACAGAACAGCAACGTTAATTTTACAAGATATAAGACATTTAGCGTTTGGTCCAATTACATTTGATATTGTTGGTGAAATAGATGAAGCAACAATTTAATAAAGAAGATATTGATAATTTAGAGTTTGAACATCAACTGCAAAATGAAGGCTTTATTTATATTTGCGGAACTGATGAAGTAGGGCGTGGTCCATTAATTGGTCCTGTTGTTGCTGCAGCAGTTATAATGCCTTTAGATGATATTATTGAAGGTGTTACTGATTCTAAGAAATTATCTTTAAAAAAACGTAATGAATTAGATAAATTAATTAAAGAAAAAGCATTAAGTTATGATATTTGTTTTATTGATTCTAAAACAATTGATGAAATTAATATTTTAGAAGCAAGTAGACTTGCAATGACTAATGCAATTAAGAATTTAAAAATTAAACCTGATGCAATTATTTCTGATTGTATGAAACTTGATATTGATAATATTGTAAATTTATCAATTATTAAAGGTGATTTAAGAAGTTATTCTGTTGGTTGTGCAAGTATTATTGCAAAGGTTGCAAGAGATTTATATATGGATGAACTTGCAAAAAAATATCCCTTATATCAATTTGATAAAAATAAAGGATATCCAACTAAGCAACATTTTGAAGCTTTAGAAAAATATGGAGTGCTTGATGAACATCGTCGTTCATTTGGTCCTGTAAAAAAGCGACTTGCAAAACAACTAACATTATTTTAAGAGGAGAAAAGTTATGGAAAAAGTTAGAATTCAAGATGATTTATTTGAATATGTAAATAGAGAAAAATTAGATTCATTAGTAATTCCTGATGATATGCCTGCAACAGGGGGATTTAATACGCTTGCTACAGAAGTAGAAGAATTAATGATCAAAGAAATTAGTAATATGTGTGAAACAGAAGATTACTACAATGATCATTTAAAAAGAGCTTGTGAGTTATATCGTCTTGCTACAGATAAAGAAAGAAAAGCAAAACACGGTATTAAACCTGCTCTTGATAATTTAGCAATCTTAAATGAAATTCATTCTTATAAAGATTTGTCTAGATTAATGAAAGAATTATTATTAAGAAAAATCCCTGTACCAATTGATTTTGGTGTAGAAGTTGATATGAAAGATACTTTCCATCATAAATTATATATTCAAGGTCCAGGAGTAATCTTACCTGATACAGCTTACTATAAAGAAGAAATGGCTCAACAAAAGGCAGCTATTTTAGGTATGTGGGTTCAAATGGCACAAATGATTTTAGCTCAAACAGATTTATCACCAGAAGATCAAGCTAAATATTTACAAGATACAATTGCTTTTGATGATATTTTATCTAAGCTTGTAAAAAGCCGTGAAGAGTGGAGTGAATATACAAAAATGTATAATCCAATGAAAACTTCACGTGTAGCTAATATGGTAAAACCACTTGATTTAAAACAAGTTTTAGTAGATTTATTTAAAGATTTACCTGAAGTTGTTATTGTTACAGAACCACGTTTCTTTAAAGCATTTAAAGAAGTTATGAATGATGATACATTAGAATTATATAAACACTGGGCATATGTTACTGGTTTAATTAATTCATGTTCATTATTAAGTGAAGAACTTCGTGAAGTAGGAAGTATGTATTATCGTGCATTATCTGGTATTCCTGCTGTAACTCCAATTGATAAATTTGGATACAACTTAGCATCTGGATTATATTCAGAACCAGTAGGATTATATTATGGAGAAAAATTCTTTGGTGAAGAAGCTAAAAAAGATATTATTGAAATTGTATATCAAATTATTGATACATATAAAGATCGTATTTTAAGAAATGATATTTTAGAAGATTCAACTAAACAAAAAGCTATTTTGAAACTTTCTACAATGAAAGTTAAAATGGGGTATCCTGATGAAGTTAGACCGATCTATGATAGTTTAGTATTTGATCCTAATGATTCTTTATTTGATGCTGTTTGTCAATTAGGAAGAATTAGATTATTAGATAACCTTTCTAAATTACATGAAGAAGTAGATCATACTGAATGGCCAATGCCTGGACATATGGTAAATGCATGTTACAACCCTACTTCTAATGATATTACTTTCCCTGCAGCAATTCTTCAAGCACCTTTCTATTCAATTAAACAAACAAGAAGCGAAAATTTAGGTGGTATTGGAGCGGTTATTGGTCATGAAATTTCTCACGCATTTGACAGCAATGGAGCAAAATGCGATGAAAATGGTAACTTAAATAACTGGTGGACAAAAGAAGATATGAAAAAATTCAATGCTAGAATTAAAGCAATGGTTAAACAATTTGATGGTATTGAATTACCTCAAGGAAAAGTTAATGGTAAATTTATTGTTTCAGAAAATATTGCTGATAATGGTGGTATGGCTGTTACTTTAGAAATTATGGGTAAAACAGAAAATGTTTCTTATGAAGAATATTTCATGAACTGGGCTAGAGTTTGGTGTACAAAAGCAAAACCTGAATATGAACAATTATTACTAAAAGTTGATGTTCACGGTCCAGCTGTTTTAAGAGCAAATATTACTCCTCGTAATTTCCCTGAATGGTATCAAACATTCAACGTTAAAAAGACTGATAAAATGTATATTGCTCCTAATAAACGTGTAGTTATTTGGTAGTTAAAAAGACTGTTGTTAATTCAACAGTCTTTTAATTTTTACTTATAGTGATGATATATGGAGATTGTGGTCTATTATAATTTTGATATTTAGTAACTAAGTATTTGCTAGATGATAAAGTTAATACATATTCATCAATATATAAAGATTCTAATTTTCCTTCTGGATGTCCAGGATATACACAAATGATTATAGTTAAGTCTTTATTGTTTAATATTTCTTCTGTAAGAAGTTTTATAGCTTTTAAAGATATATCATGTTTTGTAGTTATTGTTTTATCAGCATTAGGTAAATAACCTAAATTAAATATTGCTAAATCATATAAAGATGGATTAATTAAATCATGAGATTGATTAAATAGATTTACGTTGTTGATATTATAACTATCTAATTTTTCTTTTGTATTATCAATTGCTACTTTTTGAATATCGTAAGCATCTACATGACCTTTATCTTTTAATAATTCTGCCATATAGATTGTATCGTATCCATTACCGCATGTAGCATCTAAACAACGAATATAATTTAGATTTGAATTTCTAATATATTCTCTAATTAATAAATGACTGAATTCAACTATTTTAAACATAATAACACTCCTATTACATTTTATAAAAAAAGAGCAACGGGGGGACGTTGCTCCAAAGAAGGGGAGAATATTTTATTATTCTCTTAGGGGATATACTCTAGCACTGCCAGAGCAATTATATTATATATCATTTTTCTACAAATTGCAACAATTTTGATAAAAAATATAAAAAAATGCTGTTGTGTTACAATTGATGTGAGACTTTCATAATTGAAAAAAGATCTAAACCCTGATATAATTTTAATAACCACAAAAAAACTTATCAGAAAGGATTTAGATCTATGGTTATTATATCACGAATTCCTCATGAAATCAAGA